>CAYUZK010000013.1:27479-56835 GCA_964449625.1 uncultured Archangium sp.
CGCGTCGACGAAGCGGGTCAGCTCGGGCGCCTTCGTCAGCACCGGCACGTGCACGCCCGCGTCCACCTCCTGGCGGCGCACCGTCTCTTCGAAGGCGAGGGCCGGCGCCGACGCCAACACCACCGCCACCAGCCATGTGCCCGCACGTCTCACGCCAGCCGGCAGATAGCCGAGAGACCTGACGTTCGTCACTGGTCGCGGTGTCGCCACGGGGCGGCCTGTCTAACCGGGGAGGCTGGCCACGGCACCCAGAAGCTGGGCGCGCGCAGGCTGGCCTTCGCGAGGGGGGTGCACTAGGTCGCTCGCATGCCGCTCGACCCGAAGCTGCTCGAGATCCTCGCGTGCCCGGAAGACAAGGGGCCGCTGCTCTACTTCGCCTCGGAGCAGCACCTGTACAACCCGCGCCTCCAGCGGAAGTACCGGGTGGAGGCCGACGTGCCGCAGATGCTCATCGACGAGGCGACCGCCGTGGACGCCGCCGAGCACCAGCGCCTCGTGGCGAAGGCCGCCGCCGAGGGCGTCACGCCGAACTGGTGATCGACACCCACTGCCACCTCGACGTGCCCCGCTTCGACGCCGACCGCGAGGCGGTGCTGGCGCGGGCCTGGGCCGCCGGCCTCACGGGCCTGGTGGTGCCGGCCATCGGGCCGTCGAGCTGGGAGCCGCTCCTCGAGTGGCCCGCCCGCGACGCGCGCGTGCAGGTGGCCCTGGGCATCCACCCGCAGCTGCTGCCCGAGCTGGACCCGGCGGACGACGCGCGGCACCTCGAGCGCCTCGACGAGCTGCTGGGCCGGGGCGGCGCCATCGCCGTCGGCGAGTGCGGCCTCGACGGCCCCTCGGAGGCGGGGGCCCCGATGGAGCGGCAGCTTCGTGTCTTCGACGCGCACGTGGCGCTGGCGCGGAAGCACCGCCTGCCCCTGCTCGTGCACTGCTACCGGGCCCACCCGCACCTGCAGCGGTACCTCAAGGCCAACGCCGTGCCCGAGGCGGGGCTGCTCCTGCACAGCTACTCGGGGTCTGCCGAGCTGACGCCGCTCTACGTGCGCGCCGGGTGCCACTTCTCGTTCGCCGGCCCCATCAGCTTCCTCGAGGCCCGCCGGCCCCTCGAGGCGCTGGCGGTGGTGCCGCGCGAGCTGCTGATGGTCGAGACCGACGCGCCCGACCAGGCGCCCCACCCTCACCGCGGCCAGCGCAACGAGCCCGCCTGGCTGCCGCTGGTGGTGGAGGCCCTCGCGCGCGCCCTGGGCTCGCCGGCCGAAGAGGTGGCGGCGCTCACCACCGCCAACGCCCGGCGGTTCTTCGGGCGCTGACTTGCGGCGACCCCGCGGTTTCGTGCACAAGGGCCGCCCCATGCAGCTCGACCCCGCCGCGCCCCTGCCCGCCGCCCCTGAGGCGCCCCTCCCGAAGCCGTGGAAGCTGCACCGCCGCTTCGATCGCACCGCTCGCCTCATCGGCGACGCGGGTATGCAGCGCCTGGCGAACGCGCGGGTGGCCGTCTTCGGCCTCGGCGGCGTGGGCAGCTACACCGTCGAGGGCCTGGTGCGCAGCGGCGTGGGCCACCTCACGCTCGTCGACTTCGACAAGGTGTGCGTGACGAACTCCAACCGACAGCTCCACGCCACCGTCAGCGCCGTCGGCAAGCCCAAGGCCGAGCTCATGGCGCAGCGGTGCAAGGCGATCCACCCCGACGTCTCGGTGACGCCGGTGGTGGACTTCTACCGGGAAGAGATCTCCGCCGAGCTGCTCGCCGAGCCCTACGACTACGTCGTCGACGCCATCGACAACATGAAGGCCAAGCTGCACCTGCTCCACGCCTGCGTGCAGCGCGGCATCCCCGTGGTGAGCAGCATGGGCGCCGCCGGCCGCCTCGACCCGACGTACATCCGCGTGGAGGACCTGTGTGAGACGCACATGGACCCCTTCGCCAAGGACGTGCGCAAGCTCCTCAAGCGCAAGTACGGCCTCGACACCAACAAGCCGACGGGCATCACCGCGGTCTTCTCCATCGAGCCGCGCCGCGACCCGGTGGCCGTCGCCTACGACGAGGCCCACGGCGGCTTCCTCTGCGTCTGCCCCCAGGGCGACAACGAGTTCCACTCCTGCGAGCACCGCAACCAGATCGACGGCTCGGTGGCCTTCGTCACCTCCATCTTCGGCATGCAGCTCGCCGGCGTGGTGGTACGGCGCCTCGCCCAGGGCCGCTGAAGCGCCCATGGCCCTCGCCATCTTCCTGCTGACCTACGTCTTCCTGGCGGGGTTCCAGCTGCCCTTCATCAACCTCGACCGCACCGCGGCCGCGCTGGTGGGCGCCACGGCCATGGTGGCCCTCGGCGTCGTGGCCCCCGACGAGGTAGCCGGCGCGGTGGACCTCGACACCATCGTGCTCCTGCTGGGCATGATGCTCATCTCGACCTACCTCACGCGCGCCGCCTTCTTCCGCGCGTCGGCGTACTACGTGCTGCGCGCCACCCGCACCCCGAAGGGCCTGCTCGTGGGCCTGGTGGCCATCAGCGGCGTGCTGTCGGCCTTCCTCGTCAACGACACCGTCTGCCTCATGCTGACGCCGCTCACGCTGATGCTCGTGCGCAGCGCCAACCTGCCGCCGCTGCCGTACCTCCTCGGGCTGTGCATGGCCTCGAACGCCGGCTCCGTGGCCACCTTCACCGGCAACCCGCAGAACATGCTCATCGGCGTGGCCTCCCAGATGACCTACGGGCACTTCTTCGCCTTCATGCTCCTGCCCGCCCTCGCCGCCATGGCCGTGGTGGCGGCGGTGCTGCTCTTCACCTACCGGCACGAGCTGCCGCACCGGGAGATCCACCCCGACGGCCCGCCCCCGCCGATGGACCTTCGCCTCGTCGTCATCTGCAGCGTGGTGGTGGCCGGCGTGCTGGTCGCCTTCTTCGTCGGGCTCCCGCTGGCCTGGAGCGCGCTCGTCGGCGCCTGCCTCATCATGGTGCTGGCCGGCGTCGACCCGCGCGAGCAGTACGCGAAGGTCGACCTGGCGCTGCTCCTCTTCTTCGCCTCCCTCTTCATCGTCGTGCACGGCGTCAACAAGGAGGGCTGGACCCAGGCCATGCACGCGCTCTTCGCGCCCTTCATGACCGGCAGCCCGCTCGCCGAGACCGTCGGCTTCACCGCCCTCTCGCTCGTGGCGTCGAACCTCTTCTCGAACGTGCCCTACGTCATCCTCGCGCGCGTCTGGGTGCCGGGCATGAACGACCCGGAGCTCGGCTGGCAGGTGCTGGCCCTCGCCTCGACCCTCGCGGGCAACCTGACCCTCATCGGCTCCGTCGCCAACCTCATCGTCTTCGAGGGCGCGAAGGACACCGTGAAGGTCACCTTCTGGCAGTACCTCCGCGTCGGCGCGCCGGTGACGGTGCTGAGCCTCGCGGCGGGCCTGGGCATTCTCCTGCTCGAGCGCGCCGTGCTGGGCTGGCTGTAGCGAGCGTCAGCCGAACTGCGGGTGCCGCCGTACGGCCTCCTCGAGCTCCGCCGTGAGCTCGGCCCCGTGCGGGTGCCGCGACGACGAGCGCTGCCACCGCTCGAGCCACCGCGGCCCCAGCGGCTGCTGCACCAGGCCCGCCTGCGTCGCCGCCACCGTCGTCTCGCCCTTGGTGCCGGTGGACATGCCCTGCCCCACGTAGAAGCCCGCGAGGAGGAAGGACACCCGCGTGGGTGTCGCCGCGCTGTAGGTCGCCAGCATCGCGCCGTCGCGCACGGCCCGCGCGCGCACGCTGCGGAGGAACTCCACCGTCCACAGCGAGGGGTTCGACTCGGGGCTGAAGGGGTCGAAGAAGACGAGATCGAAGGCGCCGTCGAGCTCCTCGATCAACGTCGCCGCGTCGCCCAGCAGCAGCCGCCACGAGAGGCTCGGCGAGTCCCACCGGTGGTCGCCCGAGAGCAGCGCCTCCACGCTCGTCCTCCACGGCTGCACGAAGGGGAAGCCCTCGGGGTCGCCGAGCGCGAGCCGCAGCGGGGCCAGGTCCACCTCGAGGCTGACGATCTCCAGCGGGCGGCGGCGCGCGTTGCCCATGCCCTGCGCCCGCGTCAGCGCCGCGATGGCGTTGGTGCCGGCCCCCAGGCCCACGTCGAGGATGCGCAGCGGCTCCTCGCTCGGGAGCGCCAGCTTCGCCTCCAGCCCGAGCTGGTCCACGTAGAGGCGGTTCGCCTCCTCCCACGGCCCCACGGGGTGCATCACCTCGCCGTGCCCCAGGTGCCGCACGGCGCGGGTGCCGGTCTTCGTGGTGACGAGCTCGAACTCGCCGTCGCGCTGGCCCGTCGGCCGCGGCGCGTTGGGCCGGCGCGGCGCGAGCAACTCCTTGAGCGTCGCGTACTCCGCCGCCCAGCGGCCCTCGACGAGGGCCTGCCGCATGCGCCGCATGAGCGACTGGTAGTGCCACAGGTTGTGGATCGACAGGAGCCGCGACGAGAGGTGGTGGTTGCCCTGCGCGAGGTGCCGCAGGTAGCCGCGGCTGTAGCGCGTGCACACCGGGCAGCCGCAGCTCGCGTCGAGCGGCGCGTCGGACATCTGGAACTCGAGCCGGCTCATGCGCAGCTGCCCCTCGAAGGTGTAGGCGTAGCCCTGCTGCGCCATCTTCGTGGGGATGATGCAGTCGAACATGTCTACGCCGGCGTTGACGCACTCCACGAGGTCGATGGGGGTGCCCACGCCCATGAGGTAGCGCGGCCGATCGACCGGGAGCTGCGGCGCCGTGTGGGCCGTCATCGAGTAGAGCAGCTCGCGCGACTCACCCACCGCGAGGCCGCCGATGGCGAAGCCGTCGAAGGGGTGCTGCGTGAGGAAGCCCGCGCTCGCCGTGCGCAGCTCGGGGAAGACGCCGCCCTGCACGATGGCGAAGATCGCCTGGCCGGTGTCCTTCGCGTCGCGCGCCGCGAGCGAGCGCAGGGCCCAGCGGTGCGTCATCTCCATGGCCTGCCGCGTCTGGGGCTCCGCCGAGGTGGAGGGGATGCAGACGTCGAGCACCATCATGATGTCCGCGCCGATGGCCTGCTGCGTGGCGATGCTCGTCTCCGGCGACAACAGGTGCGCCTGGTTGTCGAAGGGGCTGCGGAAGCGCGCGCCCGCCTCGCCGATCTCCCGCAGGCCCGGGAGGCTGAAGATCTGAAAGCCGCCCGAATCCGTCAGCACTCCGCCGCTCCACTGCATGTAGCGGTGCACGTCGCCGAAGCGCTCGAAGACCTCGACGCCGGGCCGCAGGAGCAGGTGGTACGTGTTGGACAGGCAGATCGACGCCCCCGAGGCCGCCACCTCGTCCATCGACAGGCCGCGCACGTGGGCGTGCGTCGCCACCGGCATGAAGGTGGGCGTGGGGGTGGCCCCCCGGCGGGTGTGGAGGAGGCCCGCGCGCGCCCCCGACGGGGCTGACGCGACGAGCTCGTAGCGGAGGGGCGAGGCCATAGGGGGCCGGCCTCTACCGCCTCCGCCCCGCCCTGTCTGCCCCGGCGCAAAAGCGGGCCCGCCCGCCCCTTCGCGCTACGCTGCCGCCCATGGCCGACTCGCCCCACCGAGCCTCCATCACCAGCCACACCACCGCGCCCGACGCCTGGGACGCCGGGGTCCACGCCGAGAGCGACGCCGGCCGCATCGACGTCGGCCTCTGCGTCGAGCCCACCGCCCTCGGCCTCATCGTCGAGGCGCCCGGCGTCGGCACCCTCAAGGTGGCCTTCGACGTCACCCCCGACGGCACCACGAGGCTCGCGAAGGCCAGCCGCCGCCTCGCCGACGGCCGCGACGTCGGCGTCATCGCGGTCGACGAGGCGCAGGTGCTCAAGCTCAGCGGCGAGCTCGAGCGGCTGCGCAGCACCTTCCACGCCGTGCGACACGAGCTCGAGGAGCTCAACGGCACGGTGACCTCCGAGCGAGACGAGGCGCGGCAGCGCGCGAAGATCCTCTCCGACGAGAAGAAGGCGCTCGCCCGCGAGGAGGAGCGCCTCACGGCAGAGGTCTCCCGCCTCACGGCCGCCCTCGAGGTGGAGAAGGCGCACGCCCTCGAGGCCCTCGCCGATCGCGAGAAGGCCCGCGCCGCCCTGGAGACCGCCCGCGTCGAGGCCGCCGAGCCGCTCCCCGCCCTCGACGCGGCGCAGGAGAAGGCCACCGCGCTCGCCGCCGCCGCTGGCGCCCTCGAGGCAGCCCTCGCAGAGAAGGAGGCTGAGCTCGAGGCGCTGCGGGCGCAGGCCGAAGGCGCAGGCGCCCTCGAGGCGCAGCTCGCCGAGGCCCGCGCGCAGCTCCAGGAGGTCCAGCACCGTGCCGTCGCCGAGGCCGCCGACGCGAGCGCCCACGTCGCCACCCTCGAGGAGCAGCTCGCCGACACCAGCGCCCGGCTCGACGCCATCGAGGCGGAGCTGGCCACCGCCCGCGCCACGGCCGAGGCCACCCAGGCGCGGCTCCAGCGCACCGAGGTCGAGCTCACCGACGCCACCCTGCAGGCCTCCGCGCTGGAGACCGACCGCGAGGGCCGCGGCGACCTCGAGGCGGAGCTCGCCGCCGCCCAGCGCGAGCTGGGCACGCTGCGCGAGGAGCTCGCCGCGAGGGCACAGCTCGAGGCGCTGCCACGCCAGCTCGAGACGCTGCGCGCCGCCCTGCAGGCCAACGAGGCCGAGCTGGCCCGCCGCGACGAGTCACTCTCGCTCGCCGTCGAGCAGCGCGACGCCCTCCAGGCGCAGCTCGCGAGCGTCGACGATGCGCTCACCGCGCAGCAGCGCGCGACCGACGAGGCCCGCGACATCGCCCGGCGCCTCAAGGCCCAGGCCGACGGGCTCCTCGCCGAGCGCGACGAGGCCCGGGCCGTCGCGCGGCAGCTCCACCAGCGGCTCTCCTCGAGCGCCGGGAAGGACACGGCCGATCTCCAGGGCGCCCTCGAGGCCGAGAGACAGGTGGCCGCCACCCTGCTCGCCGAGAAGCACGCCCTCGCCCAGCGCCTCGAGGCCCTCGAGCGCCTCGCCGCCCAGGAGCGCGACGGCCGCGGCCAGGCCCTCGCCGAGCGCGACGAGTGGCGGTCGCGCTTCCAGGCGCTCGCCCGCGGCGGCGACGGCACCGGCGTCAGAGACATGTCGCGCGAAGACACGCTGTCCTACAACCGCGGCGTGCCGACCCAACCCGAGGTGCCCGCGGTCAGCCGCGAGGCCACCACCGACCCCGCCATTCCGAAGAAGGGACTCTGACGTGCGCTTCCTGTCGTGCCTGCTGCTCGCCTCCTCCGTCGCCGCCGCCGAAGACTTCGCCGCCTGGGAGGAGCGCTACCAGTTCGACTGCAACGGGCCGTGGGAGCACTTCTCGCCGCCCGACGTGAAGACGCGCGAGGGCTGGGTCTTCGAGCACACCGGCGGCACGGTGAAGGTGCGCCGTGAGAAGCCCCGGGCCGCGAAGAAGGCAGTGCTGGGCCTGCTCGCCGGCGTGAAGGACCTCGAGCCCGAGACCAAGGCGATGCTCGACACCTTCCTCGCTGCCTTCGAGAAGGCCGACGTCGACGCCATCGTCCTGGGCGGCGACACCAGCGCCGAGCCTGACGGGCTGGCGCAGATCCTCGGCTACTTCGCCAAAGCCACCTCGCGCCCGGTGTTGATCGTCGCCGGCAACATGGAGCGCGGCGCGGCGCTCAACTACGCGGTGCTCCAGCAGCGCAAGGCCGGCGCGCTGCACCTGCTCAACCTCGACGTCATCCGCCGGTACGACGGCGACGGCGTCGACGTGCTGGGCCTGGGCGGCTACCACGACCGCGCCTACCTCCACCTCGCGGGCGGCTGCATCTACAAGGACAAGGACGTCGAGGTGCTCGAGCGCGCCGCCGCCACCGCCGATGATCCCGTGGTGCTCCTCACCCACGGGCCGCCGCGCCAGAAGGGCCAGCAGGCCCTCGACTACGTGCCGGGCGCCGACAACGTGGGCGACCCGCGCCTCACCGCGCTGCTCCAGAAGGCGAAGATCCCCTTCGGCATCCACGGGCACATCCTCGAGGCGGCGGCGCGCGGCACGGACCTCGCGGGCCGGCCGCTGCCCCCGAAGAAGCCGCACGCCTCGCTCTTCGTGAACCAGGGCTCGGCCAACCCGCTGCCCTGGAAGCTCAACGACGGCACCGCCGCCTGGGGCCTCGCCGCGCTCCTCACCGTGCAGGGCAAGCAGGCGTCGTACGAGGTGCTGCGCGGCGCGAAGCCGAAGGCGCCATGAGCGCGTTCGCTGAGCGCTACGGCCCCTGGGCCCTCGTCGCCGGGGCGTCCGAAGGCATGGGCGCGGAGTTCGCCCGCCAGCTCTCCGCGCGGGGCTGCAAGGTGCTGCTCGTCGCGCGCCGCGCTGAAGCCCTCGCGGACGTCGCGCGCACCCTGGGCACCGAGGCCCGCTGCCTCACCCTGGATCTCGCCGCGCCCGACGCGCCCGCCGCCCTCGCCCAGGCCACCGCCGACCTCGACGTGGGCTGCGTGGTGCTCAACGCAGCCTTCGCGGCCATGGGCCCCTTCCTCGAGCTCCCCCTCGAGGAGGCCCAGCGCGCCCTCGACGTGAACGTGCGCACGCCGACGGCCGTGGCCCACCACTTCGCGCCCCGGCTGGTGGCGCGGGGCCGCGGGGGCCTCGTCTTCCTCTCGTCGCTCACCGCCTTCCAGGGCTCGCCGTACATCGCCACCTATGGCGCGACGAAGTCCTACGCGCTGAGCCTCGCCGAGGGCCTGTGGTACGAGCTGCGCCCCCGCGGCGTCGACGTGCTCGCCGTCTGCGCGGGCGCCACCGCCACGCCCAACATGCTCCGGGCCAGCCAGGTCGCGCCGCCGGGCATGCAGCAGCCCGCCGAGGTGGTGCGCGAGGCCCTCGACGCGCTCGGCACGAGGCCCCTGCTGATCCCCGGCGCCTTCAACCGCCTCGCCTCCTTCGTCATGCGCCGCCTGCTCCCCCGGCGCGCGACGATCGCCATCATGGGCAGCCAGACGCGCAAGCTCCAGCTCCCCCGATGATCCGCCCTGCCCTCGTCGCCCTGGCCCTCGCCGCCCCCGCCGACTGGAAGAAGGTCGACGAGGTGGACGGCGTCGTCGTCGAGACCCGCCCCGTCGAGGGCTCCTCACTCGTCGAGCTCCGCCTCACCACCGAGACGACCCGCACCGTGCCCTCGCTGTGCGACGCCGCCTTCGGTGACGGCGCCTTCGACCCGGCCGAGCCCGACCTGAAGGCGCGCACCATCGTCAGCGCCGCGCCCGACGTGCGCGTCACCTACGAGCAGATCAACCCGCCGCTCGTCGCCAACCGCGACTACGCGGTGCGCGCGCGGCGCCTGTGGGCCGACGACGGGGCCTGTCGCATGACCTTCGAGGCCGCCAACGAGGTCGCGCCCCCGAAGCCCGACGGCTGGGTGCGCATCACCCGGCTCCGCGGCGAGTGGCGCTTCGAGCCGACCCCCGCGGGCAAGACCCGCCTCACCTACGTCATCTTCAGCGACCCGGGCGGCAGCCTGCCCGCCTTCCTCGTCGAGGGGAGCCGCCGGAAGATCGCCGTGCGCTGGGTGAAGCTGATCGTCGGCCGCGGCAAGGAGCCCTGACGAGCCTCCAGACATGAAGACGCCCGGGAGTCCGCGAGGGACGCCCGGGCGCCTGGGTGCGGCGAGGGTCGTCGCCGGCCTCAGAGCCCGTCGTCAGGCTCGTCGCCGCCGGCCTTCTTCGCCGGGGCGGGCGCCGCCGGGGGCTTGGCGGCCGGCGGGGGCGCGGGCGGCGCCTTCTTCGCCTCGGGCGGCGGCGGCTGGTCCTTCGCCGTGGCGGGCGCCGGCGCGCCACCCTTGGCGGCCTCCTTCTGCTTCTGGAACTCGGCCTCCTTGAGCTTCTTCTCCTCCTCGGCGGCGGCCGCCTCCATCTTCTTCATCTCCTCCTCCATGCGCTTGGCCTCCTCGGCGATGCGCTTGTCCTCCTCGCGCTGCGCGATCACCGCCTCCTGCTCGGTGATCAGCGTGTACACGGCGTGGTCCATGCCCAGGCCGGCCTCGCCCTTGCGCGAGATGTAGGTGCGGAAGAGCGTGATCGCCTTCTCGGGGTCGCCCTTGAGCCCGATGATGATGCCGCGGTTCAGGTAGAGCTCCGGCATGTCGCCCGAGAGCTTCTGCACCTCGTCGTAGGTGGCCATCGCCTTGTCGAACTGCCCCATGCCCTTGTAGGCCACGCCCAGGTTGAGCAGCGCCTCGGGGTTCTTGCCGTTCGCCTGGAGGATGCTGCGCAGGTGCTCCTCGGCGCTCTGGTAGTCCTCCTGGGCGAAGGCCATCTTGGCGAGCTGGTAGTGCGCCGGCACGAAGTTGGGCCGCACCTCGACCGTGCGCTTGAACTGCACGCGGGCCTTGGGCAGGTCCTTCTCGGACAGGTTGATGAGGCCCAGCGTGTAGGCGATCTCCGGGTCGGCGTCGTCGAGCTTGGAGGCGCGCAGCGCGATGAGGCGCGCGAGCGAGAACTGCTTCTGCTCGAAGTACACCTGCATCATCGTCTTGTAGGCCTGCAGCGTCTTCGGGTCGCGGAACAGCGCCTCGCGCGACAGCTCGATGGCCTTGTCGTGTTCACCCCTGCGCCGGCTCAGCTCGGCCAGGCGCGCGCGGCTCGAGGCGTCCTCGGGGTAGTTGGTGAGGATGTCCTGGTAGATGCGGGTGGCGCTGGCCTCGTCGCCGTTGTTCTGCGCGATCACCGCCAGGTTCTCCGCCGCCTGCCGCAGCGTCGGCTTCTTCGCCAGCGCCTCCTTGTAGAGCGCCACCGCCTCCTTGGTCTTCCCCTGCCGCTCGGCCAGCACGCCCAGGTTGTAGGTGGCCTCGGCGAGGTTCTGGTCGGCGTCGGCCGCGGCGCGGAACTTCCGCTCGAGGCCCGGGTAGTCGAAGACGCGCTTCTTCTTCTGCTCCTCGAAGGACTTGAGCGCGTCCTCGAAGAGGAGCTTCGCCTTCTGCGAGATCTGCGGCACCACCTCGGTCGGCGAGGTGCCGTCGGCGGAGGTGACGACCCGGGGGCCCGAGAGCTGCCCCGCCCCCTGCACGGCCGTCTGCGTGGTGGTGCAGCCCGCCACCGCCAGCAGCGCGGTCGCGCCGAGCGTACGAAGAATGAGGCGCTTCACAGGGTGTCCTCCGGCTCGGCGTTGGTGTCGGGCTCGGCCTTGCGCTGCGTCGGCGCCTGCGCCTTGGTCTCCGACTTCTTCGAGGGGCCGGTCAGGTCCACCTCGGGCATGGTGTCGGCGACCTCGCGGCTGCCCACCTCGCGGGCGCTGGCCTTCAGCTCCGCCGCCTTCTCTTGCGTGATGACGGGAATGGCCTGGATGCTCGTCAGCACGTCGCCGCCGATGGCCATCTGCTTGTCCGCCGGCAGCTTGAGCTCCATGACGTCCTCCCGCATCTTCGGGAAGGCGTCGGGGCGGTACTTGGTGCGCAGCATCTCGAGCGCCGCGATGGTGCAGGGGTTGAAGACGTCGAGCTCCTGGCTCTTCTGCACCGCCGCGGTGAAGGCCTCGCCGGCCTTCTGCTTCACCGGGTCGGCCTGCTGCTCGAACTGCGGCCGCAGCTCGATCAGCAGATCCTCCGGCAGCCCCTTGGGCACCGGGAAGTTGATGAGCTGGTCGCCGAACTGATCGTACGCCAGGCCGATCTTGTGGAGCGCGCAGATGGCCGGGTCGGCCGACTTGAAGGCCACCGTCTTCGTGTACGCCTTCTGAATGTCCTGCAGCGCGCTGCCCTTGGCCGCGATGGAGCCCTTGAGCTCCCCGATGTTCTGGATCTTCGACCACTTGAGCTTGACCGCGCTGTACTTCTTCCAGTCGTCCTCGTTCTTGGCGAAGGACGCGCGGGCCACCGTGTCGAGCGCCTGGATCTCGAGGCCGTCGCGCACCTTCTTCGAGAGCTTCTCGTAGTAGTCGAAGGCGCGGTTGAGCACCGTGCGCGCCTGCTTGCCGTTCTTGAGCTTCTCCTCGTAGATGCTCGCGATGCGGCCCTCGGAGATCAGCACCTTGTTCGGGTCCTTGTTGTTCTTCTTCTCGTAGTCCTCGAGCGCCTTCACCGCCTTCGCCCACAGGCCCATCTTCTCGTAGAGGTCGATGATCGACTTCTCGACGGCCTCGGCGTCCTTCGAGGAGCCCCACAGCTCGAGGTACTTCTCGCGGTTCTTGAGCGCCTGCTTGTAGGCCCCCAGGCCCTCGCGGAAGACGCCGGCGTTGAAGAGCGCGTCTTGCGCCTTCTGCTCTTCCCACACCTGGTCGCTGGCCGGCGCGGCGCCCTTCTTCGGCGCGGCCTTGCCCTTCTTGCCGCCGCCCTTGCTCTTCTCGTAGGCCGAGGCGTACGCCTCGTAGTAGTCGGCCGCCGGCTCGAAGTCGGCGATGGCCTCGTAGCCCTCTGCCAGCGCGAACATCGTCTGCGGCACGTACTGCGACTTGGGGTGCCGCTGAATGAGCTGCTTGCGCACCTCGATGGCGCGGTTGAGCATCTTCGCGTTGAAGAAGTCGATGGCCGCGTTGAAGAGCGCCTTCTCGGCCAGCTCCGACTTCGGCCACTCGTTCACGAAGGTCATGTAGGCCTCGGCGGCCTTGGCGTAGTCCTTCTTCGCCTCGAGCTGGTTGATGAGCTTGAAGCTCGACTGCTCGACGAGCTTGGCGAGCTCCTCGCGGAACTTGCCCACGGCGAGCTTGTCCTCCGCGTAGAACTTGCGCGACCACTCGTTGACCTTCGCCCAGTCACCGATGAGGTTGTACGAGTCGAGCACCAGGTTGGCCGAGACCTCGCCGGCCCGTGACCCGTCCTCGAACTTGTAGTCGGGGTACTTGAGCGCGATCTCCGACAGCCGCGCCACCGCCTCGTCGAGGTGGTTGTAGTCGTAGTAGATGCGCGCGGCCTTGTAGGCGATCTCGACCTTCTTCTCGCCCTTCTCGATGTACTTCGTGTAGCGCTCGCAGGCCTCGAGCAGGTTCTGCTTCTGCGGGGGAATGGTCAGCTTCTTCTGCGGGTCGGTGGTGGTCTCGGGCTTGATCGCGCCGCTCGCCTCCGCCTGCTTGACCACCTCGGTCCACGCGAGGATCGCGTTGTACGACGAGTTGGTCATGTACTTGCCGGGCTTCTCGCCGGCGCCCTTCTTGACCTTCTCGATGTCGACGCCGAAGACCTTGGTGTACTCCTCGGCGGCCTTCTCGTACTTGTTCAGGTTGTCGTTGAGGAGCTCGGCCCAGAAGAAGCGCAGATCGTACGCCTTCTTGTTCTCGGGGAAGAGCGTCAGGTAGTCGGCGTAGACGGCGTTGGCGAACTCGAAGGTCGCCTCGTCGCGCGTCTTCTTGCCCTCGTTGTGCCAGTCGACCGCCAGCTTGCTGATGGTGCGCTCCGAGAGCTCGCGGGCCTCGTCGAGGGCCTTCTTGTCCTTGTCGTTGAGCTCCTTGTTGTTCTTCAGGACGTCGTCCATGATCTTCACGAGCCGCCGCACCTGCTGCACCGTCATCTGCTTGTTCCCGGCGCGCATGACGCAGTCCACGATGCGCGACTGGAAGCCGGGCGCGTCGGGCGAGATGGGGCGCTCCTTGATCAGCATGTCGTAGGCGAGCGCCGCCTCCTTGTCCTTCCCGTCCTCGTAGAAGAGGTTGGCGACCTGGCGGATCATCAGGCGCAGGTCCTCGGGCGTGTCGGCCAGCTTGCTGAACTTCTCCTTCGCCTCGCCGGGGCCGCCGCCGCCGCGCGAGTAGGCGCGCACGAAGTCGTTGCGGGCCTCCTTCGCCAGGCCGACGCGGTTGCCCTTGGCGCCCTTCTTGCCCTCGACCTCCTCGGCGCCGGCGAACTTCACGTAGAGGACGACGGCCTTGAACTGGTCCATCGCCTTCTCGAAGTCCGACATGTTGAAGTAGCACCAGCCCTGCTTGTAGAGCGCGTAGCCGTAGACCTGGCTGTCCGTGAACTTCGCCGCGCTCTTGTAGTTCTCGAGCGCCTTCTCGAGCTGGTCGCGCTTGCTCTTGCTGTTGTTGAAGTAGAACTCGCCGATGGCCAGGTACGCGTCCGGCAGGTAGCGAGACTTGGTGTACTTGTCGACGAGGCGCTTGTAGGCCACCAGCCCGCGCTTCTCGTCGCCCATCTCCATGAGGTTGAGGCCGAGGAAGTAGAGCACCTCGTCGGTGCGCTCGAAGTCCTTGAACTCCTGCACGATGCGCGAGTACTGCTCGATGGCCTTCTGCGAGTACTCCTTCGACTGCTCGAGGATCTTCGCCTTCTCGGCCTCGGCCTGGGCGATGCCCGCCTTGTCGTCGGCGTTCATCGCGCGGATCTTGTCGTCGTCCTTCCGGTTGGCCTCGAAGAAGAAGAACTTCGACTCTTCCCACATCAGCTCGCCGAGGCGGAACAGGAGCCCCGGCGTCTCGCGCTTGTCGCTCGAGAGGCTGATGATCTTCTGCAGGTCGCCGATCTGCTCGCGGCGCTTGGCGGCCACCTGCAGCTCGACGCCCGTGCGGAACTGGTCGTACTTGAGCGAGGGCGCCTCCTCGCGCTTCTCCTTCTTGCGCGTGATGTCGCCGGCGAGCGACTTATCGGGCGCGAGGCTGCTCTCCTTCTTGCGGAGCTCGACCTCCTTGGCTTCCTTCTTCGCCTGGGCGGCCACCGGGAAGGACAACGCGAAGATCAGTACGGAAACGAGTCGGCGCATGAGTGTCCTGGTCGCGGAGCCTGATGCGAACGCGCCGGGTGGGCCGCGCTCGCTGGTGAAGCAAGTAGTCAGGACTCCTTGGAAAATCCCTTTTGAGCGCCGAAATCATCCCCCCGCATGCGCGGGTGCGTCAAGGGAAGTGCGCGGCGCCCACACCATCATCGGGCAGGCCCCAGGCCCAGGCGCTCCAGCAAGTCCGCGGCCTGGCGCGCGCGGGGGGCCTGGGCCCCTACCTCAACGAGCAGCTCCACCGAGGGGTCGCGGGTGACGAGCGACTGGAGCAGCCACGGCTCCGCGTCAGCCGCCACCACCACCCGCGTGCCCAGCCCACACGGGAACACGTCGCTCGAGAGGGCCAGGAGGCTGGCGACGTGGAGCTCCGCCGTCGGCTCGCCCGCGCGCCGCGCGTCGCACCTCGCCGGCAGGAGCTGCCCGGGGGCCAGCACCACCACCCGCCGGCCGGGGAGCTGGGCGAGCTGCCCCCAGGCGAGCAGCGAGACGGGGCCGTCGGGGCGCCAGCGCACCTCCGCGGGCCGCGCGCCGGCCAGCCGCGTCAGCGTGTCCTCCTCCAGGGGCCCGGCGAGCTCCACAGCCAGCCGCCGGACCCCGGGGAGCCGGCGGACCAGCGCCACCCCCGCCAGGTCCACCCACGCGCCGGCCCGCGGCGCGGCGGCGAAGACGTCGGCGTCCACCGGGCGCAGCGGGGGTCGCAGGCGCACCCAGGCCACGTCGAAGCGCGCGAGGTGCTCGACCGTCGAGCGGCGCAGCGTGTTGGAGCCGGTGTCGAGCCACAGCGTCACGCCGGGCCGCGCGAGCCCCCGGAGCAGATCGGGCGCGAGATCTTCGTGCACCCGCACGTGCACCCGCACTCCCGGCGCCAGCAGCTCGGCCGGCGCGCCCCGCGGCAGGGGCCCCTGGCCCTGCGCCAGGACCGCGAGCACGACCGCGCCGCTCAGCACGTCACGGGTTCTGCTCGAGCCACTTCGAGAAGGCGTCCTGCTTCGAGGCCGCCTCGAGCTCGGCCTGCTCCCAGAGGTCCACGCCCACGGCGATCTGCTGGTTGGCGGACAGCGTCGTGAAGATCTTCTCCCACTCGTCCACGCCGACCTCCTTCGGGCCCGGCACCTCCACGCGCGGGCCCTTCTGCCGCGCCAGCGCGCCCTTGAGCGTCCTGGCGATGGCGGCCTGCGGTCGCACCGCCACCGCGCCCTCGACCACGCGCACGATGCTCGCCTTCTTCGCCTTGCCCTTGGCCGCCTTCACCAGCGCGTCGGCGTCGATGCGGAAGATGGTGCCCCGCACGCCGGCCACCGCGCGCTCCGTGGACACCTCGAACTTGCCGCCGCCGATGGCCTTCTTCACCTTCGTCCACAGGGAGCCGGCCTTGAGCAGCGCCGAGAAGCCCTTGCGCTCCTGCCCCTCGAAGTCGGCCAGGGTGATCTCCAGCACGCTCTTCTCGGCCAGGGCGATGATGCTCCCGTCGGTGAGCTCGAACTTGAGGTTGCCCTTCTTCACCGTGAGCACGTCACCGAGTTCCACCGCGCCGCCCACCGCCAGCGCGACCGGCGCGCCACCCTGCGGCGTCCGGGTGGCCTCTCCGTCGAGGGCCGCGATCTTCCCGACCTCCGCGAGCGCCGTCAGCGAGCATGAGACGATCAACACCGTGAGCAACCGGGTCATGGCGACCCTCCTTCGGCTGGAATGAGTGACACCGTCATCACCACGCGGGTGCGATCGGGCTGCATGAGGCTCTCCCACGACAAGTACCCCCGCTTCTTCACCACCACGTGCCGCGCCCCGGTGCCGAGGCCCAGGGTGGCCGGCTCCCCGTCGAAGTCGGCGCAGGTGCCCTGGGGCACGCCGTCGAGCGAGACCTCGGCGTCGGCGGGCGTGCAGCGCAGCACCAGCTCGCTGCGGGTGGTGACGCGCGCCGGCGGCAACACCAGGGGCCTGGCCAGCGGCCCCGCGGGCGGGGTCGCGCACCCGCACAGCGCGAGCACCCAGGCCCAGCCCCTCACTTGCCGACCTTGACCTCGAGTGTGTTGCCGGTGGCCGACACCACCGCGAGCTTCTTCTTCTTGAAGGTGGCCGCCTCGACCTGCTCGGCGAAGTCCTGGGTGGAGCCCAGGAAGGTGACGCGGAAGTCGGCCTGACCGTTGGCGAAGCCGTCCTGCGTCGCCTCCTTCGTGCCCTTGATGGTCTCGATGGCCTTCTTGAAGTCCTTGACCGCGCCGAAGCTCTCGAGGCCGGTCACGCGCAGCGCGATCTTCTTGCCGTTCATGGCCTGCTCGCGCAGGTGCTCGAGGATCGCGCGGCGCACCGGGCCCGCGATGTCGTCCTTCTTCGCCTTGATGAGGTCGAAGGCCGTGCGCTCGTAGGAGTCGGTGAGCTCCACCTTGGCGCCGCG
Source organism: uncultured Archangium sp. (assembly GCA_964449625.1). GTDB lineage: Bacteria > Myxococcota > Myxococcia > Myxococcales > Myxococcaceae > Archangium_A. Next base: position 44,509 of record CAYUZK010000013.1, read on the forward strand.
GAGCAGGCCCTTGTCCATGCCCAGCTTGCCGTTGACCTTGAGGAGCTGGTCTTCGCTGTCGGTCGCCGCGAGCGCGAGATCGTACTCTCCGGTGAGCGGGAAGAGCGCCTGGCCGCCCTTGGCGTCGGTGCCCGCGAAGTAGCCCGCGCCGAAGTCCTGGTGCCGCAGCACCGCCTTCCCGTACAGCACGTAGTCGGCCTTCGAGAGGTCGGCGATCTCCTTGAGGTCCGTGGCGCCCAGCGTGGCCGCGCCCTCGAGCTTGAGCTTGCGGTTCATCGCCTGCGCGTCCTTGATGTCCCAGCCGTCGGCCTTCAGCACCTCGGTGAGCACCGTGGCCATCGACTCGGAGTTGACCAGCACCTTCTCCTTCAGCGGAATGGTCTGCTCCTGGATCACGATCACCAGGCGGGGCCGGCCGACGCGCTTGACGAGATCACGCGCCGCCGCGATGTCCTTGTCGAGGGCGTCGGTGATGACCTGGGCCTTCACCTTGACCTTCACCACCCCCTTGTCGCTCTGCTTCGAGAGCACCTCGAAGCTCTTCACGTAGCCCGAGGTGTTGGCGAAGACCTGGTCGCGCACGAGCTGGTTGTTCACCACCACCGTGTCGGCGTCGATGCGCACGCCGGCGGCCTGCTCCACCGCGGCGCGGAGCGCGCTCTGCCTGGCCTCCTCGAAGGCCTTCGGCTCGTCCTTGTTGACGATGGCCGCCTCGCCCTCGGCCTCCTTCACGACGATGGTGGCCTGCGCGAGCGCGAGGGCCGGGAGCACGACGAGCAACGGAATGAGCGTGAGGGTCTTCATGGGTGCGCGGGGCCTCAGTTCAGCACGATGACGACCTTGCCGTCGGCCAGGAAGGCCGTGTTCAGCGCGGCCAGCTTCTTCGCGTCATCGGCCGCGAGCTGCAGGTCGGCGCCGGTCGCGCTCGTGGCCTTGAGCACCAGGGGCTTCTCGCCCGCCTTCATCGACTTGTTGGCGTCATCGAGGCTCTGCACGTAGGCCGCCACCGCCGACTGCTTGCGCGCGTCCGACGAGAGCGAGTCGATGGAGTACAGCGGCTTGCCTGCCTCGTCGAGCAGCCGCGGGAGGAGCGAGGGCGTCACCTTGAGGCCGCGAGCGTCGATCACCAGGCCCGTCGTGCCCGGCGCACCCTCGGGCTTGCCCACGGCCAGCACCTGCGTCGCGTCGGGGTCCACCACGTCGGCCAGCAGCGCGAGCGGCACCTCGATCTCCACCTCCACGCCGCTGTCGGAGAAGTAGCGCTTGTTGACGATCTTGTAGCCGCGCACGAGGCCCTCGACCCGCGTGCGCACCTCGTCCTTCTCCATCAGGTCGCTCACCTTGCGCGTGCCGTCGACCGACACGCCCTTCACCTGCGCGAGCAGGTTCCGGAACGCGTCAGTGAGCGCGGCCCGCTCAGCCCCCAGCCTCGCCTGCGCCGGGTTGGCGGCCTTCATGTCTGGCGCCCCCTGCCCCGTGGCGCGCACGACCTGGCCGGCCCAGTTCACGCCCGGCTGGGCCTTTGCCTCGGGCTTCTTCTCACTGCCCTGGGCCAGGGCCATGGACGCCGACACCAACACCACCCACAGCACGCGCTTCGTCATCGAGGCCCCCGGGAAAGGAAAGGAGCCGACTCTACGGGCACCGCTCCCGGAGCTTCAACCGAGATTACGACGCGTTGTCGCGGGCGCAGAACTGCTCGATCAGCCGGCGGTGCCGCTCAGTGAGCAGCGTGAAGCGCACCCCGCTGCCCTCCTCCTTGTGATCCAGGTCCGCCCACTCGCGAACAATCTCGCCTTCCGCGTAGATGACCTCCTCGGAGCCGGGGAGCTGGAACTGCAGGCCCACCCGCTTGCCCGCCAGGTCGGGCTCGATGAGGTGCGCCAGGCCCACACCTTCGCGGGAGATGTCGGACGAGCGCGCCATGTAGGGAACACCGGCGACGTACTTGTTGAGGTAGATGTCGAGGGCCACGCGGGGCTGCTTGCGCTTGTTGCTCATGGGGCTTCGCTCCTGTCGGTTGCCCGCTACAGCGCTGAAGGCCGCTGCAGCGAGGTGTGACGGAGCGTACGGGCCTGTGTCAGCGGGTCAAAAAAAGGGCGCCCGCGATCAGCGAAATTGCTCCACGTCGGTGATCGTGGTGACGCGCCCGAAGCGCGAGAGATCGCCCAGCTTCTCTGGCGGCCCCACCACGACGATCTGCAGGCCCTCGCCGAAGCGCGCCGCCAGCGCCGCCGCCTGGGCCGGCGTCACCGCGCGCACGCGCTCGCGCCAGGTCTGCAGGTAGTCCGTCGGGTAGCCGAAGAGATCGAAGGTCGCGCGCTCGGTGGCGATCTTCGCCGCGGCGTCGAAGCGGAAGGCGAAGGCGTTGAGCGCCATGTCGCTCGCCGTCTCGAGCTCCTGCGGCGACACCGGCGCCGCCCCGCCCACCTCCGAGAGGATGCGCAGCGCCACCTCGAGCGCCTCGCCCACCTGCTCCGGGCGCGTGTCGAAGCCCGCGGTGAAGAGCCCCGAGGTGGGCCCCGGCGACACCGAGGAGAAGGCCGAGTACGCCAGGCCCCGCTCGTCGCGGATCTCCCGGTACAGCCGGCCCACGCCGAAGGTGCCCAGGGCCGTGTTCACCAGCCGCGCGGGGAACTCCTCGGGGCTGGCCCGCGGAAAGCCCGCCGCGCCGAGGCGCACCTTCGCCTGCGCGATGGGCCGCGGCACGAGGATCACCCGGCGCGAGAGCGCCGGCGGCGCGCCAAAGTCCCTCGCGGGCCCGGCCCCGCCCTTCCACGCCGCGAAGTGGAGCTTGAGCAGCGCGCTGACCGCCCCGGGGTCGAAGTCGCCGGTGATGATCAGCCGCGCGTCGCGCGCGCCCCAGGCCGTGGCGTGCCGGCGCTTCACGTCCTCCAGCGTCACCGCCTTCACCGTCGCCTCCGTGGCCTCCCGCCCCAGCACCGAGTCGGGCCCGAACACCGCCTTGGCCAGCGCCCGCGCCGCGACCCCGTCGGGCCGATCCTCCCGGCGGCGAATGGCCTCCAGCAGCCGCGCCACCGCCACCTCGAAGCGCCGAGCGTCGAAGCGGGGCCGCTGCACCACGTCGGCGAAGACCGGGAAGAGCGCCGTGAGATCCGCCGCGCGCACCGAGAAGCTCACCGAAGACGTCTCGTCGCCGCCGCCGCTGCTCGCGTTCGCCCCGTGGAACTCGAGCAGCTCTTCGAGGGCCTCCGGCCCCAGCGGCCCCGCCCCGCCCTGCGTCAGCAGGCTCCCCACCAGGGAGCCCAGGCCCAGCTTTGCCTTCGGGTCGTCCACCATGCCGGTGGGCGCGAGCAGCCGCAGCTGCACCAGCGGCGCGGTGTGATCCTCCAGCAGGTACACCGTGAGCCCGTTGGGCAGGCGCGTGATGGTCGGCGAGCGCACCGCGATCTCCAGCGGCGCCGTTGGGAGCATCGCGGGGTCCACCACCAGCCCCGGCGGGAGCTGCCGCACGCCCGGCACCCGCGTGGGCTCGGCCAGAAGGCCCGGCTCGGCTCGGGTCTTCACCGGCGATGAGACCGGCGCCGTCGCGCAGCCGGCGAGGACGACGAGGACCAGCGCCCTCATCGCGCGCCTCCCTCTCGCGAGAGCGTCACCACCACGGCGTTGCGCGGCACGAAGGCCCGCGCCGCCACCGCCTTCACCTCCTCGGCCTCGATGGTCTCGATGACCCGCGGCAGCTCCACCACGTAGCGCCAGTCGCCGAAGAGCGCCTGGGCCCGCGACAGCGCCCCGGCGAGGCCCGTGTTCGAGTCGATGCTGCGCGCGAGATCGGCCGTGACGCGATTGCGCACCTTCTGCAGCTCCTGGTCCGCCGGCCCCTCCTTCGCCAGGCGCCCCAGCTCGTCCCAGATCGCGGCCTCGAGGCGCTCGGGCCCCACGCCCTCCAGCGGCGCCACCGAGATGATGAGCAGGTTGTCGAGCCGGTTCCCCGGGCCGGTGAAGACGCCGACGGCCTGGGCCAGCCGATCGCCGTAGACCAGGCGCCGCTGGAGCCGCCCGGTGTTGCCCTCGCCCAGCAGCACCTGCAGCACGTCGAACACCGCGTCCTCCCGTGACGGCGGCGCCGGCTTTCGGAAGGCCATCATGAAGCGCGGCGCGGCGTCGAAGGTGACGTGGCTGCGGCGCAGCGCGCGGGCCGGCGGCTCCGAGAAGACCGGGCCGGGCGGCGGCGCCCGCGCCGGGAGCTGCCCGAAGGTGCGCTCGAGGAGCGGCTTCACCTCGGCCAGGCGCACGTCACCCACCAGGCACCCCACGGCGTTCGAGGCGACGTAGTGCGCGTCGAAGAAGCGCTGCGCGGCGCTCACCGACATCGCGGCGAGATCGGGCGCGTACCCGACGGTCGGCCACCGGTACGGGCTCGAGACGAAGGCCAGCTGCATCAGCTCCTCGTAGAGCGCGCCCGCGGGGTTGGTCTCGATGCTGCGCAGGCGCTCCTCCTGCACCACCGCGCGCTCGTTGGCGAAGTCGCGCAGCACCGGGGCCGCGAAGCGCTGCGCCTCGACGGTGAGCCACAGCTCGAGGCGGTTCTTCGGCAGGCTGACGAAGTACGAGGTGAGATCCTTGTCGGTGGTCGCGTTGAGGCCCACGCCCCCGTTGACCTGGTACAGCCTCGCCAGCGCGTTCTCGTCGTACAGCGGCGCGTGCGCCTTCTGCAGCGCCCCCAGCTCCGCGCGCAGGAGCGTCGCCTCGTCGCTCTTGCCCCGGCCCGCGCGCTCCAGCGCCGACAGCGTGTCCACCACCCGCCCGATGCGCTCGAGCAGCGGCTGCTCCGCCGCCCAGTCGCGGGCCCCCAACACCGGCGTGCCCTTGAAGGCCATGTGCTCGAAGAGGTGCGCCAGGCCAGTCTGCCCGGGAAGCTCTTCGGCCCCGCCCACCCGCACCCGCACCAATCCCGTGTACACCGGCGCGTCGGGCCGCTCCACCACCAGCCAGGTCATTCCATTCTCGAGGCGCAGCGACTGCACCCGCTCCTCGAGGCCCGGCGCCGCCTGCGCGGCGAAGGCCAGCCCCCACACCAAAGGCCATGCGCTCATGCCCACGCTGTTAGCACCGCCACGGCGCTCAGGGGCACGGCACCTGCACGGCGACGAGGCTGTTCGACTCGGGGATCGCGGCCCGCAGCGTGGAGGCGCGCTTCTTCTTGCCCGGGCAGGTGAACTTCACCACCAGCTCGCCCGGAGCGCGCTCGATCACCGAGTCCGGCGGCACCGCGCGCCCGTCGATGGTCAGCGCCACGCCCTTCGCGGCGCGCACCTGCACGCGCACCACCGTCGCCCGCGGAACCTCGGGCGCCGTGGGCGGCACCTCGGGCCCCGTGGTGGTCGGCGTCTTCGGCCCCGGCGCCGGCTCGACGGGCGTGGCAGGCCACAGCACCACCGCAAGCAGCACCAGGAGCGCCAGCGCCCCGCAGACGCTCGCCACGACGATCACCGCGCGGCGCCGCTGCACCACGACGCGGCGCGAGAACTCGTTGGCCTGGTCGACCGTCTCCACCTCGTCGTCCGGGTCGGCGTCGGGCACGGGCCGCCGCTTCGGCGCCCTCGGAGGCGCTGCGCCTCTCCGCGGGGGTGCGCGCGTCGACGGCGCCGCGGGGATCGGGTCCGACGGCTCCGAGGGCTCCGAGCGCTCCTGCTCGGCGGCGCGCGCCACGGGGTCCGCCCCGATGGTGGCCTCGCCGGCCGACACCACCGACACCTCGTGGAGCTCGGGCATCGAGTCGGGCGAGGGCACCGGCGGCGGCGGGCGGCCCGCCAGGGCCCGGGGCGCGGCCCGCAGCGAAGGCGCCGACTCGCCCAGCATCGTCGGCACCAGGGGCTTGAAGACCTCGCCCACCTCGACGTCGCGCGCGCCCGAGGTGGACACGGTCGTCGGCGCCACCCCGTCGTCGCCGAGCGCCGCGCCGCCCTCGAGCTCCGCCGTCGACTGGAGGTCTCGGCTGGGCACCGCCTGCACCTGGCGCACCGGCGGCCGGGCCATGGGCGCCGTCTCTTCCGGCGACGAGTAGGGGTTCTTCACGGCGGCCTTCACCCGCGGGCGCTCGGGCCTCGTGGGGTCCGTGGGCGGCGCGTCGATCTCGCTCATCTCCCCCGTCTCGCGGCGGCCCTCGGGCATCGCTGACCGCGGCAGCGCGGGCGACGAGAGCGGCACCGTGTGCTCGTCGGAGATGGCGTCGAAGGGGCCCTGCAGCGGGCTGCTGGGGTCGGTGCGGCTCGTGGTGCGCGGGGCCTGCGCGTTGGGGGGAATGTAGATGCTGGTGCGCTCGCTCGTGTCGCCGAAGAGTGAGGCGACGTACTGCACCACGTCGGAGCGCGAGGTGGGCTCCTCCGTGCGCAGGAAGTCCTCGAGGTCGTCGGCGATCTCCCCCGCCGACTGGTAGCGCCGATCGCGGTCCTTCACCAGGCAGCGCGCGACGATCGCCGCCAGCGTGTCCGGGTAGCCGGGGCGCACGGTGCCCGGCGGGTCCGGGTCCTCCATGCGGATGGAGTAGATCACCGCCTCGGTGGACGTGCGGTAGAACGGGCTCTGGCCGGTGGTCAGCTCGTAGAGCATCGTGCCGAGCGCGAAGAGATCCGTGCGGTGGTCGAGCGGCTCCGTCGTGAGCTGCTCCGGCGCGAGGTAGAGGAACTTGCCCTTGATCACCCCGGGCTTCGACCGGCTCATCCACGCGGTGGCCTTGGCGATGCCGAAGTCCACCAGCTTGACCCCGCCGTCGAAGCTCACCATCACGTTCTGCGGGCTCACGTCACGGTGGATGATGCCCAGCGGCATGCCCTCGGGGTCGCGGGCCGCGTGGGCGTGGTGCAGGGCCTCGCACAGCCGCGCCACGAGCCACGCGGCGACGCCCGGCGGCACCGCCCCGCCGCGCTCCTGCTCCTTCTGCAGCACCTTTCGCAGGTCGATGCCGTCCACCCACTCCATCGAGATGAACGTCGCGCCCTCGAGGTGCCCCAGCTCGTAGAGCTCCACGATGCCCGGGTGCTGTAGCGCGGCGGCGATGCGCGCCTCGTCGAGGAACATGCGCACGAACTCCGCCTCCTCGGCGAGGTACGGGAGGATGCGCTTGAGCACGACCAGCTTGCCGTTGCGCGTGTCGCGCGCGAGGAAGAGCTCGGCCATGCCCCCCACGGCGAGGCGCTTCAGCAGCAGGTACGCGCCGAAGGGCACCGCGCTCTGGGGACCGGACGTCGTGATGGGGTGCTCCCTCAGTACGAGTAGAAGCCCTGGCCGGACTTCTTCCCGAGCTTACCCGCTCGGACCAGCTTCTTGAGCAGCTGCGGCGGCTGAAAGGTGGGGCTGCCCGTCTCGGCGTGGAGGTACTCGGCGATGGCCAGGCGCACGTCGAGGCCCACCAGGTCGCCCAGCTCGAGCGGCCCCATGGGGTGCCCGTAGCCGAGCTTCATGGCCCGATCGATGTCCTCGGCGCTGGCGACGCCCTCCTCCAGCATGCGGATCGCCTCGAGCCCCAGGGCCACGCCCAGGCGCGACGACGCGAAGCCCGGCGAGTCCTTGACGACGATGAGCTCCTTCTTGATCGCCGCGCCGTAGCCCTGCACCGCCGCGACCGTCTCGTCGCTCGTCTGGTACGCGCGCACCACCTCGAGCAGCTTCATCAGGTGCACGGGGTTGAAGAAGTGCAGCCCCACCACGCGCTCGGGCCGGGTGGCCGCCGCGGCGAGCTCGGTGAGCGAGAGCGAGCTGGTGTTCGACGCCAGCACCGTCTCGGCCGCGCAGAGGCCACAGAGCGCGCGGAAGAGCTCCTGCTTGAGCGCCAGCCTCTCGGGGATGGCCTCGATCACCAGGTCGCAGTCGGCCAGGGCCTCGAGGCGATCGAAGCAGGTGATGCGCCCCAGGGCCGCCGCGCGCGCCTCGGCGGTCAGCTTGCCCTTCTCGACGCCCACGTCGAGGTTCTTCCGCACCTGCCCCAGGCCCGCCTGCGCCGCCTCGAAGGTGGTGTCGGTCAGCCGCACCTCGAAGCCCGCGAGCGCGCTGACGTGCGCGATGCCGTGCCCCATGGTGCCGGCGCCCACGATGCCTACCGTCTTGAAGGGTCGAGTCATGGCGAGCGACGGACTCAACCCCAGCCCTGCCTCGTCAGGCCAGACGAATCCGCTATGGTGCGCGGCCCATGACGTGGTGCGTGCTGCTCTCCCTGGTCGTCTCCTCCGCTGATGGCGGGGCCACCACGCCCTCGGCCAACCTGCTCCGCGCGGCGAAGGTGACGCGCAGCGAGGGCGCCCCCCACGCGGCCCGCATGGCCGACGGCGTGGCCTCCGAAGACGGCGACGTGTGGGACTCCCCGCGCGCCGCGCTCCTCTCGGCCAGCGGCGCGGTGGAGTGGGACCTGGGCAGCCCCCGCCCCATCGCGGTGATGCGCATCCAGGCCGACAACAACGATCGCTACCTCGTCGCGGGCAGCGTCGACGGCACGAGCTGGTACCCGGTGTGGGTCGCCGGCCCCGTGGAGCTGCCCGGCGTGCAGACGCGCACCAGCCCGCAGCTCCAGACCCAGGCGCGCTACCTGCGTTTGACCGCCGAGGGCGGCGACAAGATGTACTCAGTCGGCGAGCTGGAGGCCTTCGAGACCCAGGCGGCCCTCGACGCCGAGAAGCTCACGCGCGTCAAGCCGCCGCCGCCGCCGCCGCCAGCCCCCGCGCCGCCCTTCAACTCCGCCTTCTTCGTGGTGCTGGGCGTGGCCGGGCTCGTCGCCGCGTACTTCTGGGCCCAGAAGCGCCGCAGCGCGCGCGACGCCGCGGCGGCCCCCAAGGCCTGACTTACCTCTTCCGCTTCTCGAGGAAGGCCGTCATGCGCGCGTGCTTGTCCGGCGAGTCGAAGAGCAGCCCCTGCCCCAGCCACTCCAGCGGCGCCGCGGCCTCCCGCTTCGCCAGCGCGTTGAGCGACACCTTGGCCACCTGCACGGCCAGCGGCGAGTTGGCGGCGATCTGGGTCGCCAGCCGCAGCGCCTCGGCCTTCGCGTCCGTCTCCACCACCACCTCGAAGAGGCCCCAGCCGCGAGCCTCCTCGGCCTTGACGATGCGGCCGGTGAAGATGAGCTCCTTCGCCCGCCCCAGGCCCACCAGCCGCGGCAGCCGCCAGGAGCCACCCGCAGACGGGTAGATGCCCAGCGTCACCTCGGGCATGCCGATCTTCGCCGCCTGCGACGCCACGCGCAGATCGCACGCCAGGGCCAGCTCCAGCCCGCCGCCGAGCGCGTAGCCGTCGATGGCCGCGATGGTGGGCCGCGGGAAGTCCTCGAGCTGCTGCAGCAGGCGCTGCGTCCACGCGAGGAAGGACTGCACGTGGGTGCGCTCGCGCAGCTCCGCGATGTCGGCGCCGGCGGCGAAGCTCTTGCCCCCGGCGCCGCACACCACCACCGCGCGCACGTCGTCGCGCTCGGCCCACTGGGTCAGCGCCGCGCTCACCTGCGCGCAGAGCTCCCGATTGATGGCGTTGTGCACCTCGGGCCGGTTCAGCTCGAGCGTGGCGACCCCGTCGACGATGGAGGTGTTCAGCATGGCGGCCTGGCTCCTCTTCTGAAAATGACTCGCGACGCGGCGCCGGGCATGCCGGACACGCGCGTCGCGAGGTGAGGCCCTGCGTGGAGCGCCCCTTACGGCAGGTGGTCCGCGCAGTCCGTCGGGTACAGGACGTTGGTGTAGTTCGCGTCGGGCGTGCCCGGCACGGTGCCGCGGTTCTTGAAGCAGTTCGACGCCGTGCCGCCGTCGGCGCAGGCGGCGTGCGTGTAGCTGTCCCACACGCCCACGATGCCGTTGGGGAAGGTCACCGTGCCGCCGTCGAGCACCATCGCGCGCACGTCGCAGTTCGAGACGCCGCCGTCCTCCAGGTTGACGCCCGCGAAGGTGCGGAAGTTGTTCACCAGCACGCCGTTGCTCAGCTCGTAGCCGTAGTAGCGGTCATCGTTCGCCAACAACGACACGCGCTTCAACGCCGCGGGGCTGGGGTTCGAGAGCGTGAGCGGGCCGGCGATCTTGATGCGCGCGCCAGCGTACGTGGGCTCAGCCTTGATGGCTCCGCCGCCGCCGAAGGTGTTGGCCACGTCCACCACGGGCAGCGGAGACATGGTGCTGGTCTTGGTGATCTCGAGCGGGCGGCAGGCCGGCGTCGAGGTCAGCTCGCAGGTGTAGCCCGAGGGCCGGTTCGAGATGTAGTCGAACTCCGACTTCACCATCACGCGGAAGCCGACGCGGTCCTCGAAGCCCGACTCGAAGCCCATCATGCCCTTGATGTCGAGCACGTCGCCCACCTGCGGGAAGTAGTCGACCTCGCGGTCGCAGCGGAACTTCTCGACCCACACGCCGGTCTGCGGGCTGTTGGGGTCCGCCACCCAGAAGCTGGCGTTGACGCCCTTGCTCGTGGTGCCCGCGCAGTCGGCCCCGGTCGACGCGGAGCGCCCGGCGAAGCTGATGGCCGTCACCACCACGCCCTTGAGGTTCACCTCGGCCGGGAAGGTCGAGCCCTTCGCCGCCTGGATCGTCTCGGGGATGCCCGTCGAGCCGCCGCCGCCGCCCGTCGAGCCACCACCACCACCCGTCGTGCCGCCGCCGCCGCCGGTCGTGCCGCCGCCGCCGCCGGTCGTGCCGCCGCCACCGCCGCCCGTCGCGCCACCGCCACCGCCGGTCGCCGTGCCGCCACCGAAGCCCGTACCACCCCCGATGCCGCACGCGATGCCCACGCACCCAGCGTCAGGCGTCGGCGTACGACCGCCGCAAGCCATCAACGCGGAGGACGAAGCAACGACCGCGGCTCCCAGAATCATCGATCGAAACGTCATGTGGTGAGGCTCCCTGTGGATTTCAGCGCCCTGCGCTCATAGAAGCGCAAAGGCCCCGGCCGACTGCTGGTGGGGCGTGTACACGACGGTCCCCACCCCGGCAAGCCACGGAGTCGTCACCTTGAGAGCCATCGCCTTCACCCGGCACGGCGGTCCCGAAGTCCTCGAAATGACGGAGCTCCCCACGCCCCAGCCCCGCGCGAAGGAAGTGCGCGTCAAGGTGAAGGCCGTGGCGCTCAACCACCTCGACCTCTGGGTGCGCAAGGGCTGGCCGGGCTTGAAGCTCCCCCTGCCCCACGTGCTCGGCAGTGACGTCGCCGGCGTGGTCGACGCCCTGGGCGCCGAGGTGTCTGATGTGCAAATCGGCGCCGAGGTGCTGGTGAACCCGGGCCTGTCGTGCGGCGCGTGCGCCTCCTGCCTCGCCGGCGACGACGTGCTCTGCCGCGGCTACCAGATCATCGGTGAAGACTGCGCCGGCGGCTACGCGGAGTACCTCTGCGTGCCGCGGCAGAACCTGCTGCCCAAGCCCACGGTGCTCAGCTTCGAAGAGGCGGCGTGCCTGCCGCTCACCTTCCTCACTGCCTGGCACATGCTGGTGACTCGCGCGCAGGTGCAGCCCGGCGAGACGGTCCTCATCCACGCCGCGGGCTCGGGCGTCGGGAGCGCCGGCGTGCAGATCGCCAAGCTGCTGGGCGCCACCGTCATCGCCACCGCCTCGACCCAGGCGAAGCTCGACAAGGCCAAGGCGCTCGGCGCCGATCACCTCGTCAACTACGCCGAGACCGACTTCCTCGCCGAGGTGAAGCGCCTGACGAACCGCAAGCTGGTGGACGTGGTCTTCGAGCACGTCGGGGCCAGCACCTGGGACAAGTCCATCGCCTGCCTGCCGAAGGGCGGCCGCCTCGTCACCTGCGGCGCCACCACCGGGCACGACGTGAAGCTCGACCTGCGCGCCCTCTTCTACAAGTCCATCACCCTGCTCGGCTCGAAGATGGGCAGCAAGAGTGAGCTGTTCCGCGTGCTCGAGCTCGTCGAGGCCGGGCGCCTCAAGCCGGTGCTCGACCGCGTGCTCCCGCTCGCCGCCGCGGCCGAGGCCCACGGGCTGCTCGCCGACCGGAAGACCTTCGGCAACGTGGTGCTCACGCCATGAGCGACTGCTTCGTGGTGGAGGCCGTGCGCACGCCCATCGGCAAGCTGCGCGGCGCGCTCAAGGACGCCCGGCCTGACGATCTCCTCGCCGTCGTCCTTCGCGAGGCGCTCCGGCGCGCGGGCAGCCCGTCGGTCGACGAGGTCTACGCGGGCTGCGCCAACCAGGCCGGAGAGGACAACCGCAACCTGGCGCGCATGGCCTCGCTCCTCGCCGGCCTGCCTCACGAGGTGCCGGCCGCGACGGTGAACCGGCTGTGCGGCAGCGGGCTCGAGGCCCTCATTCAGGGCGCGCGGCAGATCCGCCTGGGCGAGGCCGACGTGGTGCTGGCCGGCGGCGTGGAGTCGATGACGCGCGCGCCGTGGAG
>CAYUZK010000014.1:0-368 GCA_964449625.1 uncultured Archangium sp.
GTGGCGGTGGCGCTGGCGGGCAGGGCGCCTCGGTGTGCACCGACCAGGTCGGCCGCGGTGGCAACGGCGGGCCCGGTGGCGCCGGCGGGCCCGGCGGCGCCGGCGGGGGCGGCGCCGGCGGCGTCTCCTACGCGTTGTACCGCTCGGGTTCGACGCCGACGCTGGTGAACGTCAACTACTCGTTCGGCAACGGTGGCCTCGGTGGTACCTCCCCGGGCAACCCCGGCGCGAGCGGAGCCTCGGGCAGCAGTTTCTGAACGCAGCCCTCGCGGCTCGCGAGTGGCTCACCGGCCGGGCCGCCTCGCTCGACGCGTCCGAAGGCCGTAGACCGGCAGCGCGTAGCTTTCGGCCGGCCCCTCGTGGCATGA
>CAYUZK010000014.1:378-56309 GCA_964449625.1 uncultured Archangium sp.
CCGGGTCGGCGACCGCGACCGTCAGCAGGCCGTGCTCGACACGCGTCTCGGTGACCCAGGGCCGTGTCCGCAGCCGCTCCGCGAGCGACGCCAACTCGGCGCCCTGGCCGGGCTCCGCCTCGATGCGGTAGACCGGCAGCGCGTAGCGTTCGGCCGGCCCCTCGCGGCATGAGGCCCGGCCCCCTTGACTGACAAGCGCCGCGAGAAGCTGCTCCCCGTGCCGGCCTGGCCGACGGCCGATGAGGCCGCGGCGGCGCGCTGGTTCCAGCCCGTACAGCTCGGGCCCGTGCGGGCGGCCACGCGCACCTGGGTGCCGGCGATGGTGCCGTGGCGCTCGAACGACGAGGGCTTCGTCACCGACGCGGTGGTGGCCTGGTACGAGCGCTTCGCCCGCGGCCGGCCCGGCGTCCTCGTGGTGGAGGCCACCGGCATCCGCGACGTGCCCTCGGGCCCGCTGTTGCGCGCCGGCGACGAGCGCTTCGTGCCCGGCCTCACGCGCCTCGTGGAGGCGGTGAAGCGCGCGAGCGGTGGCGAGACCAGGCTCTTCATTCAGCTCATCGACTTCCTGGCCATCAAGCGGCGGCCGGCGAAGGAGGCCTTCCTCTCCCGCTTCCTCCGCGTCACCCCCGCGCTCCGTGAGGCCCTGGGGCCCGCCTTCGCCGCTGCCGATGAAGAGACGGTGCGCGCGCACCTCCTCACGCTCGATGACGTGGCCCTCGAGCGCGTACTCGCGCCGCGGGACCTCGAGGCGCTGCGCCTGGGCCTGCGCGAGCGCGTCACCGACACGCACCTGCCACACCTCGCCGCGCTGCCGCAGGCGCTGCCCGGCCTCTTCGCCGCCGCCGCGCGCCGCTGCGCGCAGGCTGGCTTCGACGGCGTCGAGCTCCACTACGCCCACGCCTACACGATGGCCTCGTTCCTCTCGGCGCTCAACACGCGCACCGACGGCTACGGTGGCCCCAGGGAACAGCGCGCACGCCTGCCTCTCGAGGTCTACGCCGCGACCCGCGCCGCGGTGCCCGCGTCGATGGCCGTGGGCTGCCGCTTCCTCGCCGATGAGATCATCGACGGCGGCAACGGCCCCGACGACGCCGCGTACTTCGGCGTGCAGCTCGCCCGCGCCGGCATGGACTTCCTCTCGCTCTCGCGCGGCGGGAAGTTCGAGGACGCGAAGCAGCCGAAGGTGGGCCAGGCCGCCTACCCGTACACCGGCCCCTCCGGCCACGAGTGCATGCCCACCCCGCGGCTCCCGGCGCCGGGGCCCTGGGGCCGAAACCTGGGCGCCGTGGCGACGGTGAAGCGGGCCCTCGTCGAGGCGGGGCTCGCGACGCCGGTCGTGGCCTGCGGCGGCATCGCCACCTTCGCCCAGGCGGAAGGGGTGCTCGAGCGCGGCGAGGCCGACGTGGTGGCGAGCGCGCGGCAGGCGCTGGCGGACCCCGACTGGTTCTGGAAGCTGCGCACGGGGCAGGGCGCCGCCATTCGCCGCTGCCTCTTCACCAACTACTGCGAGGGCCTCGACCAGTCGCACGAGGTCGTCACCTGCCAGCTGTGGGACCGCGCGAAGGGCTTCGAGGACGACGCGAGCGCGCCGCGCACCGGCGACGGCCGCCGCCTGCTGGCCCCGCCCTGGGCGCCGCCGGTCGACTGAGGGCCTCGGCTCGGGAGCTGGGCTTCGCGACGGGGCTCGGCGCCGCCTCAGCACCCGCGGCGCGTCTGGCGGTCACCCACACTGTCTCACCGGGGGGACGCTCGCCCGCCGCGCTCCGCGCCGCCTGAGGGAGGATCGGCTACCGTCGGGGCCGTGCTCTCGCTCGTCCTCACGCTCTCTCTCGCCGGTGCGCCGCAGGTGGCGCTCCTCAGCTCGGCTGGCTCCGAGGCGGAGCTCCGCTTCCAGCCGCTCGGCGCGACGACGCTCGCGCCCATCGTCGCCCGCTTCGCGCACGTCGAGGGGAGCTCCGTGGCCGGCGCGCTCCTGCCGGGGACGCGCGTCGTGGTGGCCACGGCGACCCTGGTGCCCACGAGAGATCCCTCCTTCGCCTCGGGGCTGGTCCGCCTCGAGCCCGGCCAGCCGGCGCGCCTGCTCGCCTCGGGCCTCGCCGTCGGCGCGCGCCCGCTCGTCACCGCGGAGGGCCGCGTCTTCGTCGCGCGCGGCGTAGCCGGCCCCATGCCGGAAGACGGCCGCGGCGCCCTGCGCGTCGACGCGCTCTCGGTGGTGGAGGTCTCGCCCGACACCGGCCGGCTGCGCCCGGTGTACGAGGTCCGTGGCTACGTCACGCACCTCGCTGGCGCCCTGGGGCGGGAGCTCGTCATCTACGAGGTGCGGCCCGCGGGCGCGCGCCTGCTCGCGGTGCACGTGGACACGCTCGCGGTGCGGGTGCTGCTCGCAGACCTCGCCCCCCTCGCGCGCGACTTCGTCGTCGACGCGCTCCGTCGCCGGGTGCTCTTCACGCAGGGCGACCCTTCGACCCACGCCTGGCACGTGGCCGCTCTCGACCTGTCGACCGGCACGCTCGCGCGCCTCGCCGAGGGGCCCGACGTGGCGCTCCTGCCCGCGGTGCTCCCCGGCGGCGCCGTCGCGGTCAGCCCCGGGCCCGGCGCGGGCCTCGTCGTCGCCGGTGGCGCGCGCGCGCTGCCGCCGCAGGGCGAAGGCTACGAGCGGCTCCGCGCCGTGCACGAGGGCGTCGCCATCGGCCTCCACGAGCGCCCCTCTGCGTTCCCGGCGCCCTTCGCGGTGGAGCTCTCGACGGGCGAGGCGGTGCGGCTCCTCGCGGCGCCCGACGCCCGGCTCGACGTGGCGGGGGTGCTGCCGTGACGCGGGCCAGCCTCCTCGCCGCGGCCCTCGTCGCGAGCGCCGCGGCAGCGCAGGGGTACTGCCCCAGCTACACGCTCTCGAGCGCCAGCAACACGTACGACTGCGGCGTGGAGGCCGCGCCGGGCACCAACCCCACGGTGGCCCAGTGGCAGACCATCTTCCACCTCGTCGCCCAGGGCCCCTCGGTGTGGGGCAGCGCCGGGCCGGCGGTGGGTGACATCGGCCAGGGCTGCGGCCTGCCGGAGCCGTCGCGTCAGGTGCCCGCGCGCTTCCCCTGCGAGCTGCTCAAGGCCATCGCCTACCAGGAGTCGATCTGGAAGCAGTTCTGCATCCCCGATCGACCCGCTGATCAGGTCGGCGGCGCCTCGCGCACCATCATCTCCTTCGACTGCGGCTACGGCATCGGCCAGGTGACCAGCGGCATGCATCGGGGCGAGACGCCCAACTACGACCGCGCGCGCGTGGCGAACGACCCGACGTACAACCTCGCGACGGGCACGCAGATCCTCGCGTCCAAGTGGCGGGCCACCAACTGCGTCGGCGACAACCAGCCGTCAGTCCTCGAGCACTGGTACAGCGCGACGTGGGCCTACAACGGGCTCGCGTACTCGAACAACCCGAACAACCCGAACTACTCGAGCACGCGCGGCGTGTACCAGCCCAGCGTCGGCGGCAGCGCGCCGTACCAGGAGAAGGTCTTCGGACGCCTCGAGTTCCCCCCGACGACCACCCACTGGACGTCGGTGCGCTTCGCCTACCCGCGGCTGTCGGACATCGGCACCACGGGCAGCCCGCTCAAGCTCCCCGAGCCCACCTGCGCCAGCCCCACCAACTGCTCGGCCACGCGCACGCGCAACGTGTCGAGCTGCTTCCAGCAGACGGTGGACGCGGGCGTCGGCGGCGGTGGTGGCGCGACCGGTGGCGGCGGCGGCACTGCGACCGGGGGCGGCGGCGGCACTGCGACCGGGGGCGGTGGTGGTGGTGCGACCGGCGGCGGCGCTGGGACGGGTGGAGGCGGTGGTGACGAGCCTGACGCGGGGCCGGGTGGCGGCGCTGGTGGAGGCGGCGGCACCGAAGCCGACGCAGGCCTCGAGCCCGGTGAGGACGCCGGCGTGGGGCTGCCCGATGCGGGGCTGGGCGGGCCGCTGCTGGGCGTCGAGGGCGGCTGCGGCTGCGGCGCGGTGCCGTCGTCCGTCCTCTTGATCCTCGCCATGGCCGGCCTGCGTCGCCGGCGCCGCTGAAAAGAGGCGAAAAAACGCTTGGTTGCCGAGGCGCGATGGGCCTAGGGTCCGCGCGCTTTTCACTCTGGAGCAACTGTCATGCGCTTGCGTGCCCTCCTTCTCACGGCTGTCCTCGCCGCCGTCCCCGCCTCTGCCGAGCAGGCCCCGGTGAACGTCCACCTGGACCCCGGCGTCGGCACGGGCCTCGACAAGGCCATCCTCATCACCGGGGTGAGCCTGAAGATCGACACCACGCTCATCAAGGCGCTGGGCCCCATCGCGCCGCAGCTCGAGCTCTTCGGTGGCTCGGCGGTCAACCGCACCTACCTCGACGACGGCTCGATCTTCGGCGTCGGTATCGGTGCCCGCCTGCGCCTCTTCAATGACGAGAAGGGCTTCTTCTTCAACCCCGGCTCGAAGCACAAGGGCAACCTCTGGGGCAACTACTGGATCGACGCCCACTTCACCTACGCCTCGGGCGGCGTGAACGGCGGCCCTGGCTTCAACGTGGGCACCGGCTACGAGTTCTCGCTCGTCGAGGGCCTCTCGGTGGGCCCCTTCGGCAAGTTCCAGCTGAGCGGCCCGCACCAGATGCTGCTCTTCGGCCTGTCGTTCACCATCGGCGCGCCGCAGACCACGCCGGCCGAGGCTGACTACGACGACGACGGCGTGCTCGGCGACAACGACAAGTGCATCGACGACCCGGGCCCGGCCGAGAACAACGGCTGCCCGTGGCCCGACTCCGACAAGGACGGGGTGCTCGACAACGTCGACAAGTGCCCGAAGGACGCCGGCCCGAAGGAGAACGACGGCTGCCCCGTGCTCGACCAGGACGGCGACGGCGTGCTCGACGCCGACGACAAGTGCCCCACCGTGAAGGGCCTCAAGGAGAACGCCGGCTGCCCCGACAAGGACACCGACGGCGACGGCCTGGTGGATCGCAAGGACAAGTGCCCGACCGAGAAGGGCCCCGCCGAGACGCAGGGCTGCCCCGACCCGGACACCGACGGTGACGGCGTCGTCGATCGCCTCGACCAGTGCAAGGACGTGCCGGGCCCCGTGCAGAACAAGGGCTGCCCCTGGCCGGACACCGACAAGGACGGCGTCACCGACAACGTGGACAACTGCGTCAACGAGCCCGGGCCGGCCGAGAACCAGGGTTGCCCCGCGGCGAAGAAGCAGCTCGTCGTCATCACCGCCGAGAAGCTGGTGATCAAGGACAAGGTCTACTTCGACACCGGCAAGTCGACGATCCAGAAGCGCTCCAACACGCTGCTCGACCAGGTCGCCTCCATCCTCTCTGGCCACGCCGAGATTGGCCTCATCCAGGTCGAGGGCCACACGGACAACACCGGCGACGCCGACTTCAACCGGAAGCTCTCGACGGACCGCGCGCAGGCCGTGGTGGACTACCTGACGGGCAAGGGCGTCGCTGCGGCGCGGCTCAAGCCCATGGGCTTCGGGCCCGATCGCCCCGCCGACGACAACGGCACCGAGAAGGGCCGCGAGAACAACCGCCGCGTCGAGTTCAACATCGTCGCGCAGTGACGGCTCGCTGGGCCCCTCTCGAAGGGGCTCGATGGCTGTCTTTGTCGGCCGGGCCCGGTTACAAGGGCCTCTGGCCGGCGTCGTCTTCACCCTCAGGCACAACTCCATGACCAACTCGTTCCGCGCCTCACTCCTGGGCGCCGCGCTCTTCGCGGTGCTCTCCGGTTGTCCCAGCCCGACGCCTGTCTGCGGCGACGGCAAGGTCGAGGCGCCCGAGCAGTGCGACGACGGCAACACCACCTCGGGTGACGGCTGTGAGGCCGACTGCACCACGCCGGGCACCGGCGGCGGCGGTGGTGGTGGCGACGACGGCGGCGCCGGCGGCGGCGGCGGGGTGATGGCCGTCTGCGGCAACGGCGTGGTCGAGGGCTTCGAGGACTGCGACGACCAGAACACGACGCCCGGCGACGGCTGCGAGAACGACTGCACCTTCACCCCGGCCTGCGGCAACGGCAAGCGCGAGGGCACCGAGACCTGCGACGACGGCAACCTCGTCGGCGGCGACGGCTGCGAGGCCGACTGCATGGCCTTCACCAACACCGCGACGGTCAAGGGCTGCGTGGGCCTCAACGTGCGCGTCCCCGCGGGGCTGACCTGCGACGTGACGGCGGGCGACACGGGCCGCCTCGTGACGGGCACCATTCTCACCGACGGCGTCACCTACGTCGGGGGCCAGGTGCTCATCGACTCCACTGGCGCCATCACCTGCGCCGGCTGCGACTGCTCCGCCGAGACGGGCGCGGGCACGGCGTCGCGCCTGGCCTGCCCGGGTGCGGTGGTGTCGCCGGGCCTCATCAACGCGCACGACCACATCAGCTTCCAGGCCAGCCCCCAGATGCGGTCGGCCGAGCGCTACGAGCACCGGCACGACTGGCGCCGCGGCAACGACGGGCACACCTCCATCAGCAGCGGTAGCAGCAACATCGCCACGCAGATCCGCTGGGCGGAGCTGCGGCAGGTGATGTCCGGCACCACGTCCATCGTCGGCGCGACGTACAGCTCGACGGGCAACCCCGGCATGCTCCGCAACCTCGACGCGAACACCGGCGGGCAGCTCGGCAACATCACCGGCACGGTGGGCATCAACTCCGACACCTTCCCGCTCGGTGACACCTCGGGCCAGGAGCTCACCAGCGGCTGCGGCTACCCGGCGCTGCCCACGGCCCCCAAGGGCGCCGTCGCCTACCTGCCGCACGTCTCGGAGGGCATCGAGGCGAGCGCGCGCAACGAGTTCCTCTGCCTCTCGCAGCCCAACAGCACCTTCCTCGGCGCGCGCACGGCGCTCGTGCACGGCGTGGGCATGACCGCGCAGGACATCGCCCTGGTGAGCCAGACGGGCACCTCGCTGGTGTGGTCGCCCCGCTCGAACATCTCGCTCTACGGCGACACGGCGGCGGTGACGCTCTACCAGCGGCTCGGCGTCACCATCGCCCTGGGCACCGACTGGACCATCTCCGGCTCGATGAACCTGCTGCGCGAGCTGCAGTGCGCCGACGCGCTCAACAAGACCAGCTTCGACAACCAGCTCACCGACGAGGCGCTCTGGCGCATGGTGACGGCTGGCGGCGCCGACGCCACGCTGACCTCGAGCAGCCTGGGGCGCATCGCGGTGGGCCGCCTGGGCGACCTCGCCATCTACAAGCGCCGGCCCGGCAGCTTCTACCGCTCGGTCATCGACGCGGAGCCGCAGGACGTGGTGGCCACCATCCGCGGCGGCAAGGTGCTCTACGGCGATCGCAACGTCGTGGCCGCCTTCGACTTCGACCCCCTCAGCCCGTGCGAGGGCCTCACGGTGTGCGGCAGCCTCAAGTCGGCCTGCGTGCGCAGCGAGCTCTCGGCGCTCACCGGCAGCAACGCGGCCAACACCCTCGCGCTCCTGCAGAGCGCCAACACCAACACCTACCCGCTCTTCTACTGCGGCGTCACGCCCCAGAATGAGCCGAGCTGCGTGCCCGAGCGCGCGGCGACGTGGTCGCGCCCCGACGGCACCATGGTGAGCAACAGCCGCCAGGGCTCGACCATCTACACCGCGGCCAGCCCCGACACCGACAAGGACGGCATCGCCGACGCGGTGGACAACTGCCCCACCATCTTCAACCCCGTGCGCCCCATGGACGGCATGGTGCAGGCCGACGCGGACAACGACGGCGTGGGCGACGTCTGCGACGTGTGCCCGCTCAACCCCAACACCACCACCTGCACGGCCTTTGACCCGAACGATCGCGACGCCGACGGCGAGCCCAACGCGACGGACAACTGCCCGAGCGTCTACAACCCGGGGCAGGAAGACGCCGACATGGACGGCAAGGGTGACGTCTGCGACCCGTGCCCCACGGTGTCGAACCCCGGCATCGCGGCCTGCCCCACCACCATCTACGCCATCAAGACGGGCGCCTCGCCCGCGGGCCAGCCGGTGGCGCTGAACAACGCGCTCGTCACCGCGGTGGGTCCCACGGGCTTCTACCTGCAGGTGAACGACGGCGACGCCGACTTCATGGGCCGCGACAACTCCGGCCTCTTCGCCTACCAGCCCAGCTCAGGCCTCACGGCCGGCGACCGCATCAACGTGCCGCGCGCGACGCCCAGCGTCTTCTTCGGGCAGGTGCAGATCACCGGCAGCTTGAGCGCCCTCGACGGCGGCGTCACCATCGTCACCTCGGGCAACGCGCTGCCCGCGCCGGTGCCCGCCGACCCCGCGGACCTCGCGACCAACGACGGCGGCCTGAGCCGGCGCCTCGAGAGCGCGCTGGTGCGCGTGGACAACGTCGTCGTCGTCGAGGTGAACCCCGCGCCGGGCCCCGGTGACACCGCGCCCACCAACGAGTTCGTGCTCGATGGGGGGCTCAAGGTGAACGACTACGTCTACCTGGCGAGCCCGTTCCCCGCGGTGGGGCAGCCCT
The DNA here is from genome assembly GCA_964449625.1 of uncultured Archangium sp. Lineage (GTDB taxonomy): Bacteria > Myxococcota > Myxococcia > Myxococcales > Myxococcaceae > Archangium_A. The sequence continues at coordinate 8,859 of CAYUZK010000014.1, forward strand.
ACCAGTCGGTCATCGGCGTGCTCGAGTACCGCCACAACGCCTTCAAGCTGAACCCGCGCAGCGATGCGGATCTCATCACCGGGCCCGCGACGCTGGTGGGCTTCTCGCCGTCGCTCGTGTACGTGCGCGAGGGCGGTACCACCACGCTGCCCACGCCGCTGGTGGTGCGCATGTCGCGCGCCGTCGACGCGAACACCACCGTCGCGCTCCTGGCCTCGACGGGCGACGTGACGGTGCCCGCCGACGTGACCATCGCCACGGGGCAGACCTCGGCCGTGGTGCCGCTCACCGGCGTCACGGGCACCGACGGCGGCGTCGTCACCGTCACCGCCACGGTGGGCACGGACCAGCGCACCGCCTCTGTGCGGGTGCTCAACGCCAACGACGTGCCGCGGCTGGTGGCCCTCGAGCCGGGCACCGCCACCGTCACCGCCGGAGGCACGCAGCGCTTCACCGTGCGGCTCGACCTGCCCGCCGCCGCCCCGACGGACGTCACGCTCTCGCTCGTGCCCAACACCGTGGGCATGGCGCCGATGACCGTGACCGTGGCCGCCGACGCCATGAGCGCCGAGTTCGACGCGCAGATCGACGCCATGGCCATGGGCGCGGGCACGCTGACGGCCACGCTCGGGAGCGACGCGCTCTCCGCCGCGATCACCGTGCAGCAGGCGCCGACGACGGATCATGTCGTCATCTCCGAGGTCGCGGCCCTCGGGCCGCAGGGCGCCAGCGACGAGTTCGTGGAGCTCTACAACCCCACGGGCGCCGACGTGGACATCGGCGGGTGGACCCTCCAGTACCGCTCCGCGACCGGGCCCGCGTACTCGAACAAGGTCACCCTCCCCATGGGGACCACCCTCGTGCCGGGCGGCTTCTACCTGATCGCCAGCGCGGCGACGGCCACCGGCTATCCGGCCAGCGCCCCCACGCCGGACATCCGCCACACGGTGGAGCTGGGCCTGGCCGGGGCCGGTGGCCACGTGCGCATCGTCAACGCCATGGGCGCGGAGATCGACCGGCTCGGCTACGGGACCGCGACCGCCCCCGAGGGCAGCGTGCTGACCCCCGTGCACGCGTCCGCCGGGTCCTTCGAGCGCAAGGCGTTGCCGACCTCCACCGCGGCGTCGATGGCCACCGGCGGCGCCGACGAGTTCTCCGGCAACGCGACCGACACCGACAACAACGCGGCCGACTTCGTCCTCCGCGCGGTGCGGGAGCCTCAGAACCGCAGCTCGCCCACGGAGTGACGGGCGTACGCAGGGCCCTCGGGGAGGCCACCCCGGGGGGGAGCGCGCGGCCCGTCGGCTACTTCGCCGGCCGCACGATGCCCTGCAGCGTGAGCTGGTTGAGCGACTGCACGATGGGCGCGTAGCTCAGCGTCTCGCGGAACAGGTTGTGCTGCACCACGAGGCCGATGTTGCCGAAGATGAGCGCGTTGGCCACGGTGCGCGCGTCGACGTCGGCGCGGAACTCCTTCGTCTTCTGCTGGCCGTGGCGAATGATGGTCTCGATGGCCGTCACGTAGACGGCCAGCGCGTCGCGCAGCGCGGCGGCGACGTCCTGGGTGTTCTCCGCCGCCTCGGCGCCCACCATGCCGTAGAAGATGCCGTGCTCCCGGTTGTCCTCGAGGAAGCGCGCGGTGTGCGTGAGGAAGCCCTCGAGCTGCTTCACCGCCGGCATCTTCGCGGCCTCGTTGAGCAGCGGCTCGAAGCTCTTCACGAAGCGCTGGTGCAGCTCCTCGATGGCCGCCAGGAGCAGGTCCTCCTTGGTGGGGAAGTGCCAGTAGAGCGCGCCCGGCGTCATGTGAATGGCCCGCGCCAGCTCGGACATCGTCGTGGCGAGGATGCCCCGGCGCGCGAAGAGCGTGATGGCCGAGTTGAGGATGTCCTGTCTCGTCTTGACGGCGCGCTCCTGCTTGATCGCGCGCTTGGCGGGGGCTCGTGAGGGCATGGCGGCGGCGACTCTAAACCTTCTCGCCGGAATGTCATGGGCTCAGCTCGGCGCGTCGCCGAGGGCGCGCTGCGCACCCAGCCTCGCGAAGAGCTGGTCGAGCTCGACCTCGGTGAGGCGGCCGGTCGCGCGCCACACCACCTCGCCGTGCGGCGAGAGCACCGCCACCGTGGAGCCCGACCTCGGGAGCCGCCAGGGCGGCTCGCTCAAGGCCCCTTCGAAGTCGAGGTAGAACGGCACCTCGAGCTGCTCCGCCAGCTCTCGGCCGGCGGCCAGCACCAGCTCGCGCGCCGGGAACCAGTCGAAGCGCGTCACGCTCGCGACCGCGATCACCGACACCTCGTCGAGCAGCCCCTGCGCCTTGCCCTGATCGAGGAGCGCCAGGAGCTGGTCCTTCACGTGCTGGTTCACCGGGCCGGCGCCCCGGTCTTCGTAGAACAGCACCGTCGGGCGCCCCCACAGGGCCGTCACGGGCACCCGGTCGCCTCCGGCGGTCTGAAGCTGTGCGTCCATGTAGTTATGCTGTGAACGCGAGCGCTGACGCGCCGCAGATCCGTTGTGGGGCACCCGTCCAAATGGCCCGGTTCCTCGAGCTCATCAAGGGCTTGGGTCGCATTGACCCATCTCTAGACAGAGTCTATACAGAGCATGAACAAACCCTGCAACGCGTCGCGGGGGCGGGGCATCGAAGGCGGTCGAAAGGTGGAGCGCATGACGATGAGCAACGCGGTGACCCCGCAGCCGGGCGCGGAGGCTTCGCTGGCCGACTTCCAGCGCGAGTTCGAGGGCACGCTGGAGCAGCTCCTCGGGCTCGAGGACGAGCAGGGCATCGACCCCCGGTGGTCGCGGGCGCTGGTGGAGCTGCGCGCCTTCAGCCTGCGGCCGGCCAAGCGGGTACGGCCCTCGCTCCTGGTCGCCGGCTGGGCGCTGGCCTCGGGGTCCCTGGCCGACGGGGTGCCGCAGGGCGTGCGCGAGTTCGCCGCGGGCCTCGAGCTCCTCCACACCTTCATGCTGGTGCACGACGACGTGGCCGATCGCGCGGCGACGCGCCGGGGCGGCCCGACGCTCCACCGCCTGCTGGGCCCCGGCAAGGCGGGCGAAGACCTCGCCGTGGTGCTGGGCGACCACCTCTACGCCCGCGCGGCCGAGGTGATGCTGGGCTCGGGGCTGCCGGCCTCCGCGCAGGCCACGAAGTACCTGCTGGGCATCTGCCGCCACACCGCCGCCGGCCAGTACCTCGATCTCGACCTCGCCCGCGCCCCGCTCGACGAGGTGACGCTCTTCCAGACGCTCAAGGTGGCCCACCTCAAGACGGCCCGCTACGGCTTCGTGGCGCCGCTCGTCGCCGGCGCGATGCTGGGCGGCGCGAACGACGCGCTCATCGACGCGCTCGAGCGGGTGGGGCGCCAGGTGGGCATGGCCTTCCAGCTGCGTGACGACGTGCTCGGCCTCTTCGGCGACGACCAGCTCGCCGGCAAAGACGGCGGCGGCGACTTCGTCGAGGGCAAGCGCACCTTTCCCGTCATCGCCGCGTGGACGCGCGCCGACGAGGCGGGCCGCGAGCGCCTCACGCAGCTCTGGGCCGCGCCCGAGAAGACGGCGGCGCACCTGGCCGAGGCCCGCGCGCTGCTCGTGCGCCACGGCGGTCGCCAGGCCACCAAGCGCGTCATCGACCGCATGACCCGCGGCGCCCGGCGCAGCCTCGCCACGCTGCCCTCCGGCGACGGCGCGCGCGCGCTCCTCGACACCCTCATGGCCCGCCTCGCCCGGAGGGCCGCCTGATGAGCGCCCGCTCGGCCATCGTCATCGGCGCCGGCGTCGGGGGCCTCACGGCTGCCATGAAGCTGGCCCACCAGGGCTATCGCGTGGAGCTGCACGAGAAGCAGGGCGTGCCAGGCGGCCGCTGCGGGCGCATCGAGGCCGACGGCTTTCGCTTCGACCTGGGGCCCACCATCCTCCTCATGCCCTTCGTCTTCGAGCGCACCTTCGCCTCGGTCGGCCGCAAGCTGTCCGACTACCTCGAGCTGGTGCGCATCGACCCCAACTACACCGTCACCTTCCGTGACGGCGAGACGCTCACGCTGACCTCCGAGCTCACCCGCCTGCGCGAGGAGCTCGAGCGCCTCGAGCCCGGCAGCTTCGAGCGCTTCCTGCGCTTCCTCGCCAAGGGCCGCGTTCGCCACGACGTGTCGCTCGAGCACTTCGTGGGCAAGCACTTCAGCTCGCTGGGCGAGTTCCTCACCCCGGCCAACCTGCCGCGCATGCTCCGCGTCGGGGCGCACCGCACGCTCTTCGGCCAGGTGAAGAAGGCCTTCAAGGACCCGCGCCTGCAGCAGGCCATGAGCTTCCAGACGATGTACCTGGGCGTCTCGCCCTACGAGGCGCCGGCCGTCTTCTCCCTGCTGCCATACACCGAGCTCGCCGTGGGCGTGTGGTACCCGATGGGGGGCATGGGGGCCATTCCCCGGGCGCTCGAGCGCGTGTGCCGCGAAGAGGGCGTGGCGCTCCACTACGGCTCGACGGTGAAGCAGGTCGTCATCGAGGGCGGGCGCGCGGTGGGCGTGCAGCTCGAGGACGGCACCGTGCGCCGGGCCGACGTGGTGGTCTGCAACGCGGACTACCCGTGGGCCGCCAAGCACCTCATCGATCAGCAGGTGTCCGCGCGGCCGGAGCTCGAGAAGAAGCGCTACACCTCCTCAGGCTACATGCTCTACCTCGGCCTCAAGCGCCGCTACGAGCAGCTTGGCCACCACAACGTCTTCTTCGGCCGCGACTTCGCCGGCTCCTTCGAGGCCATCTTCGAGAAGCTCCAGGTGCCGGAGGACCCGAGCTTCTACGTCAACGCCCCCGCCCGCACCGATCCGTCGATGGCGCCCGCCGGGAAGGACGCGCTCTACGTGCTGGTGCCCGTGCCGCACCAGGCCAGGCACCTCGACTGGAAGGTGCTGGGCCCCCAGGTGCGCGCCAAGGTCTTCGCGCGCCTGGCGGAGCTGGGCATGCCCGACCTCGAGCAGGACATCGAGGTGGAGCGCGTCATCACCCCCGACGACTGGGCCAGCTCGTTGAACCTGGAGCGCGGCGCCAACTTCGGCCTCGCGCAGAACATGTTCCAGATCGGCCCCTTCCGCCCCAAGGTGTGGGACGACCGGGTGCAGAACCTCTACTACTGCGGCGCCTCGGTGCAGCCCGGCACGGGCGTGCCCACGGTGATGATCTCCGCCGACCTCGCGGTGCAGGCCATCGCCGAGCGGGCCACCTTCACTGGCCAGCTCGTGCCGCTGGTGCCGACCGTGGCCCCGGCCACCACGCAGCGGAGCGTCGCGTGAGCCAGGCCCTGCTCGAAGAGGGCTACGCGCGCGCCCGGGCCGTCACCCGGCGCCACGCGAAGTCGTTCTACTTCTCGTCGGTCGCGCTCTTCGGCGCGCGCCGCAAGGGCGCCTTCGCGCTCTACGCCTTCTGCCGCCGCCTCGACGACCTGGTGGACGGCGACAACACCGGCGACGGCGTCGCGCTGCCGCCGAGCGCGCAGCCCCGCGAGCTGAAGGCCCGCCTCGACCTCGCGCGGGCCTCGGTGTCGGCGCTCTACGGCCGCGAGGCGACGGGCGTCTCGCGGGAGCTGCCCTGGCACCCGGCCGAGTTCGCCGCCTTCCAGGACACGGTGCGGCGCTACGGCATCCCCGAGACGCCGTTCCAGGAGCTCCTCAACGGCATGGAGATGGACCTGACGAAGGCGCGCTACGCGAGCTTCGACGAGCTCCGCCTCTACTGCTACCGCGTGGCGGGCGTGGTGGGGCTGATGATGACGCCGGTGCTGGGCTACCGCGACGAGCGCTGCCTGCCCTTCGCCGCCGAGCTCGGCGTGGCCATGCAGCTGACCAACATCCTGCGCGACGTGAAGGAGGACCTCTCCCGCGGCCGCGTGTACCTGCCGGCCGACGAGCTGGCCGCCTTCGGCCTCGACGAGGCGGCGCTCGCGCGGGGGCAGGTGACCGACGCCTGGGTGCGCTTCATGCGCTTCCAGGTCGAGCGCGCCCGCGCCATCTACGCCCGCGCGCAGCAGGGCGTGCCGGACCTCGAGGGCTTCGGCAGCCAGCGCCTCGTGCGGCTCATGTCTGCCCTCTACGGCGGCATCCTGGGTGACCTCGAGGCCCGCGGGTACGACGTCTTCTCGGGCCGCGCCCACGTGCCCTTCGGCCGCAAGCTGCGGCTGGCCGGCGGCGTGCTCCTGAGCCCCAACCCGCGCGCGCCCGCCGCGCTGCCGGCCGCCACCCTCGCGACGCCCCGGAGCACCCCATGACGATCCTCGCCCGCGTCCCCCGCCTGCGCAGCTCGCGCGTCGCCGGCTTCGCGAAGCTGTCGCCGGCCGAGCGCCGCGCCCGCCTGGTGGAGCTGCAGTGGCTGCGGCCCGAGGCGGCCCGGCGCCTCGAGGCCCCGCTGTGCGACGAGCCCGTCGCCGACACGATGATCGAGAACGTCATCGGCGTGCACGCGCTGCCCATGGCCGTGGCCATGAACTTCCGCGTCGACGGCGTCGACCGCGTCATCCCCATGTCCGTGGAGGAGCCCTCCATCGTCGCGGCCTGCAGCTACGCGGCGCGCATGGTGGGGGAGGGCGGCGGCTTCACCACCGAGTGCGACGCGCCCATCTTGACGGCGCAGGTGCAGCTGCTCGACGTGCCCGACGTGGTGGCGGCCGCCGGGGCCGTGCGCGCCGCGAGCGCCGAGCTGCTGCGCGCCGGCGACGAGCTCATCCCCGCGATGGTGGCCCGCGGCGGCGGCCTGCGCGAGGTGGAGGCCCGCATCCTCGACGCCGGGCAGCTCGTGGTGCACCTCCACGTGGACTGCCGCGACGCCATGGGCGCCAACACGGTCAACGTCATCGCCGAGGCCCTCGCGCCGCAGCTGGCGGCCCTCACCGGCGGCCGGGTGGGGCTGCGCATCCTCACCAACCTCTCCGATCGCCGGAAGGTGACGGCGCGCTGCGCGGTGCCCTTCGCGGCGCTGACCTCGGCGGCCTGGCCCGACGGGCGCGTGGTGGCCGAGCGCATCGTCGAGGCGCAGCGCTTCGCCGAGGCCGACCCCTACCGGGCCGTCACGCACAACAAGGGCGTGATGAACGGCGTCGACTCGGTGCTGGTGGCCTTCGGCAACGACTGGCGCGCGGTGGAGGCCGGGGCGCACGCCTGGGCCGCCCGCGGTGGCAGCTACGGGCCCCTCACCACCTGGCGCGTCGAGGGCGAGGCGCTCGTCGGCTCGCTGACGCTGCCGCTGGCGACCTCCACCGTCGGCGGCGCGGCCCGCACCCACGAGGGCGTGAAGCTGGCCCTCGAGCTGTCGGCCGTCACCTCGGCGGTCGACCTCGCGGCGCTGGCGGCCGCCGCCGGCCTCGCCTCGAACCTCGCGGCGCTCAAGGCCCTGTCCACCGAGGGCATCATCCGCGGGCACATGGAGCTCCACGCGCGCCGCATCGCCGTGGAGGTGGGCGCCACCGAGGAGCTGGTGGAGCCCATCGCCGCGCAGCTCTCGCGGGAGCGGTGCTGGCGCCCGCAGCGCGCCCTCGAGCTCCTCGCCGAGCACGCCCAGCGCGTCGCCCGCGAGGCTGGCGCCGCGGAGGCCCTCGTCGACGAGCTCGCCGCGCAGCTGCTGGCCGAGCGGTGCCTCACGGCCCGGCGCGCGCAGGAGCTCTTGCGCGCCCGCGGCGCCGAGGTGGCGACGAGCCTCGAGGCCGCCGGAGCGCTGCGCCGAGGTGCCGCGTGAAGCGCGTGGCGGTCATCGGCGGTGGCCTGGGCGGCCTGTCGGCCGCGGGCGAGCTCGCGCAGCACGGGCACCGCGTCACCCTCTTCGAGGGCAGCGACACGCTCGGCGGCAAGGCGCAGGTGGTCGAGCACCACGGCGTCACCCTCGACACCGGCCCCACGCTCCTCACCATGCCCGACACGGTGAAGGAGAGCTTCCGCCGCCTGGGCGCGGAGGACCTGCTCCCCCGCCTGCACCGCCTCGAGCTCCAGTCGCAGTACCGCTTCGCCGACGGCCGCGACTTCTTCTGCTGGGAGCAGTTGGACCGCGCCGCCGCCTCCGCCGCCGCGCTCCACCCCGGCGACGGCGAGGGCCTGCGCGCCTTCGCCGCCGAGGCCGCCGCCATCTACCGCGCGGCCGGCGAGCCGTACCTCGAGGCGCCCTACGAGAACATGCCGGCCTTCATGGCCCGCGTGCTGAAGCGGGGCCTGGCCACCCTCGCCACCGGCCTCAAGCTCTCGACGCTCGACACCCTCGGCCGCCAGCACTTCTCCAGCGAGGCGATGCGGCAGTTCGTCGGCCGCTTCGCCACCTACACCGGCGGCTCGCCCTACGAGGCCTCGGCGGCCTTCGCGATGATTCCTCACATCGAGCGGGCCTTCGGCGTGCACCACGTCGAGGGCGGCATGGGGGCGCTGGTGCGCGCCCTCGGCGCGGCCGTGCGCCGGCTCGACGTGCAGGTGCACCTGGGCGCGCGCGCGGGCTGGGCCAAGCGCGGCGGGCGCTTCGTCGCCGGGCCCGCGGGGGGCGAGGCCGAGTTCGACGCCGTGGTAGTGAACCAGGACCCCCTCGTGAGCCTCGGCCGCGGCGGCGAGCCGCTGGCCCTGTCGGGCTACGTCTTCTTCGTCGACGTGCCGCGGCGCCTCCCCACGCCGCACCACCTCGTCGTCTTCTCGGCCGACTACCCGAAGGAGTTCGCCGAGCTCTTCTCGGGCCAGGCGCCCTCGGACCCGACGGTCTACGTCTGCCACCCCGCCGCCACCGACGCGTCGATGGCGCCCGAGGGCCGCAGCGGCCTCTTCGTGATGGTGAACGTGCCGGCCTTCACCGACGCCGCGCGCGCCGCCGCCGAGTGGCCGGCCATCGCCGCGCGGCTCCAGGCCAGCGCGCTCGCCACGCTCCGCGCGCACCTGCCGGAGCTCGCCGGCCTCGAGCTCACCGTCTTCGGCGAGCGCACGCCGCTGGACCTCGCCCAGCGCGGCGCGCCTGGCGGCTCGATCTACGGCTTCCTCCCCCACGGCCGCTTCGGCCCCTTCCGCCGCCCGCACCTCAAGGGCCCCGAGGCGGGCCTCTTCTTCGCGGGCGGGGGCACGCACCCGGGCGGCGGCGTGCCGCTGGTGATGCTCTCGGGCCGCTTCGCCGCGGGCCTGGCCCACGCGCACCTGGGCGGTGCCCAGTGAATCGCATCGAGCTGCCCACCCGGAGCGGGGCCTACCGCTGGTACTACGTGGACGTCGCCGCCGGCGACTACACGGCCGTCTTCATCTTCATGATCGGCAGCGTCTTCTCGGCCCGGTACTCCACCGCGCTCAAGAAGGGCGGGCTCCCGCGCGAGCACGCGGCCGTGAACTTCGCGCTCTACGAGAAGGGCGTGCGCTACCTCTGGGTGCTCTCGGAGTACGGCGAGGTGCAGGTGTCCGACGACGCCCGCGAGCTGCGCATCGGCCGCTCGTGGCTGCGCTACGCCGACGGCCGGCTCCAGGCCGAGGTGCAGGACAAGACGACGCCCTTCATGGCGACGAGCTGGGGGCGCCCCACCACGGCGCGCCTCGACTTCACCCCCGAGGGGCCCACCCACCCCGAGGTCGAGCTGGTGCCCGGCCTCTCGCACCGCTGGCGCCCCATCGCCGCCCGCGGCAGCGCCGTGGTGACGTTGCCCGAGCACGGCCTCGAGCTCCGCGGCCGCGGGTACCACGACGGCAACCACGGCGAGGTGCCCCTGGGCAGCGACCTGCGCGGGTGGGACTGGGTGCGCGTCCACGGCCCCGAGGCGACGGAGATCACCTACCGCCCGTGGACCGACACGCCCGCGACCCTGGTGCGCGTCACGGGCGAGCGCGTCGAGCGCCGCGAGGCGCTGCTCCCCAAAGCCGAGTCGACCCGCTCGGCCTGGGGCCTGCGCGTGCCCCGCGCGCCCGGCTTCGACGCGGCGCCGATGCTGCTCGAGTCGTCGCCGTTCTACGCGCGCGCCGAGACCCTCACCGCCGACACCCACGCGCTGGGCGAGGTGGCCGACTTCCAGCGCTTCCACAGCCCCACCGTGCGGTGGATGGCGAACTTCAAGACGCACCGAGGTGCCGCATGAGCTGGCTGGTCACCGCCTGGGCGGCCCTGGCCGCCGGCTTCACCTGGGTTGCCGTGTGGCGGCTGTGGCGCAGCGCGCGCAAGGCCCGCCGCGGCGTCCGTCGGCGGCCGCACGTGCTGCTGCTGCGCCCCGTCGACGCGCCCACGCCGCTGGAGCTGGAGAACCTGGGCTCGCCCATCGACTACGCCGGCGAGCTGACGCACGCGGTGCTCTCGCCCTTCCGCCCGCGGCTGCGCTCGGCCAACGTGCGCTGGCTCCCCTCGGACCCGCTGACGAAGAACCGCAAGGTGGGCCACCTCGCCTACGCGCTGGCGACCGTGCCGCGCCCGAAGGACACCGTGGTGCTCTGCGTCGACGCCGACGTCCGGGTCGATGGCGCGCTGGTGAGCTCGCTCGTCGACGCGCTCCTCGACGGCGCGGCGGTGGCCTCGGCGGCGCCGCGCCCCGAGGCGTCGCGCTCGCTCACCGGTCGCGCCGTGCGCGGGTTGCTGGTGCAGACCCACCACAGCTTCGCGGTCCTCGACGTCATGAGCGCCGGCGCGAAGGCGATCTGCGGCAAGGCCCTGGCCCTGGGGCCCCAGGCGGCGGCCGAGCTGGTGCGCCTGTCCGACTGCATCGGGGAAGACCTGGAGCTCGCGCACGTGATGCACGAGCGCGGCCTCGAGGTGGCGCTGGCCGACGCGCCGGCGCTCGTGCCGCAGCCTGCCCGCGTGCCGCTGCGGGGCGTGGTGGACCGCTTCACCCGGTGGATGCAGGTGCTCCGCGCGCACCGGCCCGCGCTCTTCCCGTCGGTGCCGCTCTTCTTCGCGCCGACGCCGCTCCTCATGGTGCTGGCCGCCGTCGTCGCCACGCCCCAGGTGGCCCTCGCCGTGGGCGCGCTGGTGGCCGGCCGCATCGCGCTCGCCTGCCGGCTCGACCCCCGCCCGGGGTGGCGCTTCGAGTGGCTCCTGGCCGAGGGGCTGCTCCTGGTGTGCTGGGTCGAGGCGCTGCGCGTGGGCCGCACGGTGGAGTGGCGGGGGCGCCGCTTCGAGCTCCTCGGGGGCGGGCGCATGACGCCGGTGGCCGTCGGGGAGGAGGCCTCGTGATCCTCGACGCGAAGGGTGGCCCCCTGACGTGGCTGCTCGACTGGTACGTGGGCCGCAAGGTGCGCGCGGCCTTCCGCGGGGTCTGGGCGCGCGGCGCGCTCCCCTCGGCCGACGGCGGGCTGCTCGTCTACCTGAACCACTCCAGCTTCTGGGACGGCTTCCTCGTGCACCAGCTCGGCCAGGCGGCCGGCTGGGACGCCTACGCGCTGATGGAGGAGGAGAACCTCGCGAAGTACCGCTTCCACACGCGCATCGGCGCCTTCTCGGTCAAGCGCGGCGACGCGCGGAGCGCCATGGCGTCGATCCGCCACGCGAAGGCGGTGCTGGCCCGCCCGCGCGCGGCCCTCGCCATCTTCCCCGAAGGCGAGCTCCGCGCGGGGCAGGGCCCCCTGGGCCCGCTGCACCGCGGCGTGGAGGTCATCGCCCGCACCGCGCAGGTGCGCTGCGTGCCCATCGCCCTGCGCTACGCCTTCCTCGAGCACGAGCACCCCGACGTGCTCGTCGAGGTGGGCACGCCGCACGCGCCGGGCCCTGCCAGCGTCTTCGCCGAGGGCCTCGAGGCGGTCTACGGTCGGGTGATGGCCGCCCACTCCACCGAGGGCTTCACGCGGCTCGTGCAGGGGCGCACGAGCGTGCAGCAGCGCTGGGACACCGTGCGTCGCCTCGGCGCGGAGACCCCTGGCCCCGGAGGCGAGCGCGACCCCGCGCCGTCGCAGCCCTGATGGAGCGCACCTACCGCATCCACGTCGCCGCCGAGATGTCGGGCGTCAGCGAGGGCCTCATCCGCGCGTGGGAGCGCCGCTATGGCGTGCTCAAGCCCCGGCGCAGCGCCTCGGGGTACCGCAACTACACCGAGGCCGACATCCAGGTGCTCAAGCGCCTGAAGAAGCTGACGGAGGAGGGCGTGGCCATCGCCGAGGCGGTGCGGCTGCTCCCGAAGATCCGCCGCGAGGCGAAGGACCACGTCGAGACCCGCGACGCGCCGGCAAAGGCGCCGAAGGGGGAGCAGTTCGTGCGCTGGCGCCAGGAGGTGCTGGTGGCCGCCGAGCGCCTCGACCAGCAGTCGCTCGAGGCGGTGCTCGACGAGGCCATGGCCTCGCTGCCGCCGGTGGCCTTCTTCGAAGAGGTGCTGGTGCCGCTGCAGCGCGAGGTCGGCGAGCGCTGGCACGAGGGCAAGCTGACCGTCGCCGAGGAGCACCTCGTCACCCAGGCCGCGCGTCAGCGGGTGCTCACGCTCCTCCACCAGGCGCCCCGGCGCGCGCGGCGCCACGTGGTCTGCGCGTGCTTCCCCCTCGAGGACCACGAGCTGGGCCTCATGGGCGCCGCGCTGCGCTTCCGCCACGCGGGGTGGCGCGTCACCTTCCTCGGGGCTCGCACGCCGGCGGAGCACCTGGCGCGCGTGGTGCGCGCCGTGAAGCCCGACCTCGTCGCGCTCTCCACCGTGGGCGACCCGGGCGCCGAGACGTTCCTGGCGACGCTGGCGGAGCTCCGCGCCGCGCTGCCCGCGGACACGCGCCTGGTCGTCGGCGGGCCCCCGAGCCTCGCGCACCGCGCGGCCCTGGAGCGCGCGGGCGTGCTGGTGGTGGCCGACGAGGCCGGCTGGGTCGAGCTGCTCGACTGAGCGGCGGGGCGTGGGCCCTCAGTCGAAGCCGATGCGCCGCGCACCGGCGCGCAGCAGGGCCTTCGCCTCGGGCTCGAAGCGGAAGGCCCGGAGGAGGTCCTCCACCGTGTAGCCCGCGCGGAGTGTGCGGCTGCGGGCCGCGAAGGCGCGCCCCGCCTCGCGCCGGCCCGCGAGCGCGAGGTTGGTCGCGGCGATGGCGAGGATGTGCGAGTGCGCGTTGGGGCGGTTGGTCGCCTTGACGGCCCACGCCGCTGCCTCCTCTTGCTCGCCCAGCCGCATGTGCGCCAGCGCTCGGCTGGCGAGCATGCCGAAGGCGAGCGGGTCGAAGGGGCTCAACGCGAAGGACTGCCGGGTCGCCTCGAGTGCGGCCGATGGGTCGCCCGCCTGGGCGTGCACGAAGCCGAGCGTGTAGAGGCCGAGCGCGAAGTTGGGGCTGAGCTCCACGCTCCGCTCGAGCTCGCCCAGCGAGTCGTCGTGGTCGCCGCGCAGCCAGAGCGCGCGCCCCAGCGCCCAGTGCGCGGCGGGGTCGCGGTCGTCGGCGCCGACGCTGGTCCTCGCCGCCGTCAGCGCGAGGGCGAGCTGGTGATCGCGGTCGGGCGTCAGGTCGAGGAAGACGTTCTGGAAGTGCGTGAAGGACAGGCCCGCGTGGGCCCGCGAGAAGGTCGGGTCGAGCTCGATGGCCCGGCGAAAGCAGCGCTCGGCCCGCGCGTTGTCGGCGCCGGTGAAGCGGTACATGTGCCACAGCCCGCGGTGGTAGGCCTCCCAGCCGTCGAGGGTGCCGGGGGCCTTGAGCACCGCGCGCCGGCTCTCGGCGCGCTCGATCTGCTGCGCGACGGCCGCGACGACGCGGTCCACCATCGCGTCGATGGGCCCGTGCGTGCCGTCGAGCCGCGCCTCGGCGCGCTCCGCCCACAGGATGCCGGCGTCGCGCGTCGCCGCGAGCTCGACCTGCAGGGTCACCCGCTCGCCCTCGCGCCGTACGGCGCCCGAGACGGCCCAGGCCACGTCGAGCAGCCGGCCGACCTCACGCACGTCGTGCGAGCGCCCGCCGAGCGCATAGGCCGTGCCGCGCGCGATGACGAAGAGCACACGGAGCCTGGCCAGGCGCTCGATGAGATCGTCGGTGAGGCCCCGGGCGATCGCGGACGACTCTGGGGTGGTCTCGAGGAAGGGCAGCACCACCACCGAGCCCGGCCGCCGGGTGGCGGGCGTCGCGTCGACCGGTCGGGGCGCCTCGGTCGCGGCGCCGGTGGGCCCGGTCGCGGGTTCCCGGAGGCCGCGCGCGAGCTCGTCGAGGGGGCCCGTGTCGAGGCCCGCGTCCAGGAAGGAGGCCCGGGTCGCGCAGAGGTGGGCCGAGGCATCCTGGGCGCGCCCGGCTTGCGCCAGCGTCCGGGCCATGAGGGCGTGTGCCCCAAGCTCGAGGGGCGCGACTCGGAGCCACGCCTCCAGGTGCCCCAGCGCCTCGCGCGGCCCGGGGGCGCGCCTCGCGAGCTCGCCCAGCAGCTCAGCGCGGAGCAGGCGGAACCGCTCGCGCTGCGCCACGAGCCAGCCGGCGAGCTCCGGCCCGTCGACGGTCAGCCCCTCTGCGAAGCCGCCGTCGGCGAGCGCCAGCGTGCGCTCGAGCGCGTCCGTAGGGGCGTTGGCGAAGCCGGCGTCAGCCAGCCGCTCCAGCTCGTGGGCGTCGACGACGCAGTCGGAGCAATCGAGCGCGACGCCGGAGCCGCTCGCCACCACGCGCCGGAGGCTCGGGGTGTCGACCAGGCGGCGGAGCTTGCTCAGGCACCAGCGCAGCTCGCCCCGGGGATCGTTGGCCGCGTCCCACAGGAGGTCGCAGGCCCGCGAGCGGTCCACGGGCCGCCGCTCGAGCGCCAGGAGCGCGAGCAAGGCGCGGACCTTCTGGGAGCGCGGCATGGGCGCGGCGACCTCGCCGTGGAGCACCGCCACGGGCCCCAACAGCCGGATCGTAGGGCCGCCTCGCGGGGCCCGAGTGGGCGCTCTCGGTCTCGACACGGCCCGCCGCAGGGTAGTCGGTCTGGCCCACGCCGGCGAGACTCCATCGGCGCCCCGCTCGGCGCGACGGCGCGCCGTTTCCACGGAGGCTCCCACGGCGACTCCCACGGGAGGCCGTCACCGTGGCGGCCCACTCGAAGAGGAGCACACCCCATGGAAGCGAAGCCTCTGTTCACCCGTCTGGGCGGCACCGCTGGAATCCGCGCCATCGTCGACGACATCGTCGCGCTGCACATGGAGAACCCGGCCATCTCGCCCCGCTTTCGGCCCTACCTCGAGCAGCCCGACAAGCTCGCGGTCACCAAGAAGCACCTGAGCACCTTCCTCGAGTCGGGCGGGGGCGGCCCGGCGAAGTACGAGGGGCGGCCGATGCGCGAGGCCCACCGGGGCATGAACATCAGCCCGGGGGAGTACATGGCCGCCATCGACGACATCCTCGCGACGCTCAAGAAGCACAAGATTGACGACGCGACGCAGGCGGAGGTGCTCGCCATCGCGTGGTCCCTCAAGGGCGAGATCGTCAGCGTGTGACGCCCGGGAAGCGGCGGCTCCTCCGCTCGCCGGGGGAGCCGTGGCCCCGGCGCGCTCAGGGGGCGTCAGTACACGCAGGTGAGCCCGGCGTCGGTCAGCCCGCACACGCGGCCGCCCTCGCAGGGGAACTCGACCACCAGGCTCCCGCTCACGCACCTGAGGATGTTCGCCCCGGCGTCGGGGTCGCAGCGCACCAGCCCCTCGGAGGTGGGCGGGCAGCGATCGCCGACGGAGTTGCCGGTGGTGTCGCAGTCCACGGTGTCGCCGCTGACGCGGCAGCCCAGCTCGCCCTTGCAGTCGGCGTAGATCTCGTAGCGGCCGCCTGTGCATTGCAGCAGCCGCGTGCCGCCGTCCGCCTCGCAGCGGCCGACGCCCTCGTTGGTGCACGTCGTGCCCACGGTCGCGGCGATCGGCGTGGGGCAGCCCAGGGCCAGGACACTCAGCAGGAGCAGCGCGCGCATGGCCGCCATCGTAGCCAAGACGCCGTCTGTCGGCATGACGCCGGAGGGGGCCGAGGCTAGATAGTCGGCCGTGACGCTCCTCGAGTGGGTCGACCCCCGGCTGCAGGCGACGCTCCGCGGGGAGCTCGAGCGGCGGCGGCCCGAGCGCCAGGAGGGGCTCCCGCGCGGGGTGACGGTGGTGCTGGCGGGGCACCGCGCCGCGGGCAAGACCCAGCTCCTCGAGCCCACCGCGCGCCTCCTTTGCCGCGAGGGCGTCGACCTGGACCACGCCCTCGAGCGCCAGCACGGGCGCGCGCTGCGCGAGTGGGTGCAGGCCGACGAGGCCTCCTTCCGCGCCGCCGAGCGCGCGCTCTTCCAGGCGCTCCCGCCCGGCCTGGTGGTCTCGGTGGGCGGCGGCTTCCTCTCGCACCACGCCGACCTGCTCCGCGGCCTCGTCACCGTGGAGGTGCCCGTCACCTTCGAGACCTACCGGGAGCGCCTCCTCGCCGACGCGACGCGCCCGCGCCTGCTGCCCGGCGTGCCCCTCGAGGAGGAGCTGCGCGCCGTCTTCGCCGAGCGCGAGGAGCGCCACCGCGCCGCGCGGCCGATCTCGCTCGTCGACCTCTGCCTGCGCGCCGCGAGAGGACTCCGCCCGCGGCGCGTCGTCACCCTGCCGCCGGGGGCGCGCCTCGAGCCCTTTGCCTGGCGCGCCCGCCACGAGGGGGCCGAGCTGCTCGAGGTGCGCACCGATCTCCACCCGAAGGAGCTCGACCTGCTGCCCGCGATCCGCGCGCTGCCGCTGCTCCTCGCCGAGCGCGACGCGCCCCTGCCGTTCTCGTGGCGGCGGCTCGCCACCCTGGTCGACGCGGAGCAGGGTCGCGCGACGGCCGCGGGGCTCCGCTCACACCACGCGAGCCGCCCGCTCTCCACGGCGGAGGCCCTTGCGCTCTGGCCCGAGCTCCCGCCCGGCGTGTCGCTCAAGCACGTCGAGCCGCTCGGCGCGCCGGCCGACTTCCCCCGGCTCCTCGCGACGCAGGCCGAACTCGTCGCCCGCTTCGGTGCCGAGCGGGTGACGGTGCTGGCCACGGGGGCCCTCGCCGCGCCCTTCCGCGCGGTCCTCGCCGAGCGGAACGCCCTCGACTACCTCGCCCTCGACGCTGATTGGCAGGCGGCACCGGGCCAGCTTCGCCTCGCCGACGCGCGCCGCGCCGCGCGGGGCGCCGGCCCTCGCCTGGGCCTCCTCGGGAGCGAGTTGACCCACGCGCGCAGCCCCCGCCTGCACGCGCCGCCGTTCGACCGCCTCGATCTCCCGCCCGACGCGCCGCTCGGCGCGCTGCTCGCCGCCCTGCACGCGCACTACCGGGGCTTCGCCGTCACCACCCCGTTCAAGAAGCTCGCCGCGCGCGCCGTCGAGAGCCCACTCGAGGCGCTCAACACGCTCGTGCGCACCGCGGACGGGTGGCGGGGCGAGAACAGCGACGTCGCGGGGGCCGAGGCGACGCTCGAGGCGCTCGGCGCCGCCGAAGTGACGGTGCTGGGCGACGGCGGGGTGACGGTGGCCCTGCGCGAGGCGGCGGCGCGGGGCGGCGTGACGCTCCAGGTGCTGCCCCGGGCCGGCGTCACCAGCGCGCCCGTGCGCGGCGCCGTGGTGTGGACCTGGCCGGCCAGCGTCGAGGCCCCGCCGACGCTGCGCTTCGAGTCGGCGCGCGTGGCCGTCATCGCCTACGGTGCCCCCGGGCGCGCCATCGCCCGCACCATCGCCGCGCGGGGCGGCGAGCCGCTCCGCCTCGGGCCCCGGTGGTTCATCGCGCAGGCGCGGCGGCAACGGACCCTCTGGGAGTCAGCGCAATGAACACCTTCGGCGAGCTCTTCCGCGTCACCACCTTCGGCGAGAGCCACGGCCCCGCGATGGGCGCGGTCATCGACGGCTGCCCCGCGGGCGTGGCCCTCGACGCCGACCTCGTGCAGCGCGCGCTCGATCGCCGGCGCCCGGGCCAGTCGGCGGTGACGACGGCGCGCGCCGAGGCCGACAAGGTCGAGCTCCTCTCGGGCGTCTACGAGGGCAAGACCCTCGGCACGCCGCTGGCCGCCGTGGTGCGCAACGAGGCGCAGCGCAGCGCGGACTACGCGACGCTGGCGACGGAGGATCGACCGGGCCACGCCGACCGCGCCTGGCGGGAGCGCTTCAAGCACCGCGACCCACGCGGGGGCGGGCGCACGAGCGGGCGCGAGACGCTCTGCCGCGTCATCGGCGGCGCCGTCGCCGAGGCGCTCCTCGCCCGGGAGCTGCCGGCCGCGCGCATCGTGGGCTGGGTGTCGCGCGTCGGGCCCCTCGTCGCGCCAGCGCCGGCCCCCGGCCTCACCCGCACGCAGGTCGACGCCCACGCCACCCGCTGCCCGGACGCGGTCATCGCCGCGCAGGTGGAGGCGCTCCTCCTCGAGGCGAAGCAGCGCGGCGACAGCTGGGGCGGCGTCATCACCCTGCGCGTGGAGGGGCTGCCCGTCGGGCTCGGCGAGCCGGTGTTCGGCAAGCTCAAGGCCCGCCTCGCCGACGCGCTCGCGGGCATCGGCGCGGTGACGGGCGTGGCCTTCGGGCCGGACGATCTCGCGGCGCGCCTCGCGCTGCCGGGCTCACAGTTTCACGCGCGGGGCGACGACGGCGGCGTGAGCCAGGTCTACGGCGGCATTCAGGGTGGGCTCTCCAACGGTGAGCCGCTCCAGGTGCGAGTGCTGTTCAAGCCGCCCGCGACGCTGGGCGAGCACGCCACGAAGGGTCGCCACGATCCCTGCATCCTCCCCCGGGCCGTGCCGGTGACGGAGGCGATGGTGGCGATGGTGCTGGCCGACCTCCACCTCCTCTCGCTGGCGAGGCCCCACCGCGCATGAGGCCTCACGCCGCGAAGACGCGCGCCGGCCGCTTCGACGCGCTCGCCGTTGGGCTGCGCGGGCCGGCGGTGGCGCTGGCCGACGAGAAGGTGCTGCGGCTGCACCCGCACGTCGGGAGGGCGCTCACCCGCGCCGGGGCCCGCGTCGTCTCGCTGCGCGGCGGGGAGGGCGCCAAGACGCTGCGCACCCTGGAGCGCGTGGCGGCCGCGTGCCTCGACCTGCCCCGCGGGGCGACGGTGCTGGCGGTCGGTGGCGGTACCGTGGGCGATCTGGCCACCGTCTTCGCGCACACCTTCAAGCGGGGCGTCGCGCGCTTCGTGCAGGTGCCCACCACCGCGCTGGCGGCGGTGGACAGCAGCGTCGGCGGCAAGGGCGCCCTCAACGTCGGCGCCACGAAGAACGCGCTGGGCGTCTTCCACTTCGCCGATGAGGCGTGGCTGTGCGCGGAGCTCTTCGAGACCCTCTCGCCGGCGCAGGTGCGCGAGGGGCTGCTCGAGGCGTGGAAGATGGCCGTGACGCTCGACGCGCCCACCTTCACGCGCTGGAGCGAGCGCGCACCGACGCTGGCCGAGGCCATCGCGAGCGGCCGGCGCCTCAAGGAGCGCCTCGTGGCGAAGGACCCCTTCGAGCAGCGCGGCCTCCGCGTCGCGCTCAACTTCGGGCACACCTTCGGGCACGCGGTGGAGTCGCTCAGCGGCTTTCGCGTGCGGCACGGCGAGGCCATCGGCCTGGGCATGTTGGTGGCCCTCGACGTCGGCGCGCGGCTGGGCGTCACCCCGCGGGCGGTGGCGGCGGCGGTGGAGGCGGCGCTGCCCAACGGGCGCGACGCGCGCGGGCGGCTCGCGCGCTGGCTCGGCCGCTCCTCGGCGCCTGCGCTCGCGCCGCTGCTGCGCGCCGACAAGAAGGCGGCAGGCGGGCAGGGGCTGGCCATGGTGCTCCTCGAGCGGCCGGGGCGCTGGCGGCTGGTGCCCGTGCCGGAGCGCACCTGGCGGGCGGCGCTGCCTCGGTAACGGGCGCCGGAGTGACGTCCTCGCGGCTCACGGAGCGCGGCGCATCAACGCCACGTCGTCACGCAGCGCCGTCGCGTCGGCGGAGCGGCGCCGGAGCGAAGGGGCCGCGCGCGCTACGGGTAGAGGCGCCTCAACTCCACGCCGTCGCGCAGCGCCGCGGCGTCGGCGTAGCGGGCTGCCAGGTCGAGCTCGACGTAGGTCTTCTGCGCGTCGATGAGGCCGAAGCTGGTCGAGACGCAGACCTGCCGCGGCCCGTCGCGCGCGAAGCCCTCGCGCACCACGTCGTGCCCGAAGACGGCCACCGTGCCGCCGACGGCTGCGAGGAAGGCGGCGGCGAGCTCGTCGCGGGCGCTGCGGGCCCAGAGGAGCGGCCCCAGCACGTGCCGCCGGAAGAAGGTGTCGATGCTGTCGCCGCGCCAGCGATCGTACGGGAGCCCTTCGAGGTCGGCGACGGAGGCGATGTCGGCGCCCGGTGCCCCGTGCGTCAGCACCACGCCGCACGGCGCCACCGCGACGAGGGGAAAGCCACCGGCGAGCGCCCGCCAGGCGCTGGTGCGCTCCGGCCCCAGCAGGGCCTCGAGGTGCGCCGCCTCGTCGGGGTGGAACTTCGACGTCACGGGGCCTCCGAGGTGCGCGTGATCGTGGTTGCCCAGCAGGCAGTGGACGCGCCCCGGCGCCCGCGCCTGCGCGGCCACGAAGGCGTCGATGAGCGCCGGCGACTCGTCGCGGTAGGGCGTGCCGAGGAAGTCGGGCCACTGGGCCGCGGTGTCGTCGTCGGGCCCGTGCACGAGGTCGCCGGTGAGCACGAGGTGCGCGTCGTCACCGAGGGCCTCGACGTGCCGCAGGAGCTGGCGGAAGTCACCCAGGTTCCCCTGCAGGTCCGTGCCCACCACCAGCCGCCCGTGGGCGGGCAGGCGCAGGACCCAGGAGTGCATCGGCGTCGTCACCGGCGGGAGGATGACGCGCGCAGCCCGCGCTGCCAATCGGGTAGAACCCGCGCGTGGTGACGCTGACGCCTCCGCTGGCCAAGTCCGACGCGCAGCGCGCCCTCGTGCTGGCGGAGGTGCGCGGGCTCTCGCTCGACGCCGTCGTCCCGCTCGACGAGGCGGCACCGCGTGACGTGCGCGTCCTTCGCGACGGCCTCGTGGCGCTCCGGGCGCCGCGCGCGGTCATCGACTGCCACGACGGCGGCGCGCCCTTCCGCTTCCTCCTCACGCAGGCCGCCGTGCAGCCGGGGAGGGTGGTGCACTTCACCGGCACGCCGCGGCTCGGTGCCCGCCCCCACGCGCCACTGCTCGAGGCGCTGCGCCGCGGGCTCGGACCCCTGGGGCTCCGGCTCACCGAAGGCGCGCCGTGGCCGCTCGTGGTCGAGTCGCCGGCGCGCGTCGGGGGGCGCCTCGAGTTCGCCGTCACCGGCGCCGAGAGCAGCCAGTTCGCCTCCAGCCTGCTCCTCGGGGCCGCGCGGCTGACGCTGGCCACCGGGCAGCCCGCCTCGGTGCGCCTCGAGGGCGCGCTGACGAGCGCAGGCTACCTTGCCCTCACCGAGCGGTGGCTCGCGCACGCCGGCTTCTCCTCACGTCGGGAGCGCGACGCGCTCGTGGTCGAGGACCTCGGCGCGCCCCAGGCCTTGCCGCCCGTGCCCGGTGACTGGTCGTCGCTGGGCTACCTCCTCCTCCTGGCCTGGCGCGCTGGCGCCGCGGTGGCTCACCTCACCTTCGGCACCGGCCACCCCGACGAGCACCTCGCCGAGCAGCTCCGCCGCGCCGGCCTCGAGGTGACACCGGGGCCAGGCGGCGGCACGCACACCGTCACGGGCGAGCCGCGCGCTGGCCTCGAGGTGGACGCCGAGCGCTGCCCCGACGCGGTGCCCACGCTCGCCGCCTTCGCTACGGTGCTGCCTTCGCCTTCGCGCTTCACGCGCCCGGGCATCCTCCGGCACAAGGAGAGTGATCGCCTCGCCGGGGTGCTCGCGCTCCTCGCGGCCGCGGGGCTCGAGGGCTCGGCCGACGACGCGGCGCTCGTGGTGAAGCCCGGCCGCGCCCGCGACTTCACCTTCGACGCGCGCGACGATCACCGCCTGGCCATGAGCGCCGCCGTGCTGGCGCACCTCCACGGCGTCACGCTCGCGCTGCGCGGGCGCGAGGCCGTCGCCAAGAGCTTCCCCGGCTTCTGGGCCGAGGCCGCGAAGGTGGGCCTCAGGGTGGAGGCGCTCGCGTGAAGCGCTGGGACGCGGTGGTGGTGGGCAGCGGCCCCAACGGGCTCGCGGCGGCCGTGGCCCTGGCCCGGGCCGGGCACTCGGTGAAGGTCTTCGAGGGGCAGTCCACGCTCGGCGGCGGCGCGCGCACGCTCCCGCTCACGCTGCCGGGCTTCCAGCACGATCTCTGCTCGGCCATTCACCCCATGGCCGTCGCCTCTCCCTTCTTCAAGGAGCTGGAGCTCGACAAGCACGGCGTGGAGTACGTGCACTCGCCGCTCGCCGTCGCCCACCCTCTCGACGGCGGCCGCGTCGCGGTGCTCGAGCGCGGCGTCGAGGCCACGGCCGCGCGGCTGGGCGCCGACGAGGGCCCGTGGCTGCGCCTGATGCGCCCGCTGGTGCGCGACGTGGAGGTGCTGCAGCACCTCATGTTCTCGCCGGTGACGAGGCCCCCGCTCCACGCGCCCCGCGCCGCCGCGCGCTTCGGCCTCGACGCGCTCCGCAGCGCCTTCTGGTTCGCCGAGGAGGAGTTCGAGACACCCGAGGCGAAGGCGCTCCTCGCCGGCTGCGCCGCGCACAGCTTCAGCCCGCTCACCGCGCCGCTCACCAACGCCTTCGCGCTGCTGCTGGCCGTCTCGGCCCAGGCCGGAGGCTGGCCGCTGGTGCGCGGGGGCTCGCAGCGGCTCATCGACGCGCTCACGGCCCTGCTCCTGCGTCACGGCGGCGAGGTGCAGCGCGACACGCCCATCACCTCGCTGGCGCAGCTCCCCGACGCGCGCGTGGTGCTCTTCGACACCCACGCCGAGGTGGTGGAGCGCCTGTGCGGCGACGCGCTGCCTGGCTGGTACCGCGCGCTCCTGCGCCGGTTCCGCCGCGCGCCGGGCGTCTTCAAGCTCGACTACGCCCTCTCGGGCCCGATGCCGTGGACGGCGCCCGAGGCGCACCACGCCGCCACGCTGCACCTGGGCGGCGCGATGCCGGAGCTCGCGGCGTCGGAGGCGCAGGTGGCGCGCGGCGAGGCCCCCACGCGCCCCTTCGTCCTCGCGGCGCAGCAGAGCCGCTTCGACGACACGCGGGCGCCGCCGGGCCAGCACACCCTCTGGGCCTACTGCCACGTGCCCAACGGCAGTGATCTCGATCTCACCGAGGCCCTCGAGGCGCAGCTCGAGCGCTTCGCCCCGGGCTTCTCGCGGCTGGTGCTGGCCCGCGCGGCCAAGCGCACCTCGCACTTCGAGGCGATGAACGCGGCCTACGTCGGCGGCGACATCTCCGGCGGCGCGGTGGACGGCAGCCAGCTCGTCTTCCGGCCCGCGCCCGGCTTCAGCCACTCCACCCCCAACCCGCGCCTCATTCTCTGTGGGAGCTCCACCCCGCCGGGCCCCGCGGTGCACGGCATGTGTGGGTACTGGGCCTCGCGCGTCGCGTTGGAGCGGCTGCGAGCGCCCTGACGCCCGCGAGTCGTTTCAGGAGTTGGCTCCCAGCTGTCGCGCCGCCGTGCTCACCGCCCGCCGCTGAGCTCGTCACACGAGCTCTTCAGGGGCAGGCGGCAGCCGTCGGCGGCAGCGCGCGCCACCAGGCCACGGGGGCCTTCGCCGTCGCCGGCTCCACGGGCTCGCCTGGCTTTGGCGCGAGCAGCGCCACGCCCTGCTTCGCCGCGCCCTCGAAGAGCGCCTCGGCCGGGCCAGACCAGCTGTGGAGCCCCAGCTCGAAGGTGCCCCAGTGGATCGGCAGCAGCACCGCGGCCTCGAGCATGCGGTGCGCCTCGAGCGCGCCCGCAGGACCCAGGTGGATGTCGCCCCAGCGCTCGTCGTACTGGCCGATCTCCAGCATCGCCACGTCGATGGGCCCGTAGCGCTTCGCGATGGCCTCGAAGTGCGTCGAGAGGCCCGTGTCGCCCGAGAAGTGCACGCGGTGCTTCGGGCCCACCACCGTCCACGAGCTCCACAGCGTGCGGTCCTGCGCGAAGAGGCGCCCGGAAAAGTGCTGGGCCGGCGTGGCGGCGACGAGCAGGCCGGTGCCGAGCGAGACCTGCTCCCACCACTCGAGCTCGACGATCTGCGCCGGGTCGATGCCCCAGGCCTCGAGGTGCGCGCCCACGCCCAGGCTCACCAGGAAGCGCCGCGTCTTCTTCGCCAGCGCCTTCACGCTCGCCATGTCGAGGTGATCGTAGTGATCGTGCGAGATGAGCACCGCGTCGAGCTCCGGCACGTCGTCGAGCGCCAGCGGCGGCGGGTGGAAGCGCTGCGGCCCCACCCAGGTCGAGGGCGAGGCGCGGTCCGAGAAGTGTGGGTCGGTCAGCAGCCGGTGGCCGTCGAGCTCGATCAGCACCGTGGAGTGCCCCAGCCAGGTCAGCCGCAGCTCCGAGGCCGGCGCCTTGGCCAGGGTGGTCTTCGCGTCGGCGTGCAGCGGCACCGGGCAGCTCGGCACGCGCAGCTCGGTGTTGGTGAGCCAGGCCTGCGCGGCGCTCCAGGTGGAGCCGGGCTTCATCACCGTGGTGGCGCGCTCGTTGACGAAGCGGTCGCCCTGGTACCGCGGCGAGCGCTTCGCCCGCGCCAGGCGCTCGCCCTGCATCGACGCGCCGAAGGCGGCGAAGCCCCCGGTGCTCGCGGCGGTCGCGCCGAGCAGCAGCGCCAGCACGACGCCCAGGCCCACGGCGGCGAGTCGGAGCCGCCGCTTCACAGCTTCACGTCGACCTGGAAGATGGGCGGAATGCGCACGAACGAGATGCTCGCCGAGCGCCCCATGAAGCCGCGGGCCTCCTCGATGGCCTCGGAGAGGGTGTCGGTGCGGTCCCAGCCCATGATCGCCGGCACGTGGTTGTTCTCGGCGCCCGCGGCGATCACCTTGCCCACGTGCTGCCGCCCGTTCTCGCCCCAGTACCACATGTAGAAGGGGTGGGCGCCGTGGTAGCTGTTGCCCTTGCGGTAGAGGTGCACGTAGCTGGGGTTCGTCGCGAACTCGCGCTCGTACTTGTGCGAGAGCACGTGCGAGTCACGCGTCTCGGTGAGGCAGCGGTTGAAGAACTCGATGTACGGGGCGTGGTGCTCCGGGTCGAACTCGTCGTAGCAGGGGTGGGTGATGATGATCACGCCGCCCTTCTTCACCAGCGGCACGCCGCGGTTCAGGTTGAAGAGGTAGCCCAGCGCCATCACCTGCACCAGCAGCGGGTTCAAGATGGAGTTGACGTTGTACGGCGACACGTAGGGCATGCCGAAGATGACGATGTCGCTCTGGCCCTGCACCGGCACCGAGTACTGCTTCCAGCACATCTCCAGCGTCTTCTCGTGCGTGGGCTCGGTGGCCCCGGCGAAGACGCCCGTCACCTCGTAGGGCGCGTAGATGTTGAAGAACATCTTGCGCTTCATCGCCCGCGGCATCTTCGAGAGCGCGTACTTGAAGCTCTGCAGCTTGAGGCGATCGAACTCGGAGTAGTCCTCCTCCTTCTTCATCAAGAAGCCCACCGGCTCCTCGAACATGCGGTTGTTGATGGTGGTCTCGATGTGGAAGACCTTCACGTTCTTGTCGATGACGCGGCCGATGCGCTCGGTGGAGGCGTGGAGCTTGCTGCGGCTGGGCTCCATGTACGAGTCGGAGTCGCGGATGGTCTTGGGGTTGTGGTGCGCCCGCAGCGACTCGTAGTTGGTGAGCCCGGTGCCCACCGACTTGTGCCCGCCGTCCATGGGCACCAGGTTGATGTTCACGTAGATGACGAGGTCCGACTCCGCGGCGCGGCGGTTGATGGCCACCACCTCGTTCTCGGAGGTGCGCTCGAGCTCCACGATGCCGTCGGGGTCCTCGGCGTCGTGGGTGTAGTAGCGGTCGGGGTAGAAGCTCTCGAAGATGGCCGCGCCCACCATGCGCTTCATCTCCGCCTCGGTCATGCGGCGGTGGAGCGCGTTGGCGATGATCAGGTGCACGTCGTCGACGCCCGAGTCGGCGAGCAGCTCGAGGACGATCTCGCAGATGGTCTGCCGCACGTCAGGCGTCTTCATCGGCGGCAGCGGCAGCGAGATGTCGTCGAGCGCGATGGTGACCTTCATGCCCGGCTTGAGCAGCGCGTGCAGCGGGTCCATGTCGCTGGGGTGGTTGAGCGCGTAGCGGATGGCCGCCTTGACGTTGGGCACGCCCTCCAGCGGCGGCCGCGGCGAGATGACGCGCGTGCCCACCGGCAGGTCCTCGACCCAGAAGTCCTCGCCGTAGAACATCACCCGGGGCGGCGAGCCCTTCTCGGTGATGGTGATGTGGGACTCGTCGTCGTACAGCTTCTTGAGCGTCTTGAGCGGGCGCATCGAACCGGTGCTTCTGGCCTCGCGGGGCCCGGGAATCAAGGCAAACCCCGCGCCCGGTTACCGGGGGCAGAGGGTGCCTGACTCGAGCTGCGCCCCGGCCTGCTCGGCCAGCCCCTCACCGCACGTCGAGGATCGGCCAGTTGTAGCTGCGCGCCAGGGCCCGGAGCCGGAGGTCGGGGTTCACCGCCGTCGGTCGGCCCACCACGGTGAGCATGGCGTAGTCCGACGCGGAGTCGGTGTACGCGAAGCTCTTCATGAGCGAGATGCCGTGCGTCTCGCAGTACTCGCGGATGACGTTGGCCTTGTTCGCGCCCTCGATGATGGGGGGGATGATCTTGCCCGTCGCCTTGCCGCCGGAGAACTGCATGCGGTTGGCGATGAGATCGTCGGCGCCGAGGTGCCGCGCGAGGGGCCTCATCGTGAAGTCGAGCGCGCCGGTGACGAACACCACGCGGCAGCCCGCGCGCCGCGCCTCGTCGATGAGGTCCTGGGCCTTGGGGAAGATGGCGCCCTTGATGACGTCGTCGAAGAGATCCTCGGTGAGCGTGAGGAGCCGGTCTTCGGTCAGGCCCTCGTACTGCCGGTAGAAGTACTCGTTGAAGAGCTTGCGATCGACCAGGTTCATGCCCGCGAAGAGCGGGATCTGCGCCACCGTGGACAGCGTGCGCCCGAGGATGCCGCGCGCGCTGCCCTCGTTCATCGCGTAGTAGCCGTAGGCGTGCACCACGTTGGTGCTGATGAGCGTGCCGTCGATGTCGAAGAAGGCGGCCTTGCCGGTCGGCGGCCTGGGCTCGGCGGGCGGCTGGTGCGCGGGCTTCATCGGGCGCTGGCGTGTAGCAAAGTTCCGCCCCGGCGTGCGGATGCTCCGTCTCGGGTCCGGGACGCTGGGAGGATCGCCTGGGGCCGTGTTTTCGCGGACCTGCGGCTGGCCCGGGGGCTGCTCTGCGGCCCGCCACCCCGCTGTCCCCAAGGAGCCCCACCATGTCGCCCCTCACGTCCCTCTTCGTCTCGTGCGTCGTCTTGCTGTCCTCTCTGTCCTTCGCCCAGGTCCGCGGCGAGGTCGTCATTCAGTCGCGCGACGGCAAGGCCGTGGTCGGCCGCGTCATCACCGAGACGGCGAAGGGGTACCTCATCGCCACGGCCACCGGCACGAAGGTCATCGAGTTCGCGGACGTCGCCGACGTTCGGCAGCTCGTCCCCGCGGTCTCGGCGGCGCCGGTGGTGGCGCCGGTCGCCCCTGTGCCGGTCGCTGCGAGCCCGGTCGTGGCGGTGACGCCCGTGCCCTCGTCACCGGCAGAGTGGTCGGAGGTGCCGCCGCCTCCGCCCGCGCTCCCCCCAGCGCCTGCGGCCGAGGTCGCATCATCCAGTTCGGTCGAGCGCCCGCGCTCCTCAGGCGGCGTGCGGTTCGGGCTCGGCGTGGGCCTGGGCACCCACCTCTTCGAGGGCTACGTCAGTCCGAGCGCGGCGGTGCAGGGCATGCTCGAGGTCGGTTCCCGCGCTGCCTACCGTCTCGTCGTCAACGCGGAGCTCGCGTCGCCGGCTGGCGCCATCGTCGCGGTCGACAACCTGTTCGTCTATTCGATCGGCTCGGTGTTCGCGTTCGGCGCTGGCCTGGAGATCGGCGCGTCGATTTCGACGTTGAGCTACTTCCAGCTCTCTGCCGTCCTGCAGCCGGCGATCCTCAAGTTCGGTCAGCGCGGGCAGCACCAGGTTCAGCTCACCCTCGCGCTCACGGTGCTCAGCTCGGTGCAGTACGTGCCGACCTGGGACCACTTCACGAAGTCGTTCTACCTGCGCGATGAGAGCGTGCTGGGCACCCTCCGCAGCCACGTCGGCTACACCTACGTGTTCTGAAAGCGCCCGCGGGGGCGCCTCACGCCTCCGCGGCCGTGAACGTCAGCTCCAGCCCCGAGCCATCGGCCTTCACGTCAGCGAACGCCTTGCCGCCGCTCTTGAGTGCCCCGAAGAGCAGCGCCTCGGCCATGGCCTTCTTGAGGTTCTGGTCCACGGCCCGCGACATGGGGCGCGCGCCGAACTCAGGGTCGTAGCCCTTCTCGGCGAGCCAGGAGCGGGCCTTGTCCGAGAGCGAGAGGGTGACCTTCTTCTCGGTGAGCAGGGACTGGAGCGCCTTCACCTCCTTGTCCACCACCTTCAAGATGATGGCCTGGTCGAGCCCGCCGAACTGCACCGTGGCGTCGAGGCGGTTGCGGAACTCGGGAGAGAAGGCGCGCTCCATGGCCTCCTTCGCCTTGGTGAAGTCGATGGCGGGGCGGTCGCCGAAGCCGAGCGTCTTGGCCTTCATGTCGCGGGCGCCGGCGTTGGTGGTCATGATCAAGATGACGTTGCGGAAGTCGGCCTTGCGCCCGTTGTTGTCGGTGAGCGTCGCGTGGTCCATCACCTGGAGCAGGATGTTGAAGAGCTCCGGGTGCGCCTTCTCGATCTCGTCGAGCAGCACCACCGCGTGGGGGTGCTTGCGCACGGCGTCGGTCAGCAGGCCGCCCTGATCGAAGCCCACGTAGCCCGGCGGCGCGCCGATGAGCCGCGAGACGGTGTGCCGCTCGCCGTACTCCGACATGTCGAAGCGCAGGAACTCGACGCCCAGCGTCCTGGCGAGCTGCTTGGCGAGCTCCGTCTTGCCCACGCCCGTGGGGCCCGCGAAGAGGAAGTTGCCCACCGGCTTCTCGGCGCTGCGCAGGCCCGAGCGCGCCAGCTTGATGGCCGCCCCGAGCTCCTCGATGGCGCGGTCCTGCCCGAAGATGACGGCCTTGAGCTCGCCTTCGAGGTTCTTGAGCTGCTCGCGCTCGTCCTTGGCCACCGTCTTCGGGGGGATGCGCGCCATCCTCGCCACCACCGCCTCGACGTCGCCCACCGTCACCTTGCCCGTGGGCTTCTCGCGCAGCCGGTCGATGGCGCCCGACTCGTCGATGACGTCGATGGCCTTGTCGGGCAGGAACTTCTCGTTGACGTACTTGTGGCTCATCTCCGCCGCCGTGCGGAGCGCCTCCTCGTCGTACTTCACCTTGTGGTGCTCTTCGTACTTCGGCGCCAGGCCCTTCAAGATGGCGACGGTGTCCTCCACCGAGGGCTCGGGCACGTCGATGCGCTGGAAGCGCCGCGAGAGCGCGCGGTCACGCTCGAAGCTGCTCTTGTACTCGGAGTAGGTCGTCGAGCCGATGCAGCGCAGCCGCCCCGAGGCGAGCGCGGGCTTGAGCAGGTTCGAGGCGTCCATCGAGCCGCCGGAGGTCGCCCCGGCGCCCACGATGGTGTGGATCTCGTCGATGAAGAGGATGGCGTCGTCGTGCGCCTGGAGCGCCTTGAGCACCGCCTTGAGCCGCTCCTCGAACTGGCCGCGGAACTTGGTGCCCGCCAGCAGCGCGCCCATGTCGAGCGAGAAGATGCGCGAGTTGGCCAGCGGCGCCGGCACCGTCTTCTCGTGAATGGCGAGCGCCAGCCCCTCGGCGATGGCCGTCTTGCCCACGCCCGCGTCGCCCACGTAGAGCGGGTTGTTCTTCCGCCGGCGGCAGAGCACCTGCACCGTGCGCTCGAGCTCCTGCTTGCGGCCGATGAGCGGGTCGATGTGGCCCTTCTCGGCCTCGGTGTTCAGGTCGGTGCAGTAGGCCTCGAGTGGGTTCTTCGCCGGCCCCGGCGCGCCCTCGTCGTCGTCGGCGCCCATGGGCCCGGCGCCCTCGCGCTCCTCGCCCCCACCCTCGGCGTCGCCGTCCTTCTTGATGCCGTGCGAGACGTAGTTGAGCAGATCGTACCGGGAGACCCCCTCCTCCTTGAGGAAGAAGAGCGCCTGGCTCTCGGCCTCGCGGAAGAGGGCGATGAGCACGTCGGAGGAGTCCATCACCTTCTGCTCGGCCGACAGCGCGTGGAAGGCGGCGCGCTGCAGCACCCGCTCCACGCCGATGGTCTGCTGCGGCTCGGCCTCCACGCCGTCAGGCAGCCGCTCCACGGTCTCCTCGAGGAACTTCTCGAGGCGCGACTTGAGGCGGTCGGGCTTCGCGCCGCAGGCCTTGACGACCTCCACCGTGCGCGGGTCGCGCAACAGCCCCAGCAGCAGGTGCTCGAGCGTGAGGTACTCGTGCCGCAAGCGCTTGGCCTCGGTGAGCGAGAAGCGAATCGCGGCCTGCAACTCCTTGGCGATGATCGGAGAAGCCATGGTGGTTAGGGGTCCTCGGGTTCGATGGACAGCTTGAGCGGGTACTCGGCTTCCTTGGCGAGCGCGTGCGTCTTGTTCACCTTCGTCTCGGCGATCTCCCGCGTGTACACGCCCGCGACGCCCGCGCCCGTCCGGTGCACGTTGAGCATGATCTGCATCGAGTCGGACTCGCTCTTGTGGAAGACGGTCTGGAGCACGAACACGACGAACTCCATGGTGGTGTAGTTGTCGTTGTGGAACAGCACCTTGAAGAGGGGCGGCTTCTTGAGCTGCTCTTTCTTCTTCGTCTCGGTCGCGACGCCGGTGTCGCCGTCATCGTGTCCCGGGCGTTGCTTCGTAGCCATGGTCGAGGGCTCACGGTACCAGACGCGCCCTGGGCTGCACCTGGCCGTGTGGTTTCCCGCGGTCGCTCGTTCGGGGAGGTGAAACAGGCCTGTTGACGAGGCGGCGTCGGGGTGCGGTGCTCTGGGCCTCCGTGCTGCTCCCCCTCGTCCTCCTCGCGCTGGGCCAGTCACCGCGGGTGGCGGTCATCGACATCTCCGCCGAAGACGCCATCTACGAAGACGTCTCGCGGCGCCTGGCGCAGTCGCTCGCCGAGGCGCTCAGCGAGGGCGGGGTGAGCGCGGTGCGCATCGACGAGGCGCAGCTGCCGCCCGAGGGCTGCCGCCTGGGGCCCTGCCTCGGCGTCGCCGCCCGCGCGACCGGCGCCCAGGCCCTCGTCACCCTCGACGCCGAGGAGGTGAGCGAGGCGCACAAGAAGGTCGTCGTCACCCTCATGCGCGCGACCAACGGCGAGCCGCTCGCAGGCGGCCGCTACGAGCTCAAGGCGGGCATGAAGAAGGCGCCGAAGGGGCTGCTCACCTTCCTCGAGCGCGTGAAGAAGGCCATGGCGAAGGTGCCGCCGCCGCCGCCCGCGCCGTGAGGGCGGCTCAGCGCACGGGCACGGCGCGGTGTACGTCGTGCTTGCGCGCGCCCCGGCCCTCGCCGCGGTGCCGGCAGACGTAGCCGTCCCAGCGGTGGCTCGGCGGGCAGACCGTTCCCCGCGAGACCGCGCGCTGGTGGGCCCGGTGCGACGGCGCGAAATAACCGTGGCGGGGCACGACGATGCAGCCGCTCGTGGGGAGGACCAGGGACAGCAGCAGGCCGAGGCTCGCGAGCGTGCGCATGGGCGTCGACGCTGCCACCGGAGGCAGGGCGCCGCAACGGCGCGTCAGTGCGGCGAGGTGGGCGCAGGTGCCGAAGGGCGGTGCACGCGCAGGGCGTGAGGCACGGCCTCCTTGACCTCGCGGATGGGCACGATGGCGCCGACGGTGGTGTAGAGGTTGGCGCCGGTGCGCGTCTTCGTCGTCTTGAGCGGCCAGGCCTTCGCCCGGGGAATGAACCACTCGCGCAGCGGCGCCAGCTCGAGCACGTGCACCTCGCGCGCGTCGAGGAAGACGTACACGAGGAGATCGGCCACCGAGTAGAGGAAGCAGCCGGGCGAGTCTTTCTCGGCGTTGCTGATGAGCTCGAAGAAGTACGTGCCGCGCCGGTAGCCCTGGCGGTCGCCCTTCACCTCGACGCCCAGCACCCGCTCGCCCGGGCGCTCCCAGAGGAGGTCCACCCCGCGGTGCTGGAAGCGCGGGTCGAGCGAGACGTCATGGAGCAGCGAGCTGGGGGCCTCGAGCGTCAGCACGTCGCGCGTCAGCGCCACGGCGCGCTCGGCGGCGCCCTGGACGCCGCGCATCGAGTAGGCGCGCACTCAGCGGCGGAGTTCGACGCCCGAGGCGACGAGCTGCACCTCGCGGTACTTGCCGTCCTTGCCCTTCGGCACCGAGGCGCCCTCGGCCTCGTAGTGCTTCGCGCGGGCCTCGGAGAGCTCGGCCACCTTCACCAGGCCCTCGACCTTCGCCGTGCTGCCGGCCGAGTCGAGGGGCACGAAGAAGCCGTAGTCCTTGAAGGTGACGCGCACGCCCGGGCCCTTCTCGGCGCCGGCGAGCTCCATCCAGCAGCCCTTCTTCTCGCAGGCCTTGCGGATCTTCGCCTCGACGGTGACCTTCTTGCCCTCGAAGTCGCTCGGGGCCGCGAGGACCTTGAGCAGGTCCACCGCCGGGGCGCCCGAGAGCTTCTCGCCGCGCAGCATCACGTTGCCGGTGGCCGGGGCCGCCTTGGCCTGCGCGCCGTCGTGGCCGCACTCGGTGGCCTCGGCCTTCTTCGCGTCAGCCTTGTGATCGTGGTTGCAGGTGGTGCCGCCCTTGCCGTCAGGCGAGCAGGTGAGGAGGAGCGCGAGCAGGAGCGTGTTCATGCCTCGCCACGTAGCCGAAGGGCCGCCCCCCGGGCAAGCGACCCCGGCCGGGCAGGCGGTGCGCAATTCCTGCAGGCAGCGGCGGGGGCGATCTCGGCTACGGTGCCGGCCGCCGTGCAGGTCTACGTCCCGCCTCGGAACCGCGCCTTCGGAGCCGTCGATGCCCTCGCGGTGGTGGGCCTCGTGGGCTTCCTCGTCGCGCGCTACGTGCCGGTGGCCAAGCTCATCCCCTTCTGGGGGTGCGGGTTTCGCAAGTTCACCGGCTACCCGTGCCCCGGCTGCGGGCTGACGCGCGTGGCCGATCGCTTCGCGCACTTCAACGTCGTGGGCGCGCTCAAGGCGAACCCCCTGGGCACCGTGGCGGCGGCCGGCTTCGCGGGGGCCATCGTGCTCAGCGCGCTGCACCTGGCCTTCCGCATGCCGGTGCCGGAGCTGGTGCTCGACGATCGCGAGTGGGCGCGCGTGCGGTGGGGCGCGCTGGCGCTGTTCCTCGTCAACTACGCCTGGGTGGCCTACGCCTGGCGCGTGCTGCAGATCTCATGAGCTGGGCCCTCGTCGCGCTCGGGTACCTCGCGGGCTCCATTCCTTTCGGCGTGGTGGTGACGCGCCTGGTGGCGGGCAAGGACGTGCGCGCGGCCGGCAGCGGCAACATCGGCGCGACGAACGTGGCGCGCGTTGCGGGCAAGGGGCTGGGCGCGCTGGTGCTGCTGCTCGACGCGGCGAAGGGCGCGCTGCCGGTGTGGGCCGCGGTGGTGGTAGCGCCGGTGGAGCCCGGGCTCCACGTCGCGGTCGCGGCGGCGGCGTTCCTGGGCCACGTATTCCCCGTGTGGCTGCGCTTCAAGGGCGGCAAGGGCGTGGCGACGGCCCTGGGCGTGCTGCTCGTGCTGCTCCCGGAGTCGGCGGCCGTCGGCTTCGTCGTCTGGGTGGTGGTGCTGGCGCTGACGCGCATCAGCTCGGTCGGCTCGCTGCTCGGCGCCCTCGTGGCCATCGCCAGCGCCTTCTTCTTCGGGCGGCCGCTGCCGTACGCGCTGCTCGGCGTCGGGCTCTTCGTGGCGATGCTGTGGACGCACCGGGGCAACCTGGAGCGGCTGCTGCGCCGGCGCGAGAACCGCGTCTGAGGCCCGCGCTCACCGCGTGTCGGGGCGCTTGAGCTCGTTCTCCGCGGGCGGCGCTGGCGCCGGCGCGGGGGTCGGGCCGTCATCGTCGTCATCGAGCTTCGAGGCGGGCTTTGCGCTGACGGCCTTCGGCTTCTTCGCCGGCCGCGGCGCGGGCTTCGCCGTCTTCACGCTGGGCGCGTCGTCGAAGGCCGCGTCGATCTTCGAGGTGGCGGGCGTGGGCGCCGGCGGCTTCTCTTCAGCGAGCGGCTGCTGGGGGGGCCTCGCGGGCGCATCGGTCTTCGCGGGCGTCGGCTCGTGGGCCTTCGGCGCGGGCTGCGCCTCCACCGCGGTGGGGGTCGGCGCCTCGGTGGGCGGTGTTGGCGTCGGCACCTCGGCGGCGGCGGGCGGCTCGCGCGGCACGAGCGCCTGATGGAGCGCCAGCCGCGCCCCCGTCGCCGTCAGCGTCACCTGCGCGGGGTGGAAGCCCTCGAGCGTGAGCGTGAAGTCGAGCTGCCCGGTGGCACCGCCCAGCGGCCGCTCGAGGTCCAGCGGCGTGACGCCCAGGAGCTGCCCGTCGAGCCGCACCTCGGCGCCCGGCGGCGTCGAGGCCACCTGCACCGCGATCGAGGTGGGTACGCCGGGTCGCACGAGCAGCCACGTCGCCAGCACGCCCACGGCGATGGCGAGCCCGAAGGTGACGAAGAGCAGCGGCGAGCCGCGGGGCGGGGCGTCGAGCTCCGGCACTGGCGTAGGCCCCGTGACGACGGGCACGCCCGTCTCGGTCATCGGGAGCTCCTGCGTCACCGAGCGCGCGGGCGCCGCCACGTCTTGCAGCGCGAGGAGCAGCTCGTCCATCGACTGGAAGCGGTCCATCGGCGACTTCGCCAGGCACTTGAGCACCAGGGCCTCGAGCGTCGGCGGCACCGGCTCGAAGTGCCCGGGCGCGACGAGCCTGGGCACCGGCTGGTGCACGTGCTTCATGATGATCTCCAGCGGCGCGCCGCCGGTGAAGGGCGGCCGGCCCGAGAGCATCTCGAAGAGCATCGTGCCCAGCGAGTAGATGTCGCTGCGCGGGTCGGCGCGGTTCTTCTCACCCTGCTCGGGCGCCATGTACGGCGGGCTGCCCATGAGCATGCCCTGCTGCGTGATGGCGCGGCCCTCGAGCTCGTGGCCCTCGACGAAGGACTTCACCAGGCCGAAGTCGAGCACCTTGACGAAGTCGGCGTCGTCGTCGGCCGACAGGAGCACCACGTTGCCGGGCTTGAGATCGCGGTGCACCACGCCGAGCTCGTGCGCCTCGCGCAGCGCCCGCGCCATCTGCTGGGCGATGGCCACCACGCGGTGCCAGGGCAGCGCCCCGCGCGCGAGCAGCTTCTCGAGCGTCTCGCCGTCGAGGTACTCCATGGCGAGGAAGAAGAGGCCCTCCTTCGTGCTGCCGTAGTCGAGCACCCGCACCGTGTTGGGGTGGTTGAGCTTGCTGGTGAGCGCCGCCTCCACGAGGAAGCGCTGCTTGAAGCTCTCCTCGCGGCCGGCGCCGTAGCGCGAGTCGAGCACCTTGAGGGCCACGGCGCGGTTGAGCGGCAGCTGCACCGCCCGGTACACCTTGCCCATCGCGCCCTTGCCGATGACGTCGACGATGCGGAAGCGCCCGTCGATGGTCTGCCCCACGAGCGGGTCGAGCGCGTCCGCCGCCACCTCGGCGGTCTGCGACTCTTCATGCTCCCCGGAGTGGGTCATGCTCATGAACGGGCGACTCTACCGCCCGGCACGTAGGGCGGAAACTGCAGCAGCTCGCAGTCGATGGGGCCGTTCCACAGCGCCGTGCGCGCGGAGGGGCGGCGGCCGAAGGCGCTCTCGAAGGCCGGGTTGCCCGCGAGCACCGCCAGGCGCCAGCCTTCCCAGCGCGACAGCGACTTGCCCAGCGAGTGGAAGAAGGACTTCATGCCCTTCTGCCCGCCCTCGCCGATGCGCTCGCCGTAGGGCGGGTTGGTGATGACGAGCCCCGGGGGCCCGGCCGGCGCGTCGGCGCGCAGCACGTCGGCCTCCTCGATGCGCACGGCCGTCGAGAGCCCCGCGGCCACCACGTTGCGCTTTACGGCGGCGAGCGCGTCCTCGTCGTAGTCGCGGGCGAAGACGGGGAAGGGGAGCGGCCGCACCATCGCGTGGGCCTCGCGGCGCAGGTCGTCGAGCAGCGGCTTGGCCTTCGCGGCGAACATCGGCCAGTCCTCGAGGGCGAAGCGGCGCTTGAGGCCCGGCGCGCGGCGCATGGCGAGCCAGGCGGCCTCGATGACGAGGGTGCCCGAGCCGCACATGGGGTCGGCCAGCGGCTCTTCGCCGGTGTACTTCGAGGCCATGAGCATCGCAGCGGCGAGGGTCTCCTTGAGCGGCGCGATGGTCTGCTTGAGCTTGTAGCCGCGCTTGAAGAGCGGCTCGCCGCACAGGTCGAGGGAGATGGACAGCGTCGTCTTCGCGAGGTGGGCCACCACGCTCACGGTGGGGTCGTGGCTGTCGACGTTGGGGCGGCTGCCCAGCTTCTGGCGGAGGCGATCGACGATGCCGTCCTTGAGCTTGAGGGCCACGAAGCCGGTGTGCGTGTGCTCGGTGTCCTTGAGGGTGGCCTCGACGGCGAAGGTGGTGCGGGTGGTGAGCCAGTCCTCCCAGGGCACCTCGAGCGCGGCCTCGTAGAGCCCCTCGGCGCCGACGGCCTCGAAGGTGCCCAGCGGGTAGAGCACGCGCATGGCGATGCGGCTGTGCACGCAGACGCGAAGGATCTCGTCGAGGCTGGCCATGAAGCGCACGCCGCCGCGATCCTGGCGGATGCGCTTGCAGCCGAAGGTCTCGAGCTCCTGGGCGAGGAACGGCTCGGTGCCCCGGGAGGCGGTGGCGTACAGCGGGAGGCGGGTGGCCATGCGCCCCCGCTACACGCTCGCCGCGCGCGCCGGTAGCGAATTGGAGGGCGCGGTGGGTGGTTGGTACAACGCGGGCCATGGCAGGCACGGACCCCGTCCTCGGCAGCGAACCTCCCTCGGTCGTGGTGGGGGAGGTGGACCCGCTCGTGGGCCTCGAGCTCGGCGGCTACCGGGTGACGCGGCTGCTCGCCGCCGGCGGCATGGGCCTGGTGTACGAGGCGATGCACGAGACCATCGGGCGCCGGGCGGCGGTGAAGGTGCTCAAGCCCGAGGTGGCGGCCGACGCGGAGTGGACCCGGCGCTTCCTCTCGGAGGCCCGCGCCCTCGGCTCGCTCAAGCACCGAAACCTGATCGAGATCATCAACTTCGGGAAGACGCCCGACGGGCGCGAGTACCTGATGATGGAGTTCCTCGAGGGCGAGCCCCTCGACGCGTACATGCGGCGCCTGGGCGCGCTGCCCCCCGCGGTGGCCCTGGGCATCGCCGACCAGGTGCTCAACGGGCTCGCTGAGGCGCACAAGAAGAACGTGGTGCACCGCGACCTCAAGCCGTCCAACGTGTACCTGCTGCGCGAGCACAACGGCGAGCTGCTGGTGAAGGTGCTCGACTTCGGCCTCGCCCGGCAGGAGCCCGTGGCGCTGGTGGACGTGGCGGTGAACCTCCCGCGGCGCGATGACGGCGCCTCGCTGCTGGCCGGCACGCCCGAGTACATCGCGCCGGAGCAGGCGCAGGGCCTCAAGGTGGACGCGACGGCCGACCTCTATGCCCTCGGGGTGATGCTGTTCGAGATGCTGTCCGGGCAGCTGCCGTTCGAGGCGCCGAGCGTGACGGAGCTGCTCCAGAAGCACCTCTCGGAGCGCCCGCCGAAGTTGACCTCGGTGCTGGCTGGGGCCTCGGAGGAGCTGGAGACCTTCGTCGACGCGCTGCTCGAGAAGGAGCCTGACCAGCGACCGTCGTCGGCCGACGCGGCGCGCGTGACGGTGCAGCGGCTGCTCAAGCAGCTCGCGCAGGACTCGACGGCTGTGCGACCGATGCCGAGGGACCCGGCGGCGGTGGCGAAGTACGCGCCGACGTCGAAGATCGCCCGGCCCACGCCGCAGCCCTCGACGGACAAGGCCCTGGCCGCCGCGTTCCCCGAGGAGCGCCGGCGGGGCGGGTGGATCGCGGCGCTCGCGGTGCTGGTGTTGCTGCTGAGCCTCGGCGTGTGGTGGACGACGCGGGGGCCGGAGTCGACGCCGGTGGTCGTGCCCGTGGAGCCCACGCCGAGCGCGGTCGTCGAGCCCGTGGCGGTGGTGGCGCCGCCGGTGGAGCCCGAGCCGGTGGAGCTGGTGGTGGCCAGGCCCGTGGAGCCGCCGCCCGTGGTGAAGACGCCCACGCCGCCGGTGCCGGTGGTGGTCAAGAACACCCCGGTGGTGATCGAGCGGAAGGACTGCGAGGTGACGGCGGGGTGGAAGAAGTCGGTGCAGGCCGACCTCGAGGAGCTCGGCTCCCTGTCGGCGCGGGACGAGAAGCTCTACGCGGCGTACGAGACGCAGGGGCGGGCCATCTCGCGGCGGGTGGCCTCGGCGCAGACCGTGAGCGACTGCGCGGAGGTTACGGCGATGCTGGAATCGTTGAAGGGGAAGATCCTCAAGTAGCGGTCGCAATTTTCTTGGAGTGATCGAGCCCTGCTACAACGCCGCGCATGCGTCTTGCGTGCGTGCTCGTGGTGCTGTCCGCGGGGGCCTGGGCCCAGGGGGCGAAGCCCTCGGTGATGTCCTTCCCGCTCGAGTTCAAGCGGGTGCCGGCGGCGGTGACGAAGGCCGAGCGGGAGGGGCTGACGAGCGACGCGGAGCGGCTCCTCCGCGCGGCCGGCGCGCAGCTGCCTGACTTCGCGAAGGCCGAGCAGGCCCTGGCCGAGCTCAAGCGCCAGGACTGCGAGCGCGAAGACGCGTGCCTGCAGCAGCTCGCGCAGAAGGCCGAGACGCTCTACGCGCTCTACGCGAACGTCGACTTCACGCTGGAGGGGATGGTGGTGGTGACGGGGCGGGTGGTCCGCGACGACGGGAAGCTCGTGGCGCCGCTGCAGACCGTGACGCTGCCCCGGGGGAAGGACAAGCACCGCGACGTGGCGAAGAACGCGCTCGTGGCGCTGTATGAGCTGCTCAAGGTGAAGGAGCTGCCGCCGGTGCGCGAGGTGGCGCAGCCGGTGGTGGCGACGGTGGAGCCGAAGAAGGTCGAGCCGGTGGTGGTGACGCCGCCCGTGGTGACTCAGCCTGGGCCGAGTGAGCCGAGCCCCGTGGCGAAGACGCTGGTGTACGCAGGCGCGGGCGTGGCGGTGGCGGGGCTGGCGGCGGCCATCGCGGGGGCGGCCGTCGGCGGTGGCGCTGGGAAGCTCCGGGTGGGCAACGAGGGTCTCTACGCGACGGATGCGGAGGCGGCGGCGAACCTGGCGACGGGGCGCACGCTGACGACGGTGGGCTTCGTGGGCCTGGGCCTCGGCGCGGCCGCCGCGGCGGTTGGGGCGGTGCTGTGGGCGAGCACGCCCTCGAGCCCGAAGGTGACCTTCGTGCCGATGGCGCAAGGCGGGGCGTTCGTCGTCGGAGGGAGCTTCTGATGCGCGCGGCACTGGTGGGACTGGTGGCAGTGGTGGTGAGTGGCTGCACGTTCGGGGTGACGACCTGCGAGTCGTCGTCGGAGTGTGGTGACGGGACCTGCGTCGAAGGCTTCTGCGTCGCGGCCGACGCGGGCAGCGGCGGTGGTACGGGCGGCGGCATGGGCGGCGGCGTGGGTGGAGGTGGTGGCGCCGATAGCGGCATGGGCGGAGGCACCGGCGGGACTGACGGCGGCTCGGATGGCGGCTCAGACGCCGGTACCGGCGGCGGAGGTGGCACCGTGATGTGCAGCCCGCTGTGCGAGGACAGCTACGAGTGCCGGGCGCCAGGTGACGGCGGGGCGACGGGGGAGTGCGAGCTTGCGTTCGAGCGGCTCGAGGTGCTTGCGCCGGACGGAGGGACGTTCGGGCCCGACGCATCGGTGCCGGTGGTGGCGAGGCTGGTGAGGAAGGCGGGCTTCAGCGCCGCGGCGCCGAGCTTCGTGGAGTTGGCGCTGGATGGGATGGCGCTGTCCGGGCGGGTGACGGGCGATGGGGGCTACGCCGGGCAAGTGTCGACGCTGGGGCTGACGGAGGGTGCGCACACCGTGACGGTGCTCGCCGTCTTCGCCGACGCGGGGCTGAGCGGAACCGGAGCCTTCACGGTGGACGCGACCGGTCCGACGTTGGATGTGTCAGCGGTTCCCGCACCAAACTACGGAATGGCCCAGGCGGCCGAGTACTACCCATCAGACCCGGACCTCGCAGGGGCGTACCGGCGCGACTCGGTGCTCGAGGTGGAGGTGACCAGCGCTGCCGCTGACGTGGACGAGACGTCGGTACAGGTCGAGGCTTCGCACGCTCCGTCGGGAGGCAGCGGCGCCTACTCAGCGGGGACGCCCTGCGTCGCCGCAGGGAGGCCGTTTTGCATGAAGTACTCGGTCGACCTGTCGAGGGTGCCGTTCAACGCTTTGCGGGGATTCGTGAAGCTGAGCGCGATGGGCAGCGACCGGCATGGGAATCGGTCTGTCGCGAGCGGAGGGACGCAAGACATCGCGCTCACGAGGTGGCGCTGGGCGACGCGAGTGACGAATGGAGCTACGACTGGAGCTGTCCTGGGGACGCCGGCACTGACAAGGCAGGGGCAGGTCGCGGTGGGCGTCGCGAATGGTTCCAACCCAGGCCTGACGCTGCTGGCTCCCGATGCCGGCGTGGTGTGGCGCGCCGTGACAGAGGCTGTCGAGGCCAGCCCCGTCGTCGGCACGCGGGCAGATGGAGCACAATTCGTGTTCTTCCAGCGAAAAGACACGAGCGAAACACTGCTCGCGGCGAGCGCTTCGACGGGGGCGCTGCTGTCTGGGTGCAGCGCCAACCTCTCTGTGCTGAGTGCCTGGACCCCGGTGTCGCCCGCCCTCGTGCAGGACGGCACGGACGACGTGGGCATCGTCGGAACGCAACCGCGCACGGCGGGCTTTCGGGTCGCCGGCTACCGGCCCTTCGCGGGCACGTGCTACGCGAACAACAATGCCAGCGGTGGCGCTTTCCCCGGCAACGTCATCACCGACGGCGTTACGGCCTACTATCCAGACGATAGCGGCCGGCTGACGAGGTTCGACGTCTCGAACCCCTCGTCGATTGGCGCACCTGCGCAGTTCCCGACCTCCCCCCTGGGCACAGGTATCGTGAAGGGACTGGCGCTCTTCGAGAGTGGCACTCAGCTCGCAGGCGGCGGCGGCGGTGGCCCTGGTATCGGTGCACTCTTTCAGTTCCTGACACAGAGTGGGGCAGACGCGGGCGTCGTTTCCGGCACGCCCGTCACGGCACCCGTCATCACTGCCGCCGGGGAGGTCATCGCCGGCTTCCGGAGCAGCACGCAACTCGAACTCCGCAAGTACACCTCGGGTGCCGTGCAACTCGGGGCTGGGGTGCTCACCAACGCGAGCTACTCGAACGGCACGCCCGGTGTCGCGAGCCCAGTCCTCGGCAAAGATGATGCGGTGTACGTCGTTACAAATGGGGGCTACCTCGTCGCCGCCAGCCAGACGAACCTGTCGGTGCGGTACCAGGGCTCGACGAGCAGTTCGGTCGCGCTTGGGGCGGTCTCCGCCTCGCCGACGCTCGACTGCAATCGGGAGCAGCCCGCGTCGCAGACCGGCGTCCTCTATTTCGCCACGGAGAGCGGCTACGTCGTCAGCATCATCGTCGACTCGAAGGGGCTCGACGATACGGCGCAGTGGCCGAAGTATCAGCGAGACGCGCAGAACTCGGGAAACACGGCTCGCGCGATTGCCGGTTGTCCGTAGTTGTGTCTGCTGGTCGACGTGGGCGCGTGACCCAAGTACCAGCGGTCGATGGGCAACGCGGGCAACGACCGACACCAACTTCTTCCCGACGAATTGGGGCACCTGCCCGAACTGAGATTGGACAGCGGTGGGTGAGCGAGGAGGGGAGTGAATGAGGTGGCACTGGACGTTGGCCCTCGTGGTGGTGCAGGTGCTGGTCGGTTGCGACAACCCGCCTCCCGCCGGACGCGCGTGCGAGGTGGATCGCAACTGCCTCGCGGGCGAGTGGTGCGTAGAACGCGTGTGTCTCCCGGCTGGCGACTCCGGTGCTGGTGGTGGCATGGGCGGCGGGACTGACGCCGGTACCGGCGGCGGAGGTGGCACCGTGATGTGCAGCCCGCTGTGCGAGGACAGCTACGAGTGCCGGGCGCCAGGTGACGGCGGGGCGACGGGGGAGTGCGAGCTTGCGTTCGAGCGGCTCGAGGTGCTTGCGCCGGACGGAGGGACGTTCGGGCCCGACGCATCGGTGCCGGTGGTGGCGAGGCTGGTGAGGAAGGCGGGCTTCAGCGCCGCGGCGCCGAGCTTCGTGGAGTTGGCGCTGGATGGGATGGCGCTGTCCGGGCGGGTGACGGGCGATGGGGGCTACGCCGGGCAAGTGTCGACGCTGGGGCTGACGGAGGGTGCGCACACCGTGACGGTGCTCGCCGTCTTCGCCGACGCGGGGCTGAGCGGAACCGGAGCCTTCACGGTGGACGCAACCGGGCCGACGCTGACCTTCATCTCTCCGACGCGGCCGATTGGCAGCGGCGACTACCAGCGAGACGATGTGTGGCAGGCGGCCGTGCAGGCGAGCGAGTCGGTGTCTGTGGCGGCACTCGAGGTGGGCGGCGCCACGATGGACCCGACGCCGTGCGACGGTGGCGTGCAGTGCGAGGATGGAGGGGAGTGCACGTGCTTCGCGATGGACCTGAGCCAGCCGGAGTTGAAAGGGCTGACGGGGAACTTCGGAATCACGATGAGCGCGATGGATGTGTACGGGAACCAGGCGACGGGAGACGGCGGCACTGTGGCGGTGACGCGGGTGCGGTGGGTGACGCAGGTGGGCGGCGGCAACATGCGAGTCGCCCCTGCGGTGGGGCCCGATGGAACGGTCTACGTGGGGACGAATGACATCAACTTCACTGCGGGCACGCTGCAGGCACTGAGCCACCTCACGGGAGCGGACGCAGGAAGCACGACCTTGTGGGGCGCCATCAACGCCGTGGCAGTGTCGCCGGCAGCGACGCACGTGAATAG
Organism: uncultured Archangium sp.; assembly: GCA_964449625.1. Lineage (GTDB taxonomy): Bacteria > Myxococcota > Myxococcia > Myxococcales > Myxococcaceae > Archangium_A. The sequence continues at coordinate 51,578 of CAYUZK010000014.1, forward strand.
CGACGGGTCAGTGACGGGCCCGGTCGTCTACGCGGTGGCGAATGGGATGGGAACCTCGGCAGCGAAGGGCCGTCTCCTCGGGCGGAGTTCCATCCTCTCGGGGAGCGTCTCCACGGTCGACGTGCCGACTCCATGTGAAGGCCTCGGGACGAACAAGGTCTGGAGCGGGCTGGCGCTGACGAAGACGACGGGGAGTAGGGTTGCGGCTATCGCCACAACGGCCAGCGCGTTGAGCGTCCCCGCTCGCGTGCTGAAGTGGGATTCGGTGGATGGTTGCACCTTCCTCCCACTGGACCAGACGACGTCGAGCCTCGGCAGTCCACTCGAGCCCTCACCTGTCGGGACGACGGTCGAGACGGCGGTAAGTCCACTCATCCTGAACGGTGTCGCGAACTTCGTAACTCGGCAGCCAGTGACGGGAATTCCAAACATGGGGTTGTTGGTCCGCCGGGTGTCCGGGTTGACGGGGAGCATGATGAACTTGGAGTCGACGGTGGCGACGCTGGAAACGAGCGACCAGGCGGTCTCGCTCGGCATGGCTCGCTTCCAGTCCACGGAGTTGCTCACCAGTTCGACGCTGACGGGCCGCCAGATCTACCGAGTGCTCGCCTCATTCGTGACACGGGATCAGCCCCTCAGCGGGGTGGACTATGGCCTGCCGGTCGTCGCGAACATCGGCCTCGCCTTCATCGGTGCCGGGGAGCGGCTGGTTCGGTTCAACCCCGGCGCCGCCAGCTCTGCGGTCGAGCTGGCGAATGCCCCCGGCGCCACGATGCTGGTCAGCCCGGTGTTGCTGGAGCCCGCTGGCGGGCGGACGGCCGAGGGCTTCACGGTGACGAATGATGGGCGGTTGGTTTGCTTTGACGCGAGCTCCTCCGGCGTAGCGACGTCGACCTGGGTAGCGGCGTTGCCATCCTCCACTGGCTCCCCTGTGGTGGTGACGCACCCCGGCTTCGACTGCAACCGCCGGCCCGGAGCTGCGACGAGCACGACGGGCCTCCTCTACGTCGCAGCGCGCGACGGCCGGGTGTACTCCATCATCGTCGACTCACCGCGACTGTTGGACGACGTGGGCGCGTGGCCGAAGTACCAGCGGACGATGGGCAACGCGGGCAACGACGACACCAACTTCTTCCCGACGAATTGGGGCACCTGCCCGAACTGACCCGCGCGCTCTCTGCTTGTCTCGACGGCCGCTCCGCGCCAAGCGGCTCACCGCTTCCGACCAACCTTCCGAATCAGCGGCTTCAGTCGCTCGACGTCCGCGAGGTCCTGCGGCCGGCCGACCTTCCTCCGCGAGCGGCGCGCCGAACTTCTTCAGCGCGACGAGCACTCGCCTGGCGTTCCCGAGCGTCGGCTCCACCCAGAGGTCGATGCCGTTCGTGTACCTCGGCTCGGTGTGCTCAATGACCGCGATGCCGCCGACGACCAGGAAGCGGACCCGCGCGGAAGACAAGGCGCTCACGATGTCTTTGAGGTCGGAGTTGATTCGGGTCGCCACCGCTGACCTCGACGTAGTGCTTCACAAGGTCCCACGCCGCCGCCATGCGCGCCTCCGAGCTCACGCTCTGCCAGAACTCGTGGTCGAAGGCGCGGCTGCCGTGCTCCGCGTGGCTCGACCACTTGCTCATCACCACGCGTTTCTTCGGCGACATGCCCGGAAACGTACCTCGCGCCCAGCGAGCTGGCGTGCCCGCGGTGAACGCCCCAGCCCTCGTGCTCCGCCAGCGTCGACCAGCGGCCTGGCTCACCCGAAGTCCTCCTTGTCGAGCAGCGCCTGAACGACCTCCCGATCCTCGAGGTCGAGCTTCATCGCGCCCATCGAGAAGCTGCGGAGCTTGAAGGGCCGCTTCCTGGCCCGCTGTTCCTTTCTCGCGCGAAGAGCCTGGGCGAGGAGGTCACTCGCGATCGCCCCGAGCGAGCGGTTCTCCTCGCGCTGGATCCGCCTCAGGTCGCGGAGCACCATGGCATCGATGTCGAGCGTCGTTCGCATCGCAGCAAGCATCAAAGCTCTGTGCATCAGAGGTCAAGCCGATGCCCCTCGGCCGCCGACGTCGTGACTTCAGACGGCTACGAACTCACTCGTCTCGCGTCCGCCCCCACGCCCCCGAGCGCTCCAGGGCCGCGAGCAGCCCCACCAGTTCCTCGAGAATGCCGCCGACGCCGGGCTGCGGAAAGTTCCGGCTGACGACCTCCTTCGACAGGAGCATCGCGAGGTAGCGCAGCCGGCGCCGCGGCTCGTTCGCGAAGGCGCGGTAGTCGGGGTGGCCGGTGTTGAGCTGCCAGCGCTCGTCGACGAGCCGCGAGCGCCACGGCTGGAGCGGCTCGTTGACCTCCTCGGGCTGGGGGATGCCGGCGTCGGCGCGCCGGTGGGGCTCGCTCGAGATGCGCACGGGCACGACGACGCGGCGCTCGCGCGCTCCCTCGCGGGCGACGAGCTCGAGCGTCTCGCTGGCCGACGCGTGGAGCCCCTCGACGGTGGCCAGGCCGCCGACGGCCGAGAGCGAGAGGGCCCCGGAGGCGCGCCACTCGAACTGCACGCCCTCGCCGATGGCCCGGCCGTGCTCGTCGGCGGCGATGGCCTTCAGGTCCTTCCGCTCGCCCACCGCGAGCTCGAGCTTCGCGGGGCGAACGCTGACGGCGTGCAGCGGGCCGGGCGGAAAGAGCTCCGGCTGCGCGGCCGCGGGCTCGTCTTCTTGCGCAGGCGGGGCAGGGCGCTCGCTCGGTGACGGGGGCACGGCGGAGCCGCCCGGGGGCGCGTCCTCGACGGCGCCGCTGCGCCGCGCGACGGGGAACCACTCGAGGTGGGGCACGAAGGAGGTGGCGCGCGTGAAGAGCCTCGCGAGCTGCCGGTGCATGTCCTCGGACAGGGCGGAGGCCTGGGCGCGGCTGCGCTCCTCGAGGCGCGAGGTGACGAGGGGCTCGAGGGCGAGCAGCGCGTCGACGAGGGCCGCGGCGGCTGCGTTGGGCACGACGCCGCGCCGCGAGCCGGGCGGCACCTCGAGGTGGGGGAAGTCGATGACGCCGACGAGGCGCTCGTCGGTCCACGGGGCGTGCGCGAGCTCGGGCAGCGCGGCGAGGTCGTCGAGCACCACCGCGCCGTTGCACGCGAGGCGCACGCGGCCGGCGTCGGGCCCCGCGTCGCCCGCGAAGTGCAGCGTGAGCTCGACGGGGTACTTGAAGCCCGCGAGGCGCAGCGGCTCGAGGCCGGGGAGCCGCTCGCCGGCGAGGTGGCTGGGCTTGATGACGATGTGCTTGTCGGCGGCGCCGCGGGCGATGCGGTCGATGAGGCGCAGCTCGGTGCCGTGGCGAACGAGCTGGCCGCGGAGCTCCACCGAGAGGTACGTCGCGAGCCGGCCGCCGACCGTCGGCGCGAAGGCCGCGCGATGGAGCCGGCGCACCTGCACCTCGGTCCACGTCGGCCCGCGATCGATGACGTCGGGCATGCGCGAGATGGTGTAGCGGGGCGAGTCCTCGAAGAGCGTGAGGGCCCAGACCTCGGAGTTGGCGACGCGGGAGCTGATGCGCAGCTCGTGGCCGACGGCCCAGAAGCCGAGCAGGCCGATGCCGTACTGGCCGAGCATGGCCTGGCGCATGCGCTCGTCGAAGGAGAGCTGGCGCTTGCGCGAGTGCCCGATGTTCGACGCGATGGTGGTGAGGGCGTCCTTGCGCGGGAGCTCCGGCAGCACGCCGGCGCCGTCGTCGAGGATGGAGAGCACCGCCTCGCCCCCGTCGCGGAAGCGCTCGAGGGTGACGTGCGAGGCCTGCTCGTCGAGGGCGTTCTGCACCAGCTCGGCGACGGCCTTGCGCGGGTCCGACTGGCTGCGCGCGAGGTGGCGGATCAGCTCGAAGGGATCATGGACGCCGATGCTCCCCACCGCCGAGCCGTCGGGCATCTGGCGAATGCGTCGTGGCACGAGGGCGATGATGAACGAGGCGGCCGGGAGCGCAACTCCGTGGTCACGGTCTTCCTCGCCCACAGGGAATTGCGCAGGCGGCGTCTGCGGAATCGGTAGGTAGGCAGGAGCCTCCTTGAACTTCGAACTTCAGGGAGGCAGGGTGAGTTCATGGCCGCAAAGAAGCCAACCTTGTTCCGCGGCCCAGATTACGGCGCGGTCCTCGATGACGTGGCCGGGCTGCTTACTGCAGCAAGGTCGGCCGCGGCCAGGTCCGTCAACGCCGTGATGACGGCCACCTACTGGCTGGTTGGCCGGCGCGTCGTCGAGGGCGAGCAACGAGGGAAGGGCCGAGCGGACTACGGCGCCCAGTTGATTCACCAGCTCTCGGTGGACCTGACCGCGCGGTTTGGTCGAGGCTTTGGGCGGGCGAACCTCTTCCAGATGCGGGCCTTCTTTCTGGCGTACCGCGAGATTGTCCAGACGGCGTCTGGACAATTCACGTTGCCCGAGAGGCAGTCGGCGTCGAGACTTTCGCTGCCCTCCATCGGCAGTGCCTTCCCGCTCCCCTGGTCGAACTACGTGCGACTCCTCGCGGTGAAGAACCCGGGCGCGAGGCGCTTCTACGAGGCTGAGGCGCTCCGCGGCGGGTGGACGAACAAGCAGCTCGATCGGCAGATTCAGAGCCAGTTCTACGAGCGAACGCTGCTCTCGAAGAACAAGGCCGGCATGCTGGCGAAGGGGCAGGTCGCCGAGCCCGCCGACGAGGTGTCGGCCGACGAGGTACGGTGATCCCGTCCCCGAGGTTGACACGCAGGGCCTCGGAAATCCCCCAG
>CAYUZK010000015.1:0-53158 GCA_964449625.1 uncultured Archangium sp.
GTGGCGGCGGCGACGAGGTCGAGCACCTCCTGCGGGTGGCTGTCCAACGTGCGGACCCCCAGCAGCATGCCGGTGGTCATGTCTACGTAGCCGACGGCCACGCACTCGGGGACGTCCTGCTGCGCCTTGGACAACGCTGAATCGAGAGACATCAGGGTACTTCCTTTCGGGGAGGGGAATGGGGAACGGGCAGGGGTGCTGCGTGTCCGGCGGACTGCCCGCCCTGCCACCGGACAAATTCGAAGAAGGTCTCGAGGAAGCGCACCTGCGACTCGGAGGTGACCCACCGGGGGTTGACGCTCCGCACGCGGTCGAGCGCGTCGACGGCCGAGACGCCGGACCAGATCAGCTGACACGCCAGGAGCGTGCCGGTGCGGCCATGCCCGGCGCGGCAGTGGTAGGCGACCACCCCGCCCTCCTCCAGCCGCGCCGCGACGCGGCGGCAGAGCACGGCGGTGTCCATCGTCTCCGGCGCCTCCATGTCCACCACGGGGAAGTGGATGCTCGCGATGCGCGCCGCCTCCAGCGCCTCGAGGGGCACGGTGCGCGACTCCTCGAGCGTCACCAGGGTGTCCACGCCCAGGCGCGTGAGCCCGGCGAGGTCCTCCTCCACGCCCACCACGATGCCTGGCCGCGGCAGCCCGCCCAGCTTCCCCGGCAGGAGCCAGCCGAAGCCGCGCGGCCCCAGGGTGGCCGGCACGATGCGCGCCGCGGCGGGGAGCGGCGGCGGCCGGGGCGCGTCGTCGGCCAGCGTGGCGGGGTCGGCATCGGGTGACGGCAGGCTCAGGCCGCCCGTGTCGATGAAGTGGCGCGTCACGGCTGCGGTGGGGGCCTCGAAGAACACCCGCGTGACGGCCTCCTCCTGAATGCGGCCGCCCGCCAGCAGCGCGACCCGGTCGGCCACGGCCCGGGCGTGGCCCTGGTGGTGCGTCACGAAGAGCACCGCGTGGGTGCGCGCGTACCAGCGGATCAACCCCAGCACCCGCTCCGCGGCGACCGCGTCGAGGCCGACGGTCGTCTCGTCGAGGCACACCAGGGCCGCGTCGGAGGCCATCGCCCGCAGCACGCTGAGGAGCCGCCGCACCGGCGCGGCGAGCAGCACCGCCTCGTCGTCGAGCGCGTCCTGCAGCTCCGGCACGCCGGCCTGCACCAGCAGCGCCTCGAGTCGTTCGTTCTGCGCCTCGCGCCGCAGCTGCGCGCGATCGGCGAAGGCGGAGACCAGGTTCTCGCGCACGCTGCTCACGAAGTGCCGCACGTCCTGCTGCACCAGCACCGGCCGGTTCGCCCCGTCGAGGGGCTCTCCCTGGTAGGCGGCGACGCCCCACTGCCGCAGGTCTGGCTGCGTCTGGTTGAGGCCCGACAGGGTCCGCAGGAGGGTCGACTTGCCGCCGCCGGCCGGCCCCATGATCGCCAGCGTGCCGCGCGCCGGCACCGAGAGGGACACGTCGGCGAGAATGACCCGCTCGCGGAAGCCGACCCCGAAGCCCTCCAGCCTGAGCACGTCGGCCTCACCCATGGGGTACCTCCTGGACCGAGATCCGCCGCGCGATGGTCGCCAGGAGGGCCCAGCCCAGACCGAGGGCAGCGGCGCGCGGGAGCGCCAGCCACAGCGACGAGGGCGCGCGCGTGACGAGGTCGGCGCCGAACCACCACCAGCGCTCGTCGGCGACCAGCGCCGATTGGAAGGCGAGGTCGGCGCCCTGCGCGCGGGCGCGCGTCGCGCGGGTGGCGTACACGTCGGCGTCGAGCACGGCCTGGTGCATCGCCGCGCGGCGGCCGAGCGCGGTCGCGTCGAGGGGCGCGCGCGCCGTCACCCACAGGTCGGGGCACCCGGCGCCCTCCAGCACCACCGCGCCGACCGGGCACTCGGCGCGCTCGAGGATCTCCTGCACCGCCCCCCCGTCGTGGAGGGTGTCACCGAAGGTCTCGAAGCCGCCGCGCACGCAGCCCGACGCCCCACCCGAAGCGCCCAGCAGCCTGGACACCATGAAGTCGAGCACCGGCGCGAGGCCCGCCTCGGGCGCCTGCCCGCACCAGAGCGTGTGCCGTGGGTCGCCCAGGAGCCCGCCCACCAGCGAGCCGCCCGAGCTCCGCACCGCCAGCAAGGGCACCTCGGGGCCGAGGCGGCTGGCCAGCTCGCCGGCCCGGCTGGCCGCCGCCTCGCCGACGACGCTCACCGGCCGACGCTCCTCGAGCACCGCGGCCCACAGCAGCGACGGGAAGGCCTCCTGCAACGAGGCGAGCGCGCGGTCCGCCGTCTCGCCCGCGGGCGCCGCGAGGGGCCGGAGCGTCTCGAGCTCGAAGGTGAGCGCGGTGTCGTAGGAGGCGTAGTGCTGGCCGCGCGGGAGGAACAGCGTCTGCGCGGCCACGCAGCGATCGAGCGAGGTGAGCGCCGCGACGACCTGCGCGCGGAGCGCCTCGCGCACCTGCTCGCGGGTGAGGAGGTTCCAGGCCACCAGCGCCTCGCCCAGGGGGCGGCGGGTGCGCTGGCACTCCTCGAAGACCGTGCGCAGCGCCTCCTCCTCCACGCCGAGGGTCTCCAGCAGGTAGCGGCGGAAGACGAAGCGCTCGGCGCTGGTCGTCGCCCAGGCCACGCGGCCGGCCTGGAGGAAGACGTGCACCTCGACGTCTTCCCCGGCGGCGATGAACTCGCCGGACGCCGCGCTGGAGACGAGGCGGGTGAGCTGCGCGGCAGGTGGCGGTGCTGGGCGGAACATGAGACCTCAGAACTCCCCGCCGGCCTGGGGCTGGCCCTGGGAGCGCGCGAGCAACTGGCGCACCGCCTCGGCCAGCGTCGCGGTCGGGGCCTCGGCGGCGACGAGCTCGTCGAGCTGGTCGTCGAGCCCCTGCAGCGAGGCGAGGGAAGCGCGGCAACGCTCCTGCGCCGGCGGGGTGTCGTCGCCCAGGTCGCGCGCGAGGTCGCGCAGCCGCTCGAGATCGTGGGCGACCAGCTCCTGCCGGAGGCTGACCTGTCGGAACATCTCGACCATGCCCGCGAAGTCCTGCCACACGCGCACGCCGAGCTTCCCGTCGGGCTGCTCCTGCTGGAGCCAATCGAGGATGCGGCGCTGGAGCTGCCGGAGGTGGAAGCGATCTCCCTCGCGCAGGTGCGGGTAGACGTCGCGCCCGACGAGCATCGCCACCAGCGTACCGCCGCCGCGCAAGGCGTTTCGGACGTGCGCCGGCTGGACCTCACCCTGCGCCGCAGCAAAGCGCCACAGCTTGCGGTACTGCCGACGAACCTCGAGGGAGATCTGCAGCTCCGAGTCGTGGCGGAGCTGGCTCGGGAGGTGCTCGGCCTCGCACAGCGCCGCCTCGAGCGCGGCGAGCGACTTGCACACGCGCCGCACCGCGCTCCCCGCGTCGCAGAGCATCTCCCAGGCGTCGCCGTCCGCCGCGTGGTGCGAGAGCCGACCGAGCCGCTGCCGCAGCTCCGTCACCGCCATGAAGGCCAGGTCGGCCACCTTGCTGCCGGGGCTGGCGGTCGCCAGCACCGAGTCCATCGCCAGCTCGAAGTTGAAGGGCTCGTCGCTCCCCTCGCCGACGGCCGCCGGCACGTCGTAGTGGCGCAGGAGCCGGGTCGCGAGGGCCAGCGTCTCTTCGACGAGCGCGCGCACCGGCTCGGTCAGCCCGCGCACCACCTCGTCGCTGCTCAGCCCCTCGTAGTGGCGAATGTCGAAGCGCCGCGCCGCCTCGAAGAGGGCCACGAGCTGCGCACGAGACGTGTCAGCGAAGCCCGGGTGAATGGTGGCGGCCAACACGCCGCGAAAAGTATGCGGCTCATCGGGGACTGTGCCCTGTCCAGACAGACACCACACCTGTCTTCAAGGACAGGCTGTCTCCGCCACCTCGCCGAGACGGGCAGGCGGCGTACTCACTTCGCTTCAGGCAGGAACACGCTCATGCGCGTGCCCCGCCCGAGCTCGGTGTCGACGGTGATGCGCCCATGGTGGGCCTCGATGATTCCGTGCACCACGGCCAGGCCCAACCCGGTTCCCCGGCCCTCGGGTTTGGTGGTGAAGAACGGTTCGAAGATCTGCTCGACGATCTCCTGCGCCATGCCCTGGCCGTCGTCCACCACATCGATGCGCAGGTACCTCCCGGGCCGCAGCGCGCCGCTGCCGTCTGCGACTTCCAGGCGAACTCGAAAGCTCACCTGGCCCGTCGTGGCGACGGCGTGCACCGCGTTGGAGCCCAGGTTCATGAGGACCTGGTGAATCTCCGTGGGGTTCATCGCCACCAGGCCATCCTCCGGCGCGTCGATCCCCAGCCTGACACCCGGCGGCGCGGACACGCGCAGGAGCCGCACCACCTCCTCCACGAGCGGCCGAACTCGACCTGCGCTGTGCCGCGACGGTTGGCGGCGACTGAGGGTGAGAATCTGGCGAACCAGCTCTGTGGCCCGGTTGGTGGCAGCCCCAATCTCGGTGAGACATTCAGCCAGCGGCGAGTCGGCGGTCACGCTGTTGCCTGCCAGGTACAGGTTGGCCGAAATCGACGTCAGGAGGTTGTTGAAGTCGTGGACGATGCCTCCAGCGAGCCTGCCCAGGGCCTCCATCTTCTGGGCGGCCCCCAGACGCCGCTCCAACTCGTAGCGGGCCTCTTCGGCGTCGAGACGGCTGCTCACGTCGCGGATCGCGGCGACGACCAGGCGCCCCTGGTCTGAGGTGATGGGGCTGAGGCTGATCTCGACGGGGAGGTGTCGCCCGTCCTTGTGCTTCGCCCAGAGGCGAGCGTGCGTCGAGCCCATGTGGCGCTGCCGTCCCAGGGCGGTGAACTCCCGACGCTGGTCCGCGTGCCGGGCCCGGTCTCCTTCGGGAACGAGGGCCTCGACCGACAGGCGAAGGAACTCGTCGTGGCCGTAGCCGAGCAGGGCCGTCGCCAGCTGATTCGCCATGATGATGTCGCCGGCGTCGTTGGTGATCAGCAGCGCGTCCGGCGCGAATTCGAAGACGGACGAGAGGAGGGCCTCGGTTCGCTGCAGTGCTTCTTCCGCGCGCCTGCGCTCGGTTACATCGACGTTCGCGCCAATCATGCGCTCCGGCTTGCCCGTCGCGTCGAGGAACGTCTTCCAGGCAACCCAGTGCGTGCGCACCGTGCCGTCCGGCAGTCGCACCCGGAAGCACTCCGGCGTGCCCTCGCCGGTCGCGACGCTGCGCTCGATGCCTGCCACCATGCGCTGGCGATCTTCGGGCAGGTAGCTGGCCAGCGCCGACGCCAGCGTGGGCACGAAGGTCGCCGGGGCCTTGCCGTGGAGGCGGTACATCTCTGGCGACCACTGCAGCGTGTTCGCGCGGAGGTTCCACTCCCAGCTGCCGACCTGGGCGACCTCCTGTGACAGCCGCAAGAGGTCCTCCCGCGAAGCCAGCTCCTGCGCGCTCCTCCGCTTCACGAGCGCGAGCTCGATGTTCGCGGCCAGCACCTCGGTCCGGAGGGGCTTGGTGAGGTAGGCGCTCGAGCCCGACTGCTTCAGGTCTTCGAGGCGCTCCTCGTCTGCGTAGGCGGTCAGGAAGATGAGCGCGAAGGCGTGTGGCTTGAGCCGCTCGGCGACGTCGAGGCCGGAGAGGCCGGGCCCCAGGTTCACGTCCATGATGACGAGGTCGGGGCTCAGCCGCGGAATGGCCTCCAGGGCCTCTTCGGCCCGCGTCGCGTGACCACAAACCTGGTAGCCCCGGCGAGTCAGGTCCTCGGTCAGGTCCAACACGACGAGTGCCTCGTCCTCCACGATGTAGATTCGTCGCAAGGCCCCCCCAGGTCCGGTGCACAGCGGAACAGCACCTCGCTCGGGCGGCCTGACCCGAGATCAGTCGCCTTCGGGCTCGGCGTATTGCGTCTTGATGGCCACGATCTCGGGCAGCACCGCCTCGAAGGCGTCCGCGACCCCGGGGTCGAAGTGGCTGCCCCTCAGTCGGCGGACTTCGCGCAGCGCGTCTTCGACGCTCCAAGCCTGCTTGTAGGGTCGCTTCGAGGTCAACGCGTCGAAGACATCCGCCAGCGCGACCACCCGGCCGGTCAGGGGAATGGCCTCGCCTGACAGCCCGCGCGGATAGCCGCTGCCGTCCCACTTCTCGTGGTGCGAGATGGCGATCTCCGTAGCCGTCCTCAGCAACTCGGAGGGATGACCACCGAGGATCTCGGCGCCGATGGTCGGGTGCGTCCTCATGATCGTCCACTCGGCCGCGTCGAGCTTGCCGGGCTTGAGCAGGATGTTGTCCGGGATGCCGATCTTCCCGATGTCGTGCATCGGGCTGGCGTTGAGCAGGAGCTCGGCCTCGGCCTCTGACATGCCGGCGGCCCGCCCGATGAGCCGCGACATCTTCGACATGCGCAAGATGTGGAGACCGGTTTCGTTGTCCCGGTACTCGGCGGCCCGGCCGAGCCGCCGGATGACCTCGAGCCTGGTGGCGTTGAGCTCGATCGTGCGCTCCGCCACGCGCTGCGCGAGGAGGGCCTTCTCGGAGCGAAGCAGCCGCTCGAGGATCCTCACCTCGGCCACGTTGCGCACCCGAGAGAGCAGCTCGGGAACGTTGAAGGGCCTGGTGACGTGGTCGCGGGCCCCTGCTTCGAGCGCCTTGAGCCGGGTCTCGTGCTGGAGATCCCCGGTCAGGACCAGAACGGGCGGGTAATCGGGTTCGATGCTGCGAAGGCGGCGCAGCACCTCGAAGCCGTCGAGCCCGGCCATCTTGATGTCGAGGAGCATCACGTCGGGTGGGTCCTCGGCATAGAGCTGAAGGCCCTCGACCGACCGCGTGGTGGAGCGAATGCACTCGTAGCCCGCGCTGCGAAGCAGCCGCTCGAGCAGCCGCACGTTCGCGGCGTCGTCGTCCACCACGAGGACCTTGGCGAGACGCGCCTCGAAGGTCGCTCCTCTGGGCTGCGTGTCGGTCGTCACGGATCTTCCATCGAGTGCAGGGAGGGGAGGCTCGATCGTGCAGGGGAGCGGGACCACGCACGCGATGCGTTGGGGCTCTCGACGCCCGACCTCCTTAGGCCCCCCTGCGATGGACCTGGGCCGGCTGCGCCGCCACGAGCTGTGCGCGCGAGGTGTCAGCGAAGGCCGGGTGAATGGTGGCGACCGACATGGGGCGAAAGGTACGCGGCCCGCCGCGGCCTTTGCCCTGTCTCGACAGACATCGCACCTGTCTTCAGGGACAGGCTGTCTCGACCAGCTCGCCGAGATGGGCAGGATGCGTCTTCACGCGCCTTCGTCTTGCTCTAGGTTGCGCCCGCACGTCTTCGGCTGTGCGGGCCCACTTCATCTTCGACTCTTCTTCGAGGGGCTTCATGGCATCAGTTGACTGGGAGTTGATCGGGGTCCAACTGCTCGAGCGCGAGCGCCGCCCCGTGCTGCTGCTCGACCTCGACGGCTGCGTGCTGAAGGCGAACCGAGCCTTCCTCTTCCTCCTGCCCGACGGCACGCGCACCCAGCAGGTCAACTTCCGGGAGGAGTGGCTCAGGGAGTCCTCCCGGAGCGCCTTCGATCGCGCGCTGGGTCAGGCGACGCGCGGGGAGCGCCCGCAGGTGACGGTCTCGCTCATCAACACGCTCTTCCCCGTGGATCTCGTGCTGGAGCTGTGCCGGGTAGGCACCCGCGAGGTGCCCACGGTGATGGCGGTGATGATCGACGCCGTGTCACGCGAGCCGTCGCTCCCGCTGGCACCGGCCGCCGGCGTCACCTACGAAGTGCTGCTGGGGCCCGATGCGAGCTGGCAGGTGACCCGCGCGACGTCGGCGGGGGCGCACGGAGCGGGGGCAACCGCGGGCGCCCCGTGCTGGAAGCGCATGTTCAACCGCGAGTCGGAGTGCCCGGTCTGCCCGGTGCGCTCGCTGGGGGCGCTCTCGAGCGCGACGGTCGTCACGGGCGCCGACGCGGGGGCCCAGCAGACGGTGCTGGTCGCGGAGCGGCGAGGCGACGCCGCCGTGGTCACCGCCTTTCCCATCGACGCCGACGTCTTCAGCGCGATGATGAACTCCCGCATCGACACGCTGGCCCGGGGGGCCCGGCTGTCCCCTCGGGAGCGGGAGGTCTTCTGGCTGCTGCTGCTGGGTCGCAGCGTCGAGGAGGTGGCGACGGCGACGGGCATCACCGAGCGGACGGCGAAGTTCCACCAGCAGAACCTCCTGAGGAAGCTCGGGGCAGACTCCCGCGTCGGCCTGCTCCGGCTGCTCCTGTGAAGACGCGCGTGCTCATCGTGGAGGACGAGGGCCTGGTCGGCCTCGACCTGCAGTTTCGGCTCGAGCGCCTCGGCTTCGAGATCGTCGGCCTCGTGGACTGCGCCGCGGAGGCCGTGCAGATGGTGCGCGCGGAGGCGCCGGCGCTGGTGCTGATGGACATTCGCATTCGGGGCGAGCCTGACGGCGTCGACGCGGCGCGCGAGATCGCCACACGGTTCTCGACGCCGGTCATCTTCCTCACGGGCAACGCCGACGAGGCGACGATGCGCCGGGCCACCGACGCCGAGCCGTATGGCTACCTGGTCAAGCCCATCGACGACCGCGAGCTGAGCGCGACCATCGAGACGGCGCTGCGCCGCGCGCGCGCGGAGGCCCGGCTGCGGCAGCTCGAGCACTGGCTCACCACGACGCTCCAGAGCATGACCGACGGCGTGCTGGTGACCGACAGTCAGGAGCGGGTGTGCTTCATGAACCGCGCGGCGGAGCACCTCACGGGGTGGAGCCTGGGCGAGGCCCTGGGCCGGCCGCTCACCGAGGTGGCCGAGCGCGCCGACCTGACGCGAAGCGAGCACACCCAGCTCGCCGCGGGCGTGCGCGCGACTCGACGCCCGGCACAGCTCTCCGAGGGGTGCAGCTTGCGCCAGCGCGACGGGGCGCTGCTCCCCGTGCTGGGCACGATGGCGCCGGTGCTCGACGAGGGCGAGGTGACCGGCGTCGTGCTCACCTTGCGGCCGGGGCGGGTCCACCCGGTGCTGGCCTGAGGCAGACGTTCATGGTGGAGGGACGAAGGAGGAGCGAGCGGGCGATGACACTGACGAAGAGCCGCTGGGCCGACGTGCCGGGCGCGATGTTGGAGCTCACCCGGAGCGGGCGCATCACCGACGTGAACGCGAGCCTGCTGGAACTCCTCGGGCAACGCCGTGGCGCCGTGGTGGGCACGCCGCTCCAGCGCTGGGTGGCCGGGAGCCCCCCGAAGCTCGAGCCCTGCGCCCGGCCGATCATGGTCACGTTCCAGGGCCGTGACGACCTCGCGGTCCACACGTCGTGGACGATTCGGCGCTCGGCGGTGCGCGGGCGGCTGGCCTGCGCCGTGCGCGCGCGCGAGGCCTGCCCGGCCGGCGACGTGGAGGCGCACCTGCGCCAGGCGCAGCAGGTGGGGCGCATCGGGAGCTGGGACCTCGACCTCGGCTCCGGGCGCCTGTGGTGGAGCGAGGAGATCTTCCGCATCTTCGAGATCGACCCTCGGCAGTTCAACGCCTCCTACGACGCCTTCCTCGCGCTGGTGCACCCCGAAGATCGCGCGCTGGTGAGCGAGGCCTACGAGCGCTCGGTCGAGGAGCGCGGGCAATACGACGTCCTCCATCGCCTGCTCCTGCCCGGGGGGCGGCTCAAGTGGGTCCACGAGCGATGTGAAACGTTCTACGGCGAGGGGGGCCGCCCCTACCGCTCGCTGGGCACCGTTCAGGACGTCACCGAGCGCCTCCAGGTCCAGCACCAGCTCGACGACCGCGAACGACGCCTGGCGGCCATCTTTAACGCCACCCGCGAGGCGATGATCCTCTTCTCGGTCGAGCCGGGCGGCGGGCTCCGGGTGAGCGACGTGAACTCCCTGGTGCACGCCCAGGCCCGGCGCTTCCTACCCGACTACCAGGAGCAGGACTTCATCGGCCTGCCCCTCGAGGAGCTCTGCGCCCGGGTGCCCGAAGGCATGGCGGTCGTGCTGCAGCACATGACGCAGCGCCGCTGGCCCGCGAAGCTCGAGACAGTGGAGGTCTTCGAGGTCGCGGTGCCGCTGCCCGGCGTGACCGCCCACGCCGAGGTGGCCCTCTCGACCGTCGCCCTGGAGCACGGCCGCCCGAGCCTCGTGCTGCTCGTCTCGCGCGACATCACCGCGCACAAGCACGCCGAGGAGTCGCTCCGCGCGGCGCTCAGCGAGAAGGAGACGCTGCTGCGCGAGGTCCACCACCGGGTGAAGAACAACCTCCAGGTCATCTCGAGCCTGCTCTCGCTCCAGGCCGGGCAGGTCTCGAGCCCCACGGTCGTCGCCGCGCTCGAGGAGTCCCGCGCGCGGGTGCAGACGATGGCCCTCATCCACGAGCGGCTGTACCGCTCCTCGCGCTTCGGGAGCATCGAGCTGGCGCCGCACGTGCGCGAGCTCCTCGCCATGCTCGCCCAGACCGCCGAGGCGCGGCGCTACGTGACGCTCGACTGCGACGTGGACGACGTGGAGCTGGACCTCGACACCGCCATTCCCCTGGGCCTGGTGCTCACGGAGCTCGTCTCGAACGCGTACAAGCACGCCTTCCCCGATGGGAGGCCCGGCCACCTCGTGGTGCGCGCCCGCGCGCTGCCGGAGGGCCTCGAGGTGACGGTCGCCGACGACGGCGTGGGCCTGCCGCCGGAGTTCTCGACAGAGACGTCGGGCTCGCTGGGGCTGCGCATCGTTCGTACGCTGGTGCGCCAGGTGCGCGGGGAGGTCGAGTTCCGCAGCGGGCCCGGCACGGCCGTGCACCTGAGGCTGCCCCGGCCGCTCGCTTGAGGCCGCCCGGGGCGATAAGAGCGCCTCCATGCGACAGCACCTCGTGCTCCTGCCCGCGCTCCTGTGCGCGTGCGCCACCACCCAGGCCGGAAAGACGCCCCCCATGACCACCACGACGCTCCCCAAGGCCGCCAGCCTGCTGGCCGGCACCGCCGCGAACTTCGGCGCCACCTGTGACGCCACCCTCGCCCGCGCGAAGGCCGCGGTGGCCGAGCTCAAGGCGCTCCCCGCCGGGCAGGACGAGAAGGTGCTCGCCCTCTACGACGAGGTGAGCCGCATCATGGGCGACATGGGCGCCCGCTCGTCGCTGGCCAAGGAGGTGCACCCCGAGGCCGCCTTCCGCGAGGTAGCCGAGAAGTGCGAGCAGCAGCTCGAGGCGCTCAACGTCGAGCTCTCGCTCGACCGCGGGCTCTACGACGCGCTCTCGAAGGTCGACGCGAAGAAGCTCGACCCCGTAGGCACCTTCTGGCTCTTCAAGGCCCTGCGCGAGTTCCGCCGCGCCGGCGTGGACCGCGACGAGGCCACCCGCACGAAGGTGAGGGCCCTCAACGAGGAGCTGGTGAAGATCGGCCAGACCTTCGGCCGCAACATTCGCGACGACGTGCGCTCGGTGACGGTCGACGCGAAGGAGCTCGAGGGGCTGCCCCCCGACTGGCTCTCCGCGCACCCGAAGGCCGCCGACGGCACCATCACCGTCACCACCAACACCCCCGACTACCTGCCGGTGATGATCTACGCGAAGTCCGTAAAGGTGCGCGAGGCGCTCTGGCGCGCCTACCGCGAGCGCGCGTACCCGCAGAACGTCGAGGTGCTCAACGCGCTGCTGAGCAAGCGCCACGAGCTGGCCACGCTGCTCGGCTACCCGACGTGGGCCGCCTACGTGACCGAGACCAAGATGGTGAAGACCGCCGAGGCCGCGCGGGACTTCATCGAGCGCGGGCGCCAGGCGACGGAGACGCGGGCCAAGGCCGACATGGCCACGCTGCTGCTGCGCAAGCAGAAGGACGTGCCCGGCGCGACGAGCGTCGAGCCCTGGGAGCACCAGTTCTTCGAGGACCGCGTGAAGGCCGAGAGCTACGGCCTCGACACCCAGGCCCTGCGCGCCTACTTCGAGTACGGCAGCGTCAAGCGCGGCGTGATGGACCTCACCTCGAGGCTCTTCGGCATCCGCTACCAGCCGGTGAGCGACGCGCAGACGTGGCACCCCGAGGTGGAGACGCTGGACATCTTCGAGGGCGAACAACACCTCGGCCGCATCCACCTCGACATGCACCCGCGCGAGGGCAAGTACAAGCACGCGGCCCAGTTCGGGCTCACCGTGGGCGTGGGCGGCACGCAGCTCCCCGAGGCGACGCTGGTGTGCAACTTCCCCAGGCCCGGCGAGCTGCTCCAGCACAGCGAGGTCGAGACCTTCTTCCACGAGTTCGGGCACCTGCTGCACGAGATCTTCGCGGGCCGGCAGCCGTGGGCGGGCGTCTCCGGCATCCGCACGGAGTGGGACTTCGTGGAGGTGCCCTCGATGCTGCTCCAGGAGTGGCCGCTCGATGGTGCCGCGCTCAAGACCTTCGCGAAGCACCACCAGACGAGCGAGCCCATCCCCGACGCGCTGGTGGAGCAGCTCAAGCGGGCGAAGGAGTTCGGCGTCGGCGTGGACACCCGGCGGCAGTTCTTCCTCTCGGCCGTGAGCCTCGCCTTCCACGACCGGGCGCCGGGCTTCGACCCCACCGCGGTGCTCCAGGAGACGCAGGAGAAGTTCCTGCCCTTCCGCCGCGAGTGGGCGCCGGGCACGCACTTCGAGCTCGGCTTCGGCCACCTCGATGGCTACTCGGCCATCTATTACACGTACCAGTGGAGCACGGTCATCGCGAAGGACCTCCTCACGCGCTTCCGCGCGGCGGGCATGCTCGACGGCACCGTGGCCACGCAGTACCGCAAGAAGGTGCTCGAGCCCGGCGGCAGCCAGGAGGCCGGCGCGCTCGTGCAGGACTTCCTCGGTCGGCCCTACAGCTTCGACGCCTTCCAGCAGTGGCTCGACGGAAAGCAGTGAGATGACCGTCACGCTGCGCACCGACGGCGCGGGCGGCTGGACGCCGACCGGGGAGGACACGGCCTTCGCCCGCCTGGGCGGCGTGGAGGCGGTGAAGGCCCTCGCCGAGGCCTTCTACGACGACATGGAGCAGCACGAGCCGGCGCTCACCGCCGTGCACCGGCAGGACGCGCCGGGCAAGGTGAGCCGCGGCTCCAGGGAGCGCTTCGGGCTGTTCCTCGTCGGCTGGCTCGGCGGGCCGCAGGACTACGTCGCGCAGCACGGCCACCCGCGGCTGCGCATGCGCCACGCCCAGGTGCAGGTGAACGTGGCCCTGCGTGACGCGTGGCTCCGCTCCATGGGTCGGGCGATGGACGCCCGCGGCATCGTCGGGCCCGTGCGGACGTTCCTCGAGGCGCGGTTCGGCGAGGTGGCCGAGTTCATGCGCAACGTGCCGGAGCCGTAGGGCGAGGATTCGCTCAAGGCCATGAGGGCCGCCGGCGTGGCGGAGGCCGACGCGGTGCCAGCGACCCCGAGCCCCTCGACCTCGAGCGCCGGGTGTACCGCTGACTCGGCTTCGAGCTCGTCGACGCTCTTGCCGAAGAGGGCGGAGGGGGCCGGGGTCCGGGATTTCGGCGTGCACCCAGTGAGTACAAATTTGTACTCACTGGGTACACGCGGTTTTCGCCGCCCCCCCCCGGGGTGCCCCTCACGAAGCATCGCGAGTTCGTCACGCGACGCCCGAAAGCCGAGGGGCTGCCTGGTCCGCGCACGGCCCGCGGCCACGAGGCACCCGCGCACCTCGAGGCGTCGAGCCTCCCCGTCACAGGTCCCACTGCGGAGTCCGAGTCCGGCGCGGTGGACGGACGAGCCGCTGCGCCGGCGTCCCCGCGCGTGCCGGATCGACCAACTGCTCCATCACCTTCACCAACGCCTCGGCGACCTCCCGCGCCTGGGGCGCCGCCCGCGCCAGCATGGCGTCGTAGGCCGTGATCCGACCGAGGACCGACTTCCACACCTGCGGACCGCGGGGAGTGAACACCCAGCCGCAGGTCTTCCCCGTCACCACCGAGTCCAGCCGTTCCACGAACTTGCGCCGCTCGAGCCGCTCCAGCGCGCGCTGCACGTTCTGCCGACTGCGCCCGCACCGCCAGGCCAGCTCGCTCGCCGGGAGGCCCGGCTGATCGCCGCGCCAGACGAAGAGCAGCACGTCGTTCTCGGAGATGCGCTCCCCGGCCCGCCCCTGCTGCATCACGGCCTCGATGATGGCCGTCGCGTACCTCAACTTGAAGATGATCGACATGCGCGCCACGCGGCTGCGAAATCGGTGCCGCTCGCCGCGGCCCCTCGCATCGGTCGATCGCCCGACGGTCACCCGCCCGACGCAGCCGACCCCGGCACCTCGCTACCATCCGAGGCCATGAGCGCCCTCCCCGACCTGCAGATCAGCCGCCCCTGCCCCATGAAGTGGAGCCGGTTGAAGGGCGACGCCCGCACCCGCTTCTGCGGGAAGTGCTCGCAGAACGTCTACGATCTCTCGCAGCTCACCGCCGACGAGGCGCGCACGCTCATCGCCCAGAAGGAGGGCCTGGTGTGCGTGCGGCTGTTCCGCCGTGGCGACGGCACCGTCATCACCCGCGACTGCCGCGCCGGCTTCAGCGAGACCTTCTGGGCGAAGTTCGAGACCTTCCAGCGCGTGAGCGTCGCCGGCTTCTTCGCCGCGCTCTTCCTCTCGCTCGGCGCGGCCGCCGTCGCGACGCTCTTCGGCGACAACGTGCGCGCGCTCCTCGGCTCCGGCACCACCGGCGCCCTCGCTGGAGACACCACCGTGACGCCGAGAGCGAGGGCCCACCCATCGAAGCACCACGGCCACGGCGGCCCCTTCGCGCCGCCCGGCGACTACTGAACGTCGGGCGCGCCCCACGTGTCCTCGAGGTAGCGCTGGATGACGCGGCTCTCGAAGCCCTGCCACCCCGTGTTGGGGTCGAAGAGCCAGGGCACCTGCATCGTGCCGCTGCGCTCCACGAAGGCGCGCCGCCGCTTGCTCCCCTTGCCGACGTTCCGCAGCACGTAGGGAAGCTCGAGCTCGCACAGCGTCTGCCGCGCGAAGCGCGAGAACGGCGAGGCCTCGAACGAGTACAGCTCGAGGGGCTGCGCCGGCGCCCGTGACGGTCGCGCCACCCCGCCCCGCCCGCCCGTCAGCAGCGCCGCTCCGAGGCCCGTCAGCAGCCGCACCGGCGTGGCGTTGAGCACCCCCGGCGCCTTCGTCGCGCCGTAGCGCGCGTAGAGGTACGCCACGATGGCCTGCGAGCCGCTCAGCACCTCGCCCGTGTTGGGGTCCTCGAGGCGCGGCACGGTGTTCCCGCCGAGCTCCCCGCGGAAGCGGGCGCCGCCCCTCGGGCACGGCCGCACCTCGGCGTCGAGATCGAGCGTGGTGAGCGCCTCGCGGACGATGCGGCAGTGCGGGCAGGTCTCGAAGTCCCACAGGCGCAGGGGCTGCTCGGGCCGCGGCCCCAGGCGCCCCACCGCCATGCCGCGCGCGAGCCGCAGGCCCGACGCGGTGAAGCCCCCGAGGAGCGAGAGCTTTCGCCCCAGGGACGTCTCGCGATCCACCAGCCCGCGCGCGAGGGCCCGGGTCACCTGCCCGGTGAGCGTGAGGAGGCCGGGCATCGGCGCCTCCTACTTCGCCGCCGGCGCCGGCCGCCGCTTCATCGCGTCCGCCATGTCCTTGAGCACGTAGTCCTTCGGGAGCTCGAAGCGCTCGGCCCCGAGCGCGCTCTTCGTCAGCGACTTGAGCGTGGTCTCCGTCTTCAGCTGGCCCTCGGCGTCGAGGAACGTGCGGTGCACCGGGAACCCGGGCGCCGTCTCCTGGCCCTCGAAGGCCGCCGAGGCCACGTCACCGGCCATGCGCGGCATCGCCTTCGCCAGCGTGTCCTTGAACTCGACGGCGGTGAGCCCCGCGTCCTTCCACGAGGCGAAGCAGCCCTCGCCGTCGAGCTTCCCGTCGCGCTTCACCACGTAGTCCTGGCACGAGAAGCCCGCGAGCTTGCGCGAGGGCCCCTTCTTCTTCTCGTAGGTCCAGCTCGAAGGCTTCGGCGCCGCCGCCATCGGGGCCATGGCCGCCTCGAGGCGCGCCCGCTGCTCCGGCGGCAGGCGCGCGAGCTGCGCCTCCATCTGCGCCTTGATCATCGCCTGGTTCGCCTGGAGCTCCTGGCTGTCCTGCTCCGTCACCACCACGAGCTCCTTCTTCCCGTGGTTGACCATGTAGAGCTTCTTCGCCTCGCCATCGCGCAGGAGCGTGCGCGGCTCGGCGCCCTCCTGGCGCAGCTCGAAGAACGCCTTCGGCCCGCGCACCGACACGGTGATCTCCCGCGTGACGCCCCCGGAGACGGAGGTGCTCACCATGGTGAGGTCAGCGAAGGCGGCGCGCGCGACGAGGCAGGCGCTGAGGAGGGCGAGGCGGTGCATGGGTGCTCCTGGGGAATAGGAGCCGCACCTTTAGGGGCGACGGGGCGAGCCCGTCAAACGCTCAGCGCTTCGCGGCCTCGGCCTTCGCGCGCGCGGCGGCGATCTCCGCCTTCACCTTGTCCATGTCCAGCCCGCGCACCTGCTCGATGACGGCCTCGAAGGCCTGGGCGGGCAGCGCGCCAGCGTTCTGCCCGACGAGCACGCCGTCACGGAAGACGGCCAGCGTGGGGATGCTGCGGATCTCGAAGGCCTGCGCGAGCGACTGCTCGACGTCGGTGTTCACCTTGGCGAAGGTGATGTCGGCGTGCTTGCCGGCCGCCGCTTCGAAGACCGGCGCGAAGGCGCGGCAGGGGCCGCACCACGACGCCCAGAAGTCGATGAAGAGGATGCCGCCCTTCCCGAGCGTCTCCTCGAAGTTCTTCTCGGTCAGCTCCAGCGTCGTGGCCATCGAGGTCCTCGTTTGTGCGTGCATGGTGGCCCCTCAGAGGCAGGCCAGGAGAAAAGGTTTCAGCGGCCGCCCGTCTCTCACGCGACCGCCCCCTCCACCAGCACTACGCGCCGCCAGGAGCCCGCCCGGAAGCGCAGGAAGACCGCGAGCGCCAGCACCGCGAGGTAGGCCACCAGCCACACCGTCGCCCCCACGTCGCCCCACCCGAAGTAGCGCACCGAGACGTAGCTGCCGGGCACGAAGAGGAGCCAGGCGATGAGGATGCGCGCCGCCATGGGGAAGAGCGTGTCGCCCGCCCCGCGCAGCGCCTCGGCGATGGTCATGCCGAAGGCGTCGAAGAGCTGCCAGGCCGCCGAGATCATGAGCATCCGCGTGCCGACGGCGGCCACCTCCGCCCCGCCCTCACCCCGGGCGAAGGGCGCGATGAGCGCCGCGGGGAAGGCGAGGCACAAGAGCCCCACGAAGCCCTGCCACGACGCGGCCGTCAGCGCCGTGAGCCGCACCACCCCCGGCACGTCGTCCTTCCGCCCCGCCCCGATGGCCTGCCCCACGAGGATGGCGCCCGCGCTGGCGAGGCCGAAGGCCGGCATGAAGCTCGCCGAGGTGAGCGACATCACCGAGTTCATCGCCGCCAGCGTCGCCGTGCCCAGGCCCGCCACCACCACGTTGGCGAAGAAGACGAAGGCCGCGAACTCGAAGAGCCAGTTGAAGCCCGACGGCAGCCCGAAGCGCAGCATGCGCAGGAACTCGCGGCCGGTGGGCACCGCGCGCGCCCCGGGCACCCGGTCGAGCACGAACCAGCCGAAGAAGCCCGCGAAGGCGATGCTGGTGGCGATGGTGCTGGCCCAGGCCGCGCCGACGACGCCCAGGGCCGGCAGGCCGAGCCGCCCGTCGATGAGGGCCCAGTTGCCCGCGACGTTGAACACCATCGCCACGAGGTTGGCCGTCATGCCCGGCCGCGTGCGCCCCAGGCCGCCGTAGTAGTTGGCCAGCGCCTCGATGCCGATGGCCGCGCCGCCCGACAGCAGCCGCACGCGCAGGTAGCCGCCCATGAGCGCGCGCACCTCCTCGGTGTACGAGAAGACGCCCAGGGCCCCGTCGATGAAGGGCCAGCTCGCGAGCGAGAAGCCCTGGGTCGCCAGCGCCACGAAGACGCCGTACCAGCCGTAGCGCCGCGCCCCGGCGAGGTCGCCCTGGCCGAAGAGCTGCGAGGTGAAGCTCGAGACGATGAACGTCACCCCCATGGGGAGGATGAGGAGCGTGAAGGCGTTCATGCTGCCGGTGGCCGTGGCCGCCAGCGCCGAGGCCCCCAGGTGCGCCACCATCAGCGTGTCGGACAGGCCGACGACCGTCTGGCTCGCCCGGCTGATGATGATGGGCCACGCGAGGCCCAGGAGCGTTCGCAGCGAGGCCGTCGCCGTCGCGTCTGAAGAAGGAGGATGCACGGTGCCGTCCGGACGGCGGCTTGAAGCACGCCTGACCGCCGGCCCCAAGCGGCAATCAGTCGGGGTCGCGGTACCGCCGGAGCGCGTCGATGAGCTGCGAGGCGCCGTCCACCGACTCGCGGTACACGCGCTTCTCGCCGCCGAGGAAGAACGGCGGCATCGAGTGCAGGTAGCTCATCGTGCACACCTGCAGCCGCGTGCGCCCGGGCCCCAGCGAGAAGTGGGCCGTCCAGGTGACGGAGAGCTCCGCCGTGCGCCAGCCCAGCACGCGGGCGAACTCGTCGTTCTGCTGGAAGACGATGGAGTGCGGCAACCCCGGCGCGGCGAGGAGCTCGAGGAAGCGCGCCACGGCCCCGCTGCCCGCGCGGCGACGCACCGCCGCCTCGTCGAAGAAGCGAATGGTGAAGGCGTTCGACGGCATCGCGCCCGAACGGAAGCCCCCGTCGGGCTGGCGCGTGATGCGGTACTCCGGCGCGACGGTGTTGATGTACGTGAGGTCGTTCGCCCGGGCCTCGGTGAAGAAGCTGACGTCCTTGTCCACCTCGTAGACGAGGCGGCTCATCACCACGTTGAGCGGCGCGGCGCTCTTCCAGCGGCCGCTCTCGTCGAACGCCCGGAAGAGGGGGAACGTGGCGCTCGCCGTCTCCGGGGAGGGCTCCCGGTGCGCGAGCTCGTAGAAGAACTGCACGCCGCCGCTGCGCAGGTAGGTCTCGTCGACGGCGAAGCGCACGTCCGACTCCTGGCGCATCGGCGCAGCCGGGGCCGCCGCGGCGAGGCTGAGGGCGAAGAGCGCTGCGGAGGCGCCGCGAAGGTGCACGGGCGCAGTGTAGCGCCTGCCCGAGAAGGCGAGCTGCCCGTCAGCCCAGGCACGCCGCGCTGGCGCGGCTCGAGGCGAATCGAGCAGACTTCCTGCTGGCTCCAAGGCCCCCATGCACGACCCGACGACCCACTGGCAGGCGGTGTACGGCACCAAGGCCACCACCGAGGTGAGCTGGTACCGCCCCCACCTCGAGGTGTCGCTGGGGTTCCTCGAGCAGGCCGGGCTCGCGAAGGACGCCGCCCTCCTCGACGTGGGCGCCGGAGCCTCGACGCTGGTCGATGACCTCCTCGACCGGGGCTTCACCAACCTCTCGCTGCTCGACGTGTCCGAGAAGGCCCTCGAGGTGACGCGCGCCCGCCTGGGGGAGCGCGCCGCGCAGGTGCGCTGGCTCGTCGGCGACGTGACGAGCCTCGAGCTCCCCAGGCACTCCGTCGACTTCTGGCACGACCGGGCGGTCTTCCACTTCCTCACCGACCCCGCGGCGCGGCGCCGCTACGTGGCGCAGGTGCGGCACGCGCTCAAGCCCGGCGGCCACGTGCTGGTCGCCACCTTCGCGCCCGATGGGCCGGAGCAGTGCAGCGGCCTCGAGGTGTGCCGCTACTCCGCCGAGGGCATTCACGACGAGTTCGGCGGCGACTTCCGCCAGGTGGACAGCGCCCGCGAGGTGCACACCACGCCCCGCGGCGGCGCGCAGGCCTTCGCGTACTGCTACTGCCGGCTGCCGGGCTGAAGACCTCCCCGGCGCCCGCTCAGCGGAGCGTCTCGAGCCGGTAGTCCACCCACACCTGCCCGCGCTCGCGCCGCCAGGCGATGCGCGTGCCCGGCGTCTCCACCGTCACCTCGAAGGCCTCGGGCAGGTCTACCGGCCCGCCGTCGTCGGGCTGCTCGCTCCAGCCCGGCGGCGCGCTCGTCACCTTCCACACCCCGGCCGCGGTCAAGAGCCTCACCGCCTGGCGAACGATGGCCAGGCACCGCTCCGGCGACGAGGCGTAGTGGAGCGCCACCTCGAAGTCCTCCCGCGCCGCGGGCAGCCCGCGGGGGAGGTAGAGCGCCAGCTCTTCCGACGAGAGGCCGGCTGGCGCGAGGTAGAGGTTGCCCACGTCCTCCGCCGACAACGGCAGGCTGATGGAGAGCGTGTCGGGCGCCGGCTGCGTGACGGTGAAGGGCGCCCGCCTCCACCCCTCGCCGCCGTCGCCGAGGGCGAAGCCCAGCTTCGAGAAGGCCTCGTCGCGCTGCGCCGGCGTCAGCCCCAGGTAGGTGCGCGTGGTGGAGGCCGACGCCGTGACGAGCGCGGTGCCGCGGTACTCCGGGTACGCCTGCACCAGGGCGGTGCGCAGGTCGATGCTGCGCCGCACCGCCGCGCCGGCGTCGACCCCGGCGTCCACCACCACGGCGGCGCCGCACTTCGCGCACCCGGCGAGACCCAGCACGAGCCAGAGCCACCTCACGCGCGCTTCACGGCCTCGCGCCACTTCGCCAGGTGCTTCGCGCGCTCGCCCCCCGCCATCTTCGGCTTGAACACCTTCTCAGCCTTCCACGCGCGGCGGATGTCGTCGGGGCTCTTCCAGAAGCCGACGCCGAGGCCGCCCAGGAAGGCGGCGCCCAGGCTGGTGGTCTCGATGTTCCGGGGGCGCACCACGTTCGTGCCGAGGATGTCGGCCTGGTACTGCATGAGCAGGTCGTTCTTCACCGCCCCGCCGTCGACCTTGAAGGCGGGGATGTCGCGGCCCGAGTCGAGCTTCATGGCGTCGGCGAGGTCCTGGATCTGCAGGGCGATGCCCTCGAGCACGGCGCGCGCGAGGTGCCCCGCGTTGGTCGAGCGATCGATGCCCGCGAAGAGGCCGCGCGCGTCGGGGCGCCAGTGCGGCGCGCCGAGACCGGCGAGGGCCGGCACGAAGACGACGGCCCCGGAGTCCTTCACGGTGGCGGCGAGGGCCTCGACGTCTTCGGCCTTCTTGATGAGCTTGAGCCCATCGCGCAGCCACTGCACGGCGGCGCCGGCGATGAAGCTCGAGCCCTCGAGCGCATAGGTGGTGCGCCCGTCGAGCCGCCAGCCCACGGTGGTGAGGAGCCCCGACTTCGAGGCCACGGGCGTCTCGCCCACGTTCATCAGCAGAAAGGCGCCGGTGCCGTAGGTGCACTTCGACTCGCCGGGAGTGAAGCAGGCCTGGCCAAAGAGCGCCGCCTGCTGGTCGCCGGCCATGCCCGACACGGGGATGCCGTCGGGCAGCGACTTCATGCCGCGCGTCATGCCGTAGACCTCGGCGCTCGCGGCGATGCGCGGGAGCACCGCGCGCGGCACGTCGAGGAGCTTGAGGAGCCCGTCGTCCCACCCGAGCGACTCGAGGCCCATGAGGAGCGTGCGGCTCGCGTTCGAGACGTCGGTGACGTGCGAGGCGTGCCCGGTCATCTTGAAGACGAGCCAGGTGTCGATGGTGCCGAAGCAGAGCTCGCCGGCCTGCGCGCGCCCGCGGGCGCCCTTCACGGTGTCGAGGAGCCACTTGAGCTTGGTGCCCGAGAAGTACGGGTCGAGCACGAGGCCCGTCACCTTCTTCACCATGGGCTCGTGACCGAGCGCCTTGAGCTCGGCGCAGAGCTCGCTGGTGCGGCGGTCCTGCCAGACGATGGCGCGGTGGAGCGGCTTGCCCGTGCCGCGGTGCCACAGGCCCGTCGTCTCGCGCTGGTTGGTGAGGCCGATGGCCGCGACGTCGCTGCCCTTGATGCCAGCGAGCCGGAGCGCCTTGGCGATGCACCACTCCGTCGTCGCCCAGATCTCCTCGAGGTCGTGCTCGACCTGACCAGGCCTGGGGAAGTGCTGGGTGAACTCCTTCTGGCCGACGCCCAGCACCTTCAGCTTCGCGTCGAGCACCGTGGCGCGGGTGCTGGTGGTCCCCTGGTCGACGGACAACACGTAGCGTCTGGTAGCCATGGGCGCGGAAGCTAGCGGAAGCCGTCGACGAAGTGGGCCACCTCGGTGAGGGCCACGGCGCGGTCCGTGTCACGGGGAATGATGTGAAACCCGCGCTGCAGCAGGACACCGCGAGAGAACGGCAGCTGCTTCGTGAGCGCCATGGCCGTGGGGGTGTCGACCACGTGGTCGTTCACCGCGCCGATGACCAGCGACGGGCACTGGATGCGGGGGATCGCCGCGCGCGCTTCGTCCTGCAGCTCGAAGAGGTCGTACGCCCGGGCGAGCGGGTAGCGCGGCAGCAGCGGCGACTGCGCGCGCACCTCGTCGAGCTCGATGTCGGTCGTCTTCTTCTCGATCCACCGCGGGGCAACCTGGGGAATCGGGAGGAAGCGCAGCCGCCGCAGCAGCCGCGCGTCGCGGGCGTGGAGCTTGAGCACCGGCGCCAGGAGCACCAGGCCCTTCACCCGGTGACGATGCCGCGCCGCCAGCACCATGCCGAGGAGCGCGCCCATGGAGAGGCCGGCCACCAGCACCGTGCGCGCGTCGCGCAGCGCCTCGAGCCCGGCCTCCGCCGCGGCGAGCCACTCGCGCCGCCCGGCCCAGAGCATGGCCTCCGGCACCGTGCCGTGCCCGGGCAGCCGCGGCGCGTGCACGTGCACCCCGCGGGCCGCCAGCGCCTCGCCGAGCGGCCGCACCTCCCAGGGGCTCCCCGTGAAGCCGTGGAGCAGCAGCACCGACACCGGCGCCTCCGCCATGGGAGGCCCGAGGGTGAAGCCCGCCGTCTTCGTCTCATCGAGTCGCTGCGACACCGGCCGGGAGCGTAGCAGCGCGCTCCACTTCGTCACGCGTGTGCTAGGTGCCCGGCCATGTCCGACCCGAAGCCGCCCGAGGTGCAGCTCCAGATTCAGCTCGATGACGCCATCGCCAACGGCCAGTACGTCAACATGGCGCTGGTGAACCACACCGAGACCGAGTTCACCCTGGACTTCATCTACGTGCAGCCGCAGCAGCCGCGCGCGAAGGTGCTCTCGCGCATCATCACCAACCCCAAGCACATGAAGCGCCTCATGCTGGCGATGCAGGACAACCTCGCCAAGTACGAGGCCAAGTTCGGCCCCGTCGACGCGACGGACCCGGGCACGCCCATCCACTGATGGGCCGCGACGGCTGGAGCCCCGCGGACTACGCGCGCTCGCCCGACGCGCGGCGGCAGCCCTTCCTCGACCTCCTCGCGCTGGTGCAGCCGGTGACCGCGCCGCGGGTGCTCGACGTGGGCTGCGGCACCGGGGCGCTGACCCTCGAGGCCCACCGCGCGCTCGGCGCCCGCGAGACGCTCGGCCTCGACGCGTCGCCCGCCATGCTCGCCCAGGCCACGCCCGCCGACGGCGTCACCCTGGCGCTGGGCGCCGTCCCCGAGGCGCTCCCCGACGGGCCCTTCGACGTCATCGTCAGCAACTCGGCGCTCAACTGGGTGCCCGGGCACGCGCGCGTCTTCGCGGCGCTCCTCGCGCGGCTCGCGCCCGGAGGCCAGCTCGCGGTGCAGATGCCGTGGAACGCCGGCACCGCCTTCGTCGAGGCGGCCGAGGTGGTGGCCAGGCGCGAGCCCTTCTGCGCGCGCCTGGGTGGCTTCGTGCACCGCTCGCCGGTGGAGCCGCCCGAGGCCTACGTCGCGCTGCTCGACGAGCTCGGCGTCGCGGCCCAGCGCGTCGGCACCTGGTACTACCCGCAGCGTCACGACGACGCCGCGGGCCTCGCCGACTTCGCGCGCGGGGGGCTCTTGAGCGCGTACCGTGCACGGCTTTCGGCGGACGACTTCGAGGCCTTCGTGGCGGCCTACGCGGCGGAGCTCCGTCTGGCGCTCGGCGAAGGGCCCCTCACCTTCCCGTTCAGGCGGCTCTTCGTGTGGGCACGCGCGGCGGCGAGCCGGTAGACTCCGACACCGTGGCACCCCGACTCGCCCTCGCCGTGGTCGTGCTCCTGGCGGCGTCCGCCGTCGGCGCCCAGCCCTGCGAGAAGGACGGGCTCATCCTCTTCCCCGCGCCGGGGGCCGTGGTGCCCACCAACGTGCAGCTGCTCCTCGAGGGCGTGGGCGAGGCGCAGAGCCGCGTGCAGGACCTGGTGAGCGCGCAGGCCATCGCGCTGGTGACGAAGGACGGCGAGGCGGTGCAGGTGCGGGCCGAGCAGGGCTTCCTCTCTCAGATGAACCGCGTGGCGGTGCGCCTGCGCCCGCTCAAGCCGCTGGAGCCGAACACCGAGTACGCGCTCGCGCTGCCCGCCACCATGGCTGGCCTGCGCATCATCAACGACCCCTGGGGCGACGGCTCGCTGCGCTGGACCACCGGGGCCGGCCTCGACAAGAAGCCGCCCCGCTTCAAGCAGAAGCCCGCCTCGAGCGAGGGCTTCTACGTGAAGGCCGCCGACGGCTCGCTCACGCGCAAGCTGCGCCTGCGCACGACGGTCGAGGAGCTGGGCGCGAGCTACGTCGTCGTCACCATGCAGCGCGCCCGCGGCAGCTCCGCCCGCCAGCAGTACCCCGTGCCGCTGGAGGGCGACGTGCTGCACCTGGGCCACGACGCGTGCAGCGGCAACTTCGGCTTCGACGACGGCCGCGCGTACAAGCTGTCCTTCGAGCTGTACGACGCCGCGGGCAACCGCTCGCCCGAGAAGGCGTCGCTCGAGGTCGCTGCGCCGCGGCCGCTGTAGCCGCCGCCGTCAGTCGCGGCCGCGCTTGCCCTTGCCGCCCTTGCCGCCGCGGTGGCCGTCATCGCGGCCCCGGCCCTCGTCGTGGCGCGCCTTGCCCTTCCACTTGCGGTACTGCCCCGGCGGCATCTTCACGAGGCTGCCCGGCACACCCCGGCGGTCCACCACCACCCAGCTGCCCCGGTGGTCGCGGGTGCGGAACCAGCGATCGTCGCGGCGCACCCAGTAGTAGCCGCCGGTGAAGTAGATCTCGTCGTCGTAGTCCTCCACCACCTGGATGCCCGGCTGCACCACCACCAGCGGCGGCGGCGCAGAGAAGGTGATGGTGGGCACCGGCACCTGGATGTTGACCTGCACTTGCGCGAAGGCGGTCGTAGAAGCGACCGCGGCCATCAAGACGAGGGTTCGAGTGTGCATGTGGCCCCCTTACGGACGCGCCGCGCGAATGAGTCAAAAGAAGATTGGGGAGGCCTCATTGCAGCCGGTTGGCGACCGGAGGTGATGCAGCCAGACTGAAGCTGGCGCCCGTCAGGCGTGGTGGCCGGGCACGAGCCGGCGCACGACGTCGGCGAGGGCGGGGGCGCAGCGCACGGTCTCCATGGGCACGCCGTGGAGGAAGGGCGCGGGCACGCTGTCGGTGACGACGACGCGGGCGAGCGCGAGGCCGCGGAGGCGCTCCTTGGCGGGCCCGACGAAGAGGCCGTGCGAGGCGACGAGGGTGACGGGCGCCTTCGCGCCGTGAGCGATGACGGCCTGCACCGCGGCCTCGAGGGTGCCGGCGGTGGAGATCATGTCGTCGACGATGATGACGTTGCGCCCCGAGACGTCGCCCACGACGCCGTGCGTCTTCACGTCTTCGCCCGTGAGGCGCTGCTTGTGCACGATGGCCACCGACAGGCCCAGCGGCAGGGCGAAGGCCTCGGCGCGCTTCACGGCGCCCAGGTCGGGCGAGACGATGACCGCCGGCAGCTCGAGGCGCCCGCGCACGTGCTCGATGAGCGCGGGCAGCGCGTTGGCGTGCTCGACGGGCCGGGGGAAGCAGCCCTCGACCGCGCGGCTGTGGAGGTCGAGGCACACCACCCGGTCCACCCGGGCCGCGGCGAGGAGCTCGGCGATGACGCGCGCGCCCAACGGCTCGGTGCCCACCTCGCGCCGGTCTTGCCGCGCGTAGCCCAGGTACGGCACCACGGCCGTCACGCTCGAGGCGCCACCGCGGTGGCAGGCGTCGCTCATGAGCGCGAGCTCCATGAGGTGCTCGCCGGTGGGTGCGTGGAGCGACTGGAGGATGAAGACCTGCGCGCCGCGCACGGGCTCCTCGAGGCGCACGTCGAACTCGCCGTCGGGGAAGCGCGCGGAGCGGCAGGCGCCTAAGGGGAGCTCGAGCTCGCCGGCGAGGTCCTTCGCGAGGTCGGGGTGCGACGAGCCAGCCAGCAGGACGGTCTTCATGCGCGCGGGAGGTTAGAGCCTCGCGCGCTCGCGTGCTACGCGGGCGACATGTCGAAGTGGGACGACGTCACCTCGCACGTGGAGCACCGGGTCACCTTCTCGGAGACGGACGGCCTGGGCTTCGTGCACCACCGCTGCGCCGCCGTGTGGTTCGAGCAGGCCCGGGAGGCCTTCTTCCGCCGCTTCGGGGTGCCCGCCGCCGAGCTGTACCAGAAGGGCTGGTACCTCGCGTTGAGGCAGCTCAACGTGCGCTACGACAGCTTCATCGGGTACGACCACCACCTCTCCATTCGCGGCGCGGTGACGAAGCTGGGGCGCGTGTTCGTCGACTTCCACTACCGCGTGGACAACCTCACCACGGGCAAGCTCGCCATTCGCGGCCACACCAACATGGTGGCCGTCGAGGCGCCGGCGCCGGGGCAATTGCCGGTGCTGGGGCGCATCCGCTTTCCGAGGGAGCCCTTCGTGCCGCTCGTGGTCGACGCCGACGCGCTCTTCGACGCGCCGCAGGGCGCCTGGCAGCCGCCGCGCTGGGAGAGCTGAGCGCGCCGCGTCAGGGCGGGAAGCCGATGGACAGCTTCACCGCCGAGTACTCCGGGTGCACCTGGCCGTCCGTCGTGCGGATGGTGAGCGGCGGCTCGACCCACGTCGCGGCGCGGAAGCGCTCGGGCAAATCGGTGCTGCGCACCATCGCGAAGACGCCCAGCAGCGGCGGCTCGCCCTCCTTGAGCACCACCTCGCGGCGGCGCACCACCGTGAGCCCCGCGGCCTTCGCGCCGGCCAGCACGCGCTCGAACTGCGCGGGCGGGTTGACCGGGAAGACGATGGCGAAGAGGCCCCCGGGCGCCAGGTGCGCCGCGGCCACGCGGCAGTAGTCACCCACGTCACCGCGCACCTCGAAGCGGCAGGCCACCTTCTGCTCGTGGTCGCCCAGCACGCCGGCGTCGAGGGGGAAGTACGGCGGGCTGCCGAGCACGAGGTCGAACTGCTCCTCGGCGCGCAGCACGCCCTCGTCGCGGAAGTCGCCCAGGCGCGCGTCGTAGCGATCGCCCAGCCCGTTGTAGGCGATGGACTTGTTGGCGAGCGCGAGGCTGATGGCCTGCGCCTCCACCGTGACGAAGCGCGCGCCGGGGAGCCGCCACGCGGCCGTCATGCCGACGGAGCCCAGGCCGCTGCCCAGGTCGAGCACCCGGCCGGCCGACGGGGCGTGCGAGGTGCCGTACCAGGCGACGAGGAGATCGTCGGTCGAGAAGCGGTGCCCGGCCTTGTACTGGAAGAGGCGGAACTGACCCGAGAGCGCGTCGAGGCTCTCGCCTTCGGCGACCTGCGCGAGTGACGGCTCGAGCGCCCCCGGCGGCGTGGGGCCCGGCGCGACGTAGCCCTTGAAGGAGGCAGCCATGGCCTCGAGGCCCTTAGCACCTCAGATTCCTGATGGCGGCCCGCGCAACCGCGTGGATCGACTCCGCCGGCCGGGCAGGCACGGTTGCTGCTCTTCGGCGCGCCGACATGGGCCGACACGTTGGAATCCTGATGCTGGCGCTGGCGGGGTGTGGGGGGCCGCTGGCCTCGGCGTCGCCGGAGCACCTGTCCACCACGACCGACGCCGGCCTGCAGCGCCCCTCTCACTGCGGCACCGACGCCGACTGCCCCAGCGGCATGCTGTGCGAGGGCTGCGGCGACGGCTACAAGACGTGCGTGCCGGGCTGCCGGGAAAACTCGCAGTGCGGGCCCTTCCAGGTGTGCTTCATGAACGTGCAGTGCCTCACGTGCCCGTGCCCCTCGGGCTTCTGCGACCTCGACCCGTGCCGAGACTTCGACGGCGACGGCTACGTCGCGGCCACGGACGTCGTGTGCCCCGGCAAGCTGCCCGGCGACTGCGACGACACCCGCGCGTGGGTGCACCCGGGCGTGAAGGAGCGCTGCAGCAACGGCCTCGACGACGACTGCGACGGGCGCACCGACGCGCGCGACTCCGACTGCGCGGCGCAGTGCGCGGCGGGCTCGCGGCGGTGCAACACCTCAGCCGACTGCGGGAGCCAGAACAGCTGCGAGGCCGGCTGCTGCACGGCGTGCCCGCGGCTCGTCGACCCGGTGTGCGGCCCCGACGAGTGCGTGCTCTCGGGGGGGCTCTCGCCCAACGGCTGCTTCGCGCCCAACGTCTGCGGCGCCTGCCGCAGCTGCGGCACGAGCTACGCGCCGGTGTGCGGCTCGACGTACGCCACGTACACCAACGCCTGCCACGCGGCGGCGGCCGGGGCGAAGGTCCTTCACGACGGGGAGTGCCTGACCCGCGAGGGCCACGCCTGTCAGCACCAGATCGACTGCCGCTCGAGCAGCCTCTTCTGCCGCGAGGTGGCGCCGGGCGACTCGCGCTGCTCGAAGGTGGGCACCTGCTCGACCGACGCCGACTGCGAGCTGGTCACCGCGGTCGTGCCCTGCGGCGACGCGGGCCTCGCGCCGTGGACGTGCCGCGAGCAGCGGTGCAACGCGCGCTGCGAGTAGGCGGTGAGGCCGGTGGGGACGTCTTCCGCCGGACTGCGCCCGACGTCCTGGGGAGGGGGGCTACTGAAGACGCGTGAGTTCGCCACGAGGTAGGCTGACCTCATGGCGAAGCGACCAGCACGACCCGGCCCCCGAAGAGTCGAAGCGTGGCTCTACGGAGTCATCAATCCGCTCACCGAAGCGCTCGAACGCGAGAGCACGCTCGCGGGGTTGAAGACGCCAACGTTCCGCTGGCGCACGCACTCGCTCGAACGGATCCTGCCGATCCGCGACTACCTCTCGCGCGGCGGCGTCCTCATTCTCGAGGACCTCCTGCGCTACGAGCGAAGTGTGTCGCGCATCGAGCGGGAACACGACGAGGTCGTCGAGCGCCTTCGGGCGACTGCAACGCAGCTCTTCCAGGCGCTGACCGAGGATCCTGTCTTTCGAGAATTCTCGAAGCGAGGCTTCTCGAAGTACGCCGAAAATCCCGAGACGCTCGTCCAGGAGGTCGCCGAAGGTGCCGTCAACGACGTCCCAGCGATCGTCAACGCGAGGCCGGGCACTTGGGCGTTCGCCTGGAACGAAAACCTGGTTCAGACGCACGTGGCGCGCGCAGAAGCGGGCTACCCTGCACTCGAGAAGGCGCTGGCCGCGCTCCACCACGCGAGTGAAAAGTCGAATGCAGCGTTTGAGAAGCTGCGTGTCGAGCTCGTCGAGGCCTTCGATGTCCCCCCGGCGCCTCTTTCTCAATGAAGCGTTCGTGGGTCGTCGACACCAATCTCATCGTCGACTGGTGTCTCTGGGAGCTTGCCGACAGCACGCAAGAGGGACTGTCGCAACGAGCGACGACTCAGTTCTCCGTCTTACGCATCGCCGATCACCGCCGGTCTTTCGAGCGCAGCCTGGAGGTTGCTGCCTCCGTGCGCGTGGCACAGCCGACACTCATTGAGGTGGGGCTCACCCTTCAGCGTCTGCTGTCAAGCCGGCATCGAGGGTCGGTCGATCGTCTGGGACCCCAGGTCGTGCTCGCAGGCCTCCGTTTCCTGGAGCGCTTTCGTGTCGAGGCGGTGCACATCGCGGAGGAACTCCTGCGAGGGGAACTGCGGCATGAGCACGGCCCTGGTGACGCCGTCCTCGTCGCGGCGCTGGAGAAGGACGCATCGCTGCTGACGAGCGACAAGAACCTCTGGCGCTGGTGTCGGAACAAGGACATCGCGGCGACGCACTTCCTCGATGGAGATCTCCGCGCCGACTAATCGCCGACGGTCAGGGAGACTCCACGCACAAGGAGGCCCACCAACTCGACGGCGCGCCTGGGGGCGGTAGCGTGCTCGCCCTCCGCCATGCACCGCCTCGCGCACCTCTCCGACCTCCACTTCGGCGCCGACCCGGCGGCCCAGGCCCCCATCTTCGAAGGGCTGGTGAGCACCCTCGCCGGGCGCGACGTCGACCTCCTCGTCTTCACCGGCGACCTCTTCGATACGAGCGAGCCGACTGCCGCCCTCGTCGAGGGCTTCGCGCGGCTCTACGCGCGCCTCGAGGGGGCGCTCGGCCGCCCGACCCCGGCGCTGTTTCTCCCCGGCAACCACGACCGCCGCGGCGAGGGCGTCTTCGCCCCGTGGCGCGACGAGCTCTTCGCGCGCCTGCGCGCGCGCTTCAGCGACCGGCCGGAGCTGCGCGTGCTGGGCGGCCAGACGCCCTTCCTCGCCGAGCGCGTCACGCCGCCAGACTTCCCCTGCGATCTGGTCGCCTACGACTCCACCTGGCTGCCGCACGGCTTCGTGTCGGCGGGTGGCGTCATCCGCCAGGAGGATCTGCTCGAGGTCGGCGCCGAGCTCGCGAGCGGTGACGCGGGCCGGCCGCTCCTGTTCCTGCTCCACCACCACCTCATCCCCACGCCCGTCACCGACGTCGCCCGCATCGAGACGCGCGGCCGGCCCGCGCTCCAGCAGATGCTGGTGGGCGAGCTGCTCCCCTGGCTGGTGGCCAACGGCGATCGCGAGGAGCTGACGATGACGGCCCTGGGCGCGGGGTCGGCCCTCACCACGCTGCAGGCGCTCGGCCGGGCGGTGCTGGTGCTGCACGGGCACAAGCACTACGCGACGGCGCGCCTGCTCGCGGGGCTCGGGGCCGAGGCCGACCTCCTCGTCGCCAGCGCCGGGAGCGCCGGCCTCACCCAGGGCTGGGCCACCGGCGAGTTCGACGAGGCGCCGAGCCTCTGGCCGTCCTTCAACCTCGTCGAGCTCGACGGCGCCGAGCTGCGCATCACCTCGCACGCGTGGTCGCCCCGCCACCCGGAGCGCCGGAGCACGCCGCGCGTGCTGGCCCACGTGCGCCGCGAGGGCACGCGCTGGCACCCCGTCGCGCCCGCGCCCGCCGACGCCTTCGAGCCGGTGCTCGAGGAGAACGCGACGCACTACGCCCTCACGCCGTCGCGGGCCTGGCTCGGGCGCCTCGACGTCACCGCCCGGCGCGAGCTGCGCGCGAGCCCGAGCGCCTGGCTCGACGAGTACTGGGAGGTGGTCGAGGGCGCCCCCGGCGCGATGCTGCGCGACGAGCGGCGCGGCGACGAGGAAGGTCGCGATCGCCCCTGCCCCGCGCGGGTCAAGGTGCACAAGGACGGCGTCACCACCTACCGCGTGGAGGGCGCCCTCTTCGCCTCGCTCGCCGAGGCCCGGGCCGCGGGCCGGGCGACGCAGGCCTACGAAGGCGTGACGCTCCTCAACCGTGCTCGCGCCACGCAGGCCCGCCTCTCGGTTCACTTGGGGTCGATCAAGACTCGGCCGTTCGCTTCGGTGACCGACCTCACGACGGGGCGTGCGCGGCCCTGGCCGCTCGAGCTCGACGGCGCCGTGGCGACCGTGCGGCACGACGCGTGCCCCGCGCGCACGCTTCTGCGAATCTCGTGGCCACTTGAGCGCACCTGAGGGGGCACGCATGGCCGAGAAGCTCGTCTTCGAGCAGACCATCGAGGGGCTTTTCATGCGGGGGCTCGGGCCCCGGGTGACGCCAGCGCTCAAGGCGCGCCTGCGGACCGCCGGCGTGAACCTCGACGCGACGCTGCTGCCGGCCTACCCCTTCGACGTGTGGATGAAGTCCCTCGAGGCGACCGCCGAGGAGCTCTACGCCGAGCTGCCCACCGACCAGGCGATGTTCCACGTCGGCGAGCGCTTCATCGAGGGCTACCGCGACACGCTCCTCGGGCGCGCGGTGCTGGGCATGGTGCGCGTGCTGGGGCCGCACCGGGCGCTCGCGCGGGCGCGGCAGAGCTTCCGGTCGGGCAACAACTACACCGAGGCGACGCTGACGCCCATCGGCCCCGAGGCCTCGGAGCTGTGGATGAACGAGGTCGGCCCGTGGCCCGGCTTCACGGCGGGCATCATCCACGCGGCGCTCGGGGCCGCCGGGGTCGTGCCCGTCGTCGTGCCCACGCAGCACGACGGCCACGCCTGCACCTACCGCGTCACCTGGTCGAAGACGTAGGGTGGGCGGCGTGGTGCTCGGGGGTGAGCGTCACGGTCTCGACGGCGCGCACGAGGTCCGGGTCCATGAGCTGGCGGTAGAGGTACTCCACCAGCAGCCCCGTCACGCACCAGATGGGCAAGATGAACCAGCTCGTCATCTCGAAGAAGGCGCCGGCGTCGGCGTAGAACCAGATCTTGAGCCCCGTGGCCCAGTAGAGCAGCCACCCCGAGAGGCACTCCCACCCGAAGATGAGCAGCCCGTAGGCCAGCCCGCGGGCCGGCCAGGGCACGTCGGGGAAGTTCCGGTACACCGCCTCGATGCAGAAGCTGGCGACGCCGTAGACGACGAACATCCACAGGCTGCACTGCCCGTAGAGCGAGCGCGCGGGCACGTCCCAGATGGCGTCGAGGCGGAGCTGCGGGTCGACGCGCCACTCGAACATGAAGAGGTACTGGAGGCCCGGCACGCCGCGGGCGTTGCGCACGAGGTTGTAGAAGGCGATCTCCAGCGCCACCCCGAGGAGCCCGTACACGGCGAAGCGGAACACGCCGTAGCCCGCGCGGTCGACGCCGTGGCGCCCGCCCTGCACCCGCACCGCCACCGCCTTCTTCGAGCGCCGCATCGCTCGGGAGTCTCACGTGGCGCCGGACCCTCGTCGAGAATGCCGCCACCGTCGAGAGCACGACTGGCCCCGGCGAAGCACGCAGGAGCCGCCGACAGGCCAGCCGCTGAGCTTGAAGCCTCAGTCGAGCGCGGGCTTGGGCGTGTCCTTGCCCGCGGGCAGGAGCTTCGGCTCGGCGATCATCGCCGGCGGGAGCGCGCCGGTGAGCGACTTGAGGAAGGTGGAGATGGAGGCCACGTCCTCCTTCGGGAGCTTCCGGCCGAGCTGGTACTCGCCCATGAAGGCCACGGTCTCCTCGAGGGTCTTGAGGCTGCCGTCGTGGAGGTAGGGGCCCGTCATCTCGATGTTGCGCAGGCTCGGCACCTTGAAGAAGAACTTGTCGGCCTCGACCTTGGTCACGGAGAAGCGGCCCAGGTCCTTGACGCCGGGCACGGGCTTCATGAGGCCCAGCTTCTGGTAGGTGGCCGCGCCGAGGTTCTCGCCCACGTGGCACATGGTGCAGCCGGTGTTGATGTACGTCTGCAGGCCCTTCTTCTCGGCGTCGGTGAGCGCCTTGTCGTCACCGCCGAGGTAGGTGTCGAAGCGCGAGGGCGTCACCAGCGTGCGCTCGAAGGCGCCGATGGCCTTCGCGATGTTGTCGTAGGTGATGGGGTTGGCCTCCTTGGGGAAGGCCTTCTTGAACATCGGCGCGTAGCCGGGGATGGAGGCGATGACCTTCTCCACCGCGGCCGGCTCGGGCATGGCCATCTCCACCGGGTTCAGCACCGGGCCCTTGGCCTGCTCCTCGAGGGTGGGCGCGCGGCCGTCCCAGAACTGGGCGATGTGGCTGCCGGCGTTGAAGACGGTGGGCGAGTTGCGGTCGCCGCGCAGGCCCTTGTGGCCGGGGGAGGTCGGCTCGCCGTCGACGCCGTACTTCGAGAGCAGGTGGCAGCTGTTGCAGGAGATCTGCTGGCTCTTCGACATGCGCGGCTCGAAGTAGAGCTGCCGGCCGAGCTCGACCTTCTCCTTCGTGATGGGGTTGTCCTTCGAGTCGTACTGCTTCGGCAGGGGCTTGAAGATGAGCTTCGCCTGGTCGAGCAGCGGCGACTGCGCGGCGGCGACGGCGGAGAGGGTCAGGGAGGCGAGGACGAGAGTACGCATGGTGGACACTGTCTAAACCCAGCCAGCCTCCAACGCGATGCGTTTCTCCTCTCAGCCCGAGAGGCTGCGGCTGTCGGCCTCACGCATCGCGGGCGAGGGCCACGGCCGCGTCGGGCAGCCGCAGGAGCGCGACGCGCATCGTCACGTCGGCGACGCGCGCGGGCTCGAGGGCCTCGACGCGCACCGAGCGCGCGCCGGGGTCGAACACGCCGCCGATGCGCAGCTTGAGGCCCGCCTCCTTGAGCGCCCACACCGCGGCCTGCGTCTGCGCGCTTTCGAAGGCGCCACAGGCCTCGGCCTCGCCCTCGGAGAAGACGCGGCGGGCGATGCGCGCGATGCGCACGCCGTCGACGTCGTCGCACACGTCCACGCCGACGCGGCTCGTCGCCACCGCGGCCACGGCCCAGCCCTTCGTGTGGCTCAGGGTGAGCACCAGGTCTTCGCGCGGCGCGCCGCCCACGTGCACCCGCGGGGCGCCCGACTCGAGCGGCAACACCTCGGTGCGCTCGGGTGACAGCCCCAGCGCGCGCGAGAGCAGCCGCTTCGCCACGCGCCGGCCCGCCAGCCACTCCGCGCGACGCAGGGGCCAGGGCATGTCGCCCAGGAGCGCCGCCTCGCGAGGCCCGAGCGGCACCGTCACCTCGCCCGGCTCACGTGGCTCGGCGAGCACGAAGGCGCCCAGCACCGCCTGCACCTCGCCGGGCTCCAGCACCACGCCGGGCTTCACTTCAGCCTAAGTCCTCGTCGAGGTCGAAGTCGGGCATGTTGATCTCCGCCTGGCGCATCTTCTTCTTCGTGAAGGTGTCTTCGGCCGACGGGCTCGCGGACGGCACCGGCCGAGAAACGGGCTTGCGCGTGTGGCCGTGCGCCGAGTCCGTCAGGGACATGGCGCGGATCTGCCGCTGCAGCTTCTCGGCGTCGAAGACCGGGTGCTCCTCGTCCTCGGGCGCGGGCTCGGGGGCCGGCGGCTCCTCGCGAGGCGGCAGCGGCTTGAAGCTCCCGGTGCGGCTGGCCGGCTGCGACGGCACGAAGGCCGGCTGGACGCCGGACTTGCTCGCGGGCGGCACGAAGGCGGGCTGGGCGCCGGTCTTGCTCCCGGGCTTGAGGGCCGGCTGTGTGCCCGTACGCGGCGGCGCCGACGGGCGGAAGGCGAGCTGCGCGCCGGTCATCGGCTTGAGCGTCGGGTCGGCCGGGAGCGGGGCATCGGGGGCACCGGTGAGCGTCTGGGCGCGGCGCACCAGCGACGAGGTCTCTCCCGTGGACATCTCGTCATACGGAAAGAGGTCCATGGGCGGCGGCGCGGGCTCTTTCGGGTCCTTCGACATGACGCCCTGAGGCTAGCAGCCCCGGGGGCCGTAGATCGAACCCGGGGGGCTACCCGTTCGAGGCCGACCTCTCACCCCGCCGCCCGGAGCCGCCCATGATCCGCCTCGTCACCGCCCTCGTCGCCTGCCTCACTCTGCCCGCCTTCGCGCAGTACAACCCCAGCGCCGGGCACAACGCGCCGGCGGCCGAGTCGGTGCGGGTCGAGAAGCGGCAGCGCGACGGCACGGTGCGCTACGAGGTGGAGCAGCGCGAGGCCCCTCGAGACGCCCACGGAAACGCCGCGGGCTCCAGCTACGACCTCGCCGTCGATGGCGCCTTCGATGGCCAGACCGTCCTCGTGGTGGACCTCTACCGGCAGGACTTCGGCCAGGCCGCCGCGGCCCTCAAGAAGAAGGGGTTCTCGGTGGTGCGCTACCAGCAGGTGCCCTCGCTCGCGGAGCTCGAGGCGGGCCTCGCGAAGGCCAACCAGTTCTGGATCCTCGCCAGCTGCGAGAACCGGGTGCACCTGCCGAAGACGCACCAGCTCGCGGTGAAGCGCTTCTTCGAGGCGGGCCACGGCGTGTACCTCTGGGGCGACAACGACCCGTGCAACGCCGACGCCGACGCGCTCGCCACGATGCTCATCGACGCGCGGGTACAGGGCGACCTCCCAGGCGACCGCGCCGTGGGCATCTCCCGCAAGGCGGGGCAGCCGGGCGTGGTGCGCGACCACCTCCTCTCCACCGGCGTCGAGCAGGTCTACGAGGGCGTCACGGTGGCGACGGTGAAGCCCGCAGGCGCGATGACGCCCGTCATCTATGGCTCGGCAGGCAACCTCGTCACGGCGGCCTACGAGGCGAACGGGCGCCGGCTCATCGTCGACGGCGGCTACACGCGGCTCTCCTACAAGTGGGACACCGCGGGCACCGGCCGGTACGTGATGAACGCCGCTGCGTGGCTCGCCAACTACGAGCGCTTCGGCGACGGCGTGGTGGCCGGCCAGTTCAAGAAGCAGTGAGACACGTCACGGGCCCGGCTCGACGCGGCGGCCCCACTTGTCGAGCTCGAGGCCGCAGCCTTCGCAGGTCCACCCGCCCCAGAGCGCCTGCCGCAGGCTCTTCGGGCGTCGCACCGCGGGCAGCGCCCGGCCGCACCCGGGGCACGCGTTGGCGGGCGAGAGGTTGACGCCCAGCTTCGTCTTCTTCGCGGTGCCCTGGACGACGAGGACCAGGCCCACCAGGGCCGCGAGCGGCACCGCGCACATCACGCCCAGCAGGAGCAGCTCCCCCAGCCCGAAGCTCAGCATCGCCGCCTCCTCCGCGCGAGCGCGAGCGCCACCAGGAGGAGCCCGCCGCCCTCCCCCGCCCCGCAGCCACAGCCGGTGGCCTTCGGGTTCACCACGAGCGAGACGAGCACCGGCTCGCTGGCCGTGTCGGCGTCGAAGACGGTGACGCGGAAGACGAGCTGCGAGGGCACCGTCACCTCCGGGGCCGTGAAGCTCGCCGCCAGCGTGTCCGCCCCCTCGAGGGTCACCGAGGCGCCGCCCTCCTCTTGCCAGCGGGAGCGCAGCACGTCGCCGTCCAGGTCGCTGCCCATCGCCTCGAGCGTGACGAGCTCGCCGCTGGTGACCTGCTGCGGCGCGCTGGCCGTCACCTCGGGGCGCCGGTTCACGTTGCGCACCCGCACCGTCATGTCGTCGGTGTCCAGGCCGCCGCGGCCGTCGTCCACCGTCACGCGGAAGCCCAGGAGCGCGCCGTCGCGCGTCACCTCCGGCGCGGTGAAGAGGTCACCGAAGAGCTCCACCGAGGGCCCCGAGGTCTGCAGCCACGTGACGGTGAGGACGTCGCCGTCGGGGTCCGCCATGGTGCCAGGCACGAGCGTCACCAGCGTGCGCTCGTCGACCGAGAGGCTGGAGGTGTTCTGCACCGTGGGCGCGCGGTTGCGGCACACGGCGCGGTGCGGCACGACGTGCTGGAAGGGCGGCGTGGTGAGGCCGGTGAAGCTGATGTCGTCCAGCTCCCAGCCGAGCGCGCCGACCGCGGCGTCAGCGCCGATGCGCCAGCGGACCCACACGGTGCGGTTCGCGTACTGCGCGCCGAGCGACACGGTGACGAGCTCCGGCGTCGCCAGCGCGCCCCCGAAGGCCTCCTCGCCGGCGAGCGGGTTCGCCGTGCCTGTCGCGAGGCTCACCGGGTAGCCCGGCGACAGCGCGCTGGAGGCGATGGGCGTGAACGTCTCCCCATCGGTGGACAGCTCGAGGCGACCGCCGTCGTAGTACCGCCCGAGGCCGGCGCTGAACTCGAAGGCGTACCGGTGCCGGAAGGTGAAGCTGAGCGGCCCGGCCCCCACCGCGAGTGGCGGCGTGCGCGCCCAGCTGTCACCGGCGCCGTCCATGTTGCGGCCCGAGAGGGAGAAGCCGGTGGGCGGCGCGAGCGGGCGCACGAAGAAGGTCTGCTCCCAGGGGTAGTCGCCGTCGCCGTCCATCACCCAGCCGGCGGCGCCGCGCTCGAAGCCCTCGGTGTCGGAGGCTACGCGGTCGCGGTTGAGGCGCACCGTGGCGTCGGCGGCGAGCCGGCCGCCCGGCAACGCGAGCGCCGGGTCGCTCACGGTCACTGCGAGGTTGGCCACGACGAAGCCCGAGACGCCTCCCAGGGCGGCGGGCACCCGCGCCTCCACCACCTCGAAGGGGTCGCTGGGCGGCACGGGCACGTCCACCACGGGGATGACGAGGGGCAGCAGGTCGCTGGTGACGCGCACGGTGCTCGCCGTGAGGCGGCGGGTGCCGACGTTCATCAGCCGCACCACCACGTGCCCTGCCTCGCGAGCGTCGAGCTCCTCGTCCTCGTCGCACGAGTCCACGTCGTCGGTGACGCCCACCGACACCACCCGGTACAGGCCGCCGGCGCCGGTGAAGTCCTCCGCCAGCGGGGTGTTGGTGGTGCTGCGGCGATCGGCCGCCTGCGCGTGCACCCCGAAGCCCCGGGCGGCGAAGGCCTGCACGACGCGAGGGAAGTCGTCGGTCGGGCTCGCCGCGAAGACGACGGCCAGGAGCGCGTCGCGGCCCTCGATGAAGGTGGGCGTCACCGGCGTGGCCTTGAGCGCGGCGACGAGGTGGCGGCCGAACTCCGCGCGCGCGCCGTCCACCGTGGCGCCGGGCTTCTGGAAGAGGGCCACCTGCGCGTCCCACAGGGCGCTCGCCCACACCTCACCGGCGTTGTGAATCTGCGCGTTGTTGGGGCCGCCGCCCGAGGCGCGAGGCGCGAGGGTCACGTCGGGCAGCGGCACGTTGAGGCCGACGTGCTTGTAGGTGAGCGGGTTCTTCGCGCGATCCGTCGAGTACGGGTAGCGGCGGAAGCCGAAGTAGTGCGCCGGCAGCTCTCCCCCGGTGACGTCGAGGCCCGTGCGCACCCAGCCGCCGACGGCGAAGGTGCCCTGCCAGGCGTCGTTGCCGGGGCGCTGCACGTCGTCGGCCCGCGCCGAGAGCCACAGCGCGAGGAAGTCGCTCCAGCCCTCGCCCAGGCCGCGGGCGGCGGTGTTGAGCAGCCCCAGCGAGTCGCCGACGAGGCGGCTGGTGAGGAAGTGCCCCCACTCGTGGGCGACGACGGTGGTGTCGAAGGCGACGTCGCGGTCCGGCCCCGCGGGCGGGCGCTCGAGGCGCGCCGACAGGGTGGCGCCGCCCTCGCGCAGCGCGCGCAGCTGCGTGCCCGCGTCTTCGTCGACGCAGGTGGCGACGAGGGTGCCCTCGTCGAAGGGGAAGCAGCCGGCGGTGGACACGAGGAGCGCTGCCACGCCGGCGTCGAGAGCCGCGTCGAAGCGCTGCCGCACGGGGCAGCCGGTGACGTCCACCAGCACCACGGCGCCCTCGAGGCCCTGGGGCCAGGCGTCGCAGCCCGAGGTGCCGCCGTCCAGGTCGCGCAGCACCTCCACGGGGCCGGTGACGTCCCACGCGCGCGACTCGTCGACCGCCGGGGTCGCGCCGACGAAGAGGCCGCCGTCAGCCAGCGCCGTCGTGGTGACGGTGAGGGTGGAGGGCCGCGCGACGTCGAAGAGGAGCAGCTGCATGCGCGCGGGCTCCCCGTCGGCGCGCGTGCGCAGGGAGGCGTTGTTGCGGCTGGCCACGT
The DNA here is from genome assembly GCA_964449625.1 of uncultured Archangium sp. Taxonomy (GTDB): domain Bacteria; phylum Myxococcota; class Myxococcia; order Myxococcales; family Myxococcaceae; genus Archangium_A. The sequence goes on from CAYUZK010000015.1 coordinate 39,116, forward strand.
CGTGCACCTCGACGCGCAGGGCGTCGCCGTCGAGGCCGCCGCGGCCGAAGTTGTCGCGCTGGCCGTTGCGCGCCGCCTCGTCGAAGCCCAGGTCGTAGAAGGCGTCGTGCAGCCAGTTGGTGACGAAGAAGGCCTGCGTCGCCGAGGCCGCGCGCTGGCTGGCGGCGAGGTCGGGGGCCGCGCCGAAGTCGTAGGTGAAGTCGAAGGCCCCCGGCGCCGAGGGCGCGATGAGCAGGTCGCCGCCGGTGCCGGCGTCGGTGGGCAGCCCGTCGGGCGCCGCGAGGTCGGCGTAGGCGTGCACGTTGTTGCCCAGCAGCTGGCTCGCGCCGGCCGGGAGCCAGGGGTCGCCCGTGGAGAGGCCCGCGTGGTCGAGCGTGACCAGGCTGGCGGCGACGCCCGGGAGCGCCGGAGGCGCAGGCGTACCCGAGGGGTGCGGCAGCGCGGCATCACCCACCGGCGAGTCGAGGGGCCGGAAGGGGGCCGAAGCGTCAGCGAAGACGCGGTAGGCGTGCGCGGCGTGCGCGTCGAGGGGCGCCTGGAGCAGCACCCGGCCGTCGTCGGCTGCCACCACCACGGCGAAGGCCGCCTGCGAAGTCGTCACCTCGAGCTGCCAGGCCGGGGCGAGCTGCGCGCCGTCGTCGAAGTACACGGGCCGCGCGCGCGAGGGCTCGGTGAAGGGGCCGGCCGCCTCGAAGCGCCGCCACCCGTGGCGCGGCGCGGTGGGCTCGAGCTCGCGCACCAGCGCGCCCGTCAGCGACCGCGCCGCCGCGGCGAGGGCCGTCTCGGCGGTGAGCTGGAAGGCGGCGCGCGGGCGGCGGTGCGTCGCGAGCGAGCCGGTGAAGGCCACGAGCTGCAGCTCGGCCGTCATCACCACGTCGAGCTCGTCGCGCAGCACCGGCACGCCGTCCACCGCGCGGCCGAAGCCCACCACCACGGCGCCGCGACCCGGGTCGTGGAAGGTCGTCACCGCCAGCCGCGCCACCTCCTCGGGGTGCAGGCGGTAGACGGCGGCGTAGCGCAGCAGGTGCTGCCGCGCGGCCTCGGCGGCCGAGAGGCCCTGGGCGCGAGGCGCGCGCGCCCCGGTGACGCGCTCGGCCCAGAGGATGGTGGGCACGCCGCGGCGCGGCTCCTGGGCGGTGACGTGGCTGCGGCGCAGCAACTCGAGGCCCTCGGCCCGGAGGCCGTCTTCCAGCGCGCGGGCGGGCTCGTGCTCGAGGAAGGCGTCGACGACGGGCGGGCCATCGAGGCTCGCGAGCAGCACGCACAGCGCCAGGGGTGAGGCCATGGGGGTCAGCTCCGTCGTACCTGCGAAAGCCGCAGCATGGCGAGGGCGCGGCGGTGAGTCCACGCGCGCGTGCGCGAGGCCCCGTAAGGCGGACATCACTCAGTGCTCAGGCAGCGGACCTTTCGACCGCTCCGTACAGGCGCGGCCCTGCGGGGTGACTGCGTTCGGCCGGTGTGCTGCAGTGAGGGCAGGCCTCCCCGATGCGTACGCCCCTCCCGCTGGCCGTCGCCCTGTCTTGCCTGGCGTGCGTCGCGCCACTGAGCGCGCCGCCTCCTGACGCGGGCACGCGGGAGGACGCCAGCGGGGGCGAGCTGTGGCTGCGCACCGAGGGCCACCGCATCCTCCGCGCGGACGGCACGCGCTGGCGCGGCCGCGGCGCGAACCTCCAGGACACGCGCGGCTGCAACACGTGCGCCTACGATCCACCCGACGTAGGCGAGGTGCTCCGGCGCCTCGACGCCCTCGTCGACGACTGGGGCGCCACCTTCGTGCGCGTCACCCTCGAGAGCTACGCGCGGCCGGAGGGGCGCCTCACCTGGCAGCACTTCACCGAAGACCCCGTCTACCTCCAGGAGCTCCGCACCATCGTGGCGCACGCGCGCACGAAGCCGAACCTCTACGTGATGCTCTCGCTCTGGGTCGACCCGACCGTCACCTCCGACGGCTGGCCCACCACGCAGACGGCCACGGCGTGGCAGCTCCTGGCGCGCGAGTTCCTCCACGAGCCGCGCGTCATCTTCGGGCTCGTCAACGAGCCCCAGGCCAACTTCGACGGCCGCCACGACGCCGAGGTGTGGGCGGCGATGAACGCCACGGTGCAGGCCATTCGCGACGAGGAGGACGCCGCGGGCGCGCGCCACCACCTCGTCGCGGTGCAGGGCACGCGCGCGTGGGGGCGGAGCCTCGACTACTACGTCACCAACCCCATCAGCGCCGGCGGGGGCGAGAACGTGCTCTACGAGACGCACGTGTACGATCCCCCGAGCGCGTTCGCCGCGCTCTTCGAGGAGCCGGCGCGCACGCTCCCGGTCATCATCGGCGAGTTCGGCCCGGCGGGCATGACCGAGGACGACTGCGAGCTGCTCATGCAGCGCGCCCGGGCGCTCGAGGTGCCCCACCTCGCGTGGACCTTCCACCACCGCTGCCCGCCCAACCTCCTCGAGGACCGGGGGCCGGGGTGCGGCTTCGGCATGGCGCTGGTGCCGACGAGCTGGGGCCAGCGCTTCAAGGCCGGCCTCGCGATACCGTGGGGGCTGTGAACCGACTCGCGCCAGGAGGCAGACCATGACGACCAGCAAGCAGCGGGCAGGCCGCGGCGCCACCACCACGAAGCGACGGGCGCCGGCGAAGGGAGCGCGGCGCGAGGTCCCGCCACCGAAGATCACCCGCCCCGACCGCCCCTCCCGCCCGGTCCCTCCGCCCGCCGGCACCACGCCGCCCCTCCCGCTCGAGGTGGCCGCGCTCGTCGCCCGGCATCCCCCGGCGATGAAGAAGGCGCTCCTGGGGCTGCGCTCGCAGATCTTCGCCGCCGCGCCGGGCGCGAGTGACGCGGTCGCCTGGCGCATGCCGATGATCACCTTCGGCGGAAAACACCTGGTCGGGTACGAGGCCTTCAAGGCGCACTGCACGCTCTTCCCGATGAGCGCCGCCGTCGTCGAGCAGCTCACCCCGCAGCTGGGCGACCGCGTCGGCGGGCGCGGCTCGATTCACTTCACGCCCGACGAGCCGCTCCCGGCGGCGCTGGTGAAGCGGGTGGTGATGCTGCGGCTGGCCGAGCTCGCCGCGCGCACGAAGAAGAAGCGCTGACAGCACGACGCCCCCGCAAGCCGCGAAGGCTCACGAGGGCGCCGGGGCCGCTCGAACTCCAAGCGCGCCGCCGTCAGTCCTTCAGGCGCAGCTTCATCTGCACGTCGCTCGACCAGTGGTTGGCGAAGGCCTTCACGCAGGTCGAGAGGTAGCGGTCGTAGTTGGTCCACACGGTCTCGCCGTTGGCCATCACCTTCGTGCCCCAGCCCGAGGCCATGATCTTCTCCTTGTTCGCGCGGAAGCGGCGCAGCCACTCGGCCGTCGTCTTGCCGTAGTCCACGCGGCGGGTGTTGAGCTGGATGATCTCCCACGACTGGCCCGCGGCGGCGACGAGCTCCTCGAGGCGGGGGTTGAGCCCACCGGGGAAGATGACGTCGGCGGTGAACTTGAGGTCCTCGAGGTCCGCGCGGGTGCGCGGCACGCGGTCACGCAAGATGGCCTGGAAGCCGAAGCACGCGCCGGGCTTCACCCACTTCGCCGTCTTGTTGAAGTACTCGCGGTAGATGGGGATGGCGAGGCCCTCCTGCTGCTGGGCCGGCGAGACGAGGTGGTCGATCATCTCGATGCTGACCAGCGCGTCGTACTTCTCGGGGGGCGTGAAGTCCTTGTAGTCGGCGACCCACATCGTCACGCCGGGCAGCTTCCGGGCGCGGATCTCCTCGGCCTGGGCGCTCGAGAGCGTGATGCCGTGCGCCTGCTTCACCTTCCGCTCGAGCACGAGGTACTCGAGGTTGGCGCCCCAGCCGCAGCCGATGTCGAGCACCAGCGAGTCGGGCGTCACCTCGGCGAAGTCGGCCAGCCAGCGGCTCTTGTTGCGCTGCGCCTGCTCGAGCGTGGTGTGCTCGGCGTCGTAGACGGCGCTGGTGTAGTGCATCCGCTCGTCGAGCCAGAGGCGGAAGAACTCGTTCGAGATGTCGTAGCCGATTTCAACTTCTTCGCGGGTCGAGGTCATGGGGTGGCCTTTGCTTGCTGGAAAACGAAACGTCAGGCGACGGCGTCGCCGTTCATCTCACGGGTGAGGCGCTCGAGCTCTTCCTTGAGCACGTTCGCGGTGTGGAGCAACTGCGGCTCCTGGTGGAGCGAGGAGAGGAAGAAGCGCAGGCGCGCCTGGTCCTCCTCGACCGCCGGGTAGAGGATGGGCTGCACGTTGATGCCGCGCTTCTTGAGCGCGTCGGACACCTGCAGGCACAGCACCGAGTTGCCGACGATGGCCGGCACCACGGCCGTGTCCTTCGTCATGCCGGTGTTGAGGCCCCGCTCCTTGAGCAGCTTGACGAAGTACGCCGCGTTGTCCTTGGCCTTCTTCACGCGCTCGGGGTGCGCGAGGATCTGCTTCGTGGCGGCGAGCGCCGCGGCCGCGTTCGGAGGCGGAATGCCCACCGAGTACACGAAGCCCGGCGTGGTGTACTTGAGGTACTCCACCAGCGCCTTGCTGCCGGCGATGTAGCCGCCGCACGAGGCGAAGGACTTCGACAGCGTGCCCATCCACATGTCCACGTCGGCGCGGACGACGTCGAAGTACTCGCCCACGCCGCGGCCGTGGTCGCCTACCACCCCGGCGGAGTGCGCCTCGTCCACCAGCAGCAGCGCCTTGTGCTTCTTCTTCACCTCGATGAACCGCGGCAGCTCGGGGATGTCGCCGTCCATCGAGTAGGTGCCCTCGATGGCGATGAGCACGCGCCGGTAGTGCGGCCGCAGGTTGGTGAGCATGCGGTCGAGGGCCTCCCAGTCGTTGTGCGGGAAGGGCCGCCGCTTGGCGCCCGAGAGCTTCGCGCCCTGGATGATGGAGTCGTGCGCCAGCGCGTCGTGGAGGATCAGGTCGCCCGCGCTCACCACGTGGCCGATGACCGTCACGTTGGTGGCGTGGCCCGACACGAGCACGATGCAGTCCTCGGTGCCGAAGAAGTCGGCCAGCGCCTGCTCGAGCTCGCGGGTGAGCGGCTTCTCTCCCGAGGCCACGCGGCTCGCCGACACCGAGGTGCCGTACTTCTCGATGGCGTCGGTGGCGGCCTTGCTCACCACCGGGTCGCCGGAGTTGCCCACGTAGTTGTACGAGGAGAAGTTGATCATCTCCTTGCCGTTGACGACGGTGGTGTCGCCGCAGATGGCCTCGTGCACCGAGAAGTACGGGTTCTGCAGCCCGAAGGCCTCCGCCATCTGGATGCGCTCCGTGAGCTCCTCGTACTCGGGGAACTTCGCCGGGTTCCACGACGACTCGTCGATGACGACGGCCGCGGGGGCCTCGCCCGCCTCCGCCGGTGCCTCGGGCGCCGCCGCGAGCTTCGGCTCGGCCTTGAGCGAGAACTGCGGGTCGCGCTTCTTGAACTCGGCCTGCGCGCCGGTGAGGTACGCGAGCACCTCGCCCGCCTCGTTCTGCCACACGAGGGTGCCCTTGAAGACGTCGTCGCTCGACGCCTCGAACGTCACGGTGCACTGGAGCGGCCCGGCCCCGAAGGGCTTGAGCTGCACGAAGCGCTCGACGCCCACGGGGAAGCCGGCGCGCTGGTGCTTGACCCACGCCCAGTAGCCCGCGAGCTGGAAGCTGGCGTCGAGCACCAGCGGGTCCACCGTCCACTCCTTGCGCAGGGGCTCCTTGATCCAGTCCGTCGGGCGGCAGCCCTTGACCCAGCCCACCACGCCGTCGTCGGCGAGCGCGTCGATGCGGGTGATGCCCTGCAGGCGCGGCCCGTGGAAGGTGAAGCCCGAGTAGAAGTCCTTGAGCGAGAGCGGCAGCGTCGGCGTCGGCGCCAGCTTGCGCGGGGTGGGCGCCACGGAGGTATCGGCGCCCACGCTGACGGTGCCGCTGTAGCTGAGCGCCCGGCCCTGGCTCAGCGTCACCGTGAGGGCCCCGGCCGCGCCGCCGCGGTGCGCCTGCTTCACCGTGGTCTCGAGCCAGGTGGTGTCGGGCACGAGCACCGGCCGCTGGAGCTTGAAGTCGGTCACCGCGAAGGGCGTGAACTGGCCGAGCGCCGGGCCGGCGCCCGAGGCCTCGACGCCGGCGGCCGCCACCATGTCGAGGGCCGAGGCGAGCGGCAGCACGCGCTGGCCGGCCATGGTGTGATCGTTCAAGAAGAGGTGGTTGAGGCGCGACACGGGGAAGGCGCCGACGTGGCGCACCACGCGCTCGGGCACCGCCCGGCCCACCAGCACCTCGCCGCTGCCGCCGCCGACCTCGGCGAGGAAGGCCGCGAGGCCCTCGTCATCGGAGAGGAAGGTGACGCCGGAGGCCTTGAGCTCCTGCTTCTTGAAGGAGGGGATCTTCCGCGCCATCTCCGAGTCTTCCCAGGGCGGGAAGTCGATGGCCACGCTGCGCAGCCCCGGCCGGCCGAGGGTGGCCAGGCGCGCCAGCATCTCGTTGGCGGCGGAGTAGTCGGTCTGCGCGGCGTTGCCGAAGCGGCCGGCCCAGGAGCCGACCAGCACCACCAGCGAGAGCGGGTCCTTCGCGGTGGCGTCGAGCAGCGCGAGCGCGCCGCCCACCTTCGTCTCGAGCACCGCGTCGGCCTGGGCCGGGTCCTTGCCTTCCACCGCGCCGTCGGCGAGCACGCCCGCGCTGTGCACGAGGGCGTCGAGGCCGCCGTGCTGCGCGCGCACCGCGTCGACCGCGGCCTTCACGCTCGCCGGGTCGCGCACGTTCATCGGGTGGTAGCTGACCGACTTCGCGCCGGCGGCCTTCACCTGCGCCACGGCCTTCGAGAGCTCCTCGCTCATCGCCGAGCGGCCGGTGAGGGCCAGCGTGCAGCCGTGCTGCTTCGCCAGGGCCTTCGCGAACTTGAGGCCCAGGCCCTTCGCGCCGCCGGTGACGAGCACCACGGAGTTCTGGGTGAGCGCCTTGCCCGCCGCCGGCTGGCCCGCGGGCTTGAGCGCCACGGCGGTGCGGCCGCTCGCCGCGTAGCCGACCTCCGGGGTGCGGTCGCCGGAGACGATCTCGTCGACGATGGCCTGCGCGAGCGCCTCGGTGCCCAGGGTGGGGTTGACGTCGATGGCCTTCACCAGCGCGTCGGGCCACTCGTGCGCCAGCGCCTTGGTGAAGCCCAGCGCGCCCACCTGGCCCAGCTGCTCGCGCTTCGTGCCGTCGAGGCCGAAGCCGCCGCCCAGGCCCGTGACGGTGACGAAGAGCTCAGCCTTCTCGGCGCCCAGCTTCTTCGCCAGCGCGAGCGACGCGCGCGTCGGCTGCTTCCAGTCGGCGCCGCTGGCCAGCGGCGAGAGGTCCACCACGCCAGCGATCGCCGCCGACGGGTCCACCTCGCCCACCAGCACGGTGACGCCGCGAGCGCGCAGCTTCGTCGCCACCGCGTCGGCGAGGCCCGGCTGCCCCTCGGTCACCAGCACCGGCTTGCCCAGCGACGTCACCGACTCGGAGAGCGGCAGCAGCGGCGCGGCCACCACCGCCGGCGCGTAGCGCTCGACGGGCGCGACCGGCGCGGCGTCGGCCTTCGGCGCGGTGCCCGCCTCGAGCGTCTGCACCACGTAGTCGATGAGCGTGCCCGACGTCGTCGTCTTGCTGAATAGCTCGCGCGGCAGGCCGCCCAGCGTGGGGAAGGCCTTACCCACGGCCTGGTCGAGCTCCACCAGCATCAGCGAGTCGAAGCCCAGCTCGCCCACCAGGGTCTGCTCCAGCTTGAGCGTCTGCTGCGGGAAGGCGCTGATGCGCGCCACGGCCTCCAGCACCTGGGCGGCGACCACGGGGCGGGCGTCGGCCTTCGGCTCGTCCTTCCGGGGGGCGGGCGCGGTGGCCGCGGGCGACGCGGTCTGCGAGCCGATGACCTGGTCGGTGCCCTTCTTCCCCACGAGGTTGCTGAAGTCGGGCGGGCGCGCGGCCGCGGGCGTCGACACCACCGCCTGCTGGAGCGCCACCCCGGCGCCACCGAGGCCCTGCACCTGCACGGCCTGCGTCACCTGGGCGAGGGCCGCCTGGTCCACCGCGCCCCCGGCGAGGGCCTGGAGCGCCGCGGCCTGCGCCTTGACGATCTCCGCCTGGCTCTGGAGGAGCGCCATCTGCTGCTGGAAGAGCGCGATGAGGTTGTCCATGACGACGGGTCCCTTCGACAGCACCTGCGGAGTGACGACGGCGCCAACGCGCACGTCTGCGGCCTTCACCAACGGCTGGCGGGGCGCGCGGGGCGTGCGCTCCATGGCCCAGTAGCGCTGCACCTCGAGCGGCGTGGGCGGGAGCACCGCCAGGCGCGCGTGGCGCAGCAGCGGCGTCACGTTCACCGGCACGCCCTTGAGCCACAGGGCCCCGAGCGCGGCGAGGAACTGCGCGCCCCCGTCGCCCCCTTCGGCCGGCGAGAGCGCGTGGAAGGTGGCCGACGGCGCCACGCCCCGGGCGAAGGCGAGCAGCGCCCCGCCGGAGCCGACCTGCACGAAGTGCGCAACGCCGGCCTCGACGCAGGCCTCGAGGGCCTCGACGAAGTTGACCGGCGAGGTGGCGTGGCGAACCCACACGTCCTTCGCGTCGTGCACGCTGCCGTAGGCCTGCCCGCTGATGCACGAGACGACGGCGGCCGTGGGCTCGGCGAGCGGCAGCGCGTGCACCACGTCGTGCATCTTCGCGTCCATGCCCGCCATGAGGGGCGAGTGGAAGGCGTGGCTCACCTCGAGCCGCGTCGTCTTGAGGCCCGCCGCCGCCAGCGCGCGCTGCGCGGCCTCGACGCCCGGCGTGGTGCCCGAGAGCACCACCTGCGTGGGGTGGTTGTGGTTGGCGACGACCACGCCCGGAAGGCCGTGGAGGTGCCGCTCGACGACGCCGCGCTCGGCCATCACCGCCAGCATCGCGCCCGCGTCGGGCAGCGACAGGCCGTTCATGAGCTGCCCGCGGCGCGCCACGAGCTTCACCGCGTCGGCGCCGCTCAACATGCCCGCCACCGAGGCGGCGGCGAACTCGCCCAGGGAGTGCCCCAGCGTGACGTCGGGCAGCACCTGGCACTCGCGCAGCACCTCGCCCAGGGCGATGCCCAGGGCCGCCATGGCCGGCTGGCAGACCTCGGTGCGCGTGAGGTGCGCCTGGGCCGCGGCGGCGTCCACGCCGGCCGGCGGGTACAGCGCGTCGAAGAGCGAGCAGCCGGCCTCGGCCTTCGCCGCGGCGTCGAACTGCTCGAGGCGCGCGCGCAGGGCCGGCAGCCGCTGCACGAGGTCGGCGAGCAAGCCCACCTTCTGCGCGCCCTGCCCGGCGAAGAGGAAGGCCACCTTGCGGTGCTCCGCGGCCAGGGGCGTCGAGGCCTGCAGCTCGCCCGCGGCCACCTTCGCCAGCGAGGCGAGGAGCTCCTCGCGCGTCGCGGCCACGAAGGCCACGCGGGCGTCGAAGGCCTGCCGCGCGGCGAGCGTCTTGGCCACGTCGGCGACGCCGAGCTGGTGCGCCGCCACCTCGACGGCGACGGCGCCGGCGTACTGCGAGAGGAGCGCGGGCGTGGGCGCCGAGAGGAGGAAGAGCTCGGGGGCCGGGGTGCCGGCGGGCGCGGTGACGTGGCGCGCGACGGCCGCCTCGCGGGCGGGCTCGGAGGCCTCCGCCTCGCTCATGGACAGGCGGGCCGCGGCGTGGGCCGAGGCCTGGGCGCGCTGCCACTCGACGGCGTCGCGCCACGCAGGCGTCGACACGGCCACCGGCTGGAGCTGCTCGGGGCTCTGCTCGAGGAGCACGTGGGCGTTGGTGCCGCCGAAGCCGAAGCTCGACACGGCGGCGCGGCGCACGGGCGCGTCCCACCGGGTGGCGGTGGCGGCGATGCGGAAGGGGGAGCGGTCGAGCTCGAGCTTGGGGTTGACCGTCTCGACGCTCGGCTGCGGGGGGATGACGCCGTGGTGCAGCATGAGGCAGGTCTTGATGAAGCCCGCCACGCCGGCCGCCGACATGGTGTGGCCGATGTTGCCCTTGATGGAGCCCAGGTAGCAGTGCGCGTCGTTGGCCGCGGAGCCGGCGCGCTCGTTGAAGAAGTGCTTGAGCGCGCCCACCTCGACGGCGTCGCCCACGGTGGTGGCGGTGCCGTGGGTCTCGACGTAGCCGATGGTCTCGACGGGGAAGTCGACGTCGGCGTGCGCGCGCCACATGGCCTCGCGCTGGCCCTCGGGCCGGGGCGTCATCGGGCCCTCGCCGCGGCCGTCGTTGTTGCAGCCGGTGCCGCGCAGCACCGCGTAGATGCGGTCGCCGTCGCGCACGGCGTCGTCGAGGCGCTTGAGCACCACGAGGCCCACGCCCTCGCCCATCACGAAGCCGTCGGCCTTCGCGTCGAAGGGCCGGCACACGCCCGTGGGCGAGATGGCGCCGATGCGCGAGAAGCCGATGAGGTTGTCGGGGTTCAGGTTCAGGTACACGCCGCCGGCGATGGCGACGTTGCACTGCCGCGCCCGCAGGTTGACCGTCGCCTCGTGAATGGCGACCAGCGCCGAGCTGCAGGCGGCGTCGATGGAGAGGGCCGGGCCGTTCAGGTCGAACGTCTGGCTCACCGAGCAGGCGATCATGTTGAGCAGCGAGCCGGCGATGGTGAAGGCGCGCGCGGGCGCGACGTCGGCCACCGAGGCCTTGAGCGCCTCCGCCTCGGCGGGCGAGAGCGCGTCGCCGAACTCGGCGTTGATCATCTGCTGCGCGCGGTGGCGCGCGGTCATCAGGTCCTTGTACTCGCTCACCGAGGCGCCGATGAAGACGCCGGTGCGCGCGCGGTCGAGGGGCCGGGTCTCGTAGCCGGCGTCCTGCAGGGCCTGGCGGGTGGCCTCGATGACGAGGCGGTGCTGCGGGTCCATCACCTGCACGCGGCGCGGGGCCAGGCCGTAGTGCAGCGCGGCGAAGTCTTCGACGCCTTCGATGAAGGCGCCCTTCTGCACGTAGGTCTTGTCCACCGCGCGCACGTCGGTGGCGTCGAAGAAGGCCGAGTGCTTCCACCGCGAGTCGTCGATGTCTTCGAAGGTCACCTCGCCGGTGGAGACCACGCGCCAGAGCGCGGGCAGGTCGTTGGCGTGGGGAAAGCGGCAGGCCATGCCGACGACGGCGATGGCCTCAGGCTGATGCTTCGAGGACGAACTCATGGAGCCCCTTCGCAGGCGGGTGCTGCGTCAATAGGTGACGTCGGTGCCGGCCGGCACGAGGCGCTTCACGACGGCGCCGAGGTCGCCGAGCGTCTGGACCTTGGCCAGGTCCTCGTCGGGGAGGCGGATCTCGAGCTTCTCCTCGAAGTAGCTGACGAGCTCCATCACGGCGACGGAGTCGAGGCCGAGCTTGCTGATGACGGTGTCCTGGGTCAGCCCGTCGAGCTTCTTGCCGTTCACCTCGAGAGCGGCCTGCGCGAAGAGCTGGGTGATGTTGACCTGGGCCATGGTGTGTACGTCCTTCGGTGGGGGGGAGTGGAGCGGGTGGAGCGAAGCGGAGGTCAGCCGAGCAGCCGGTTGACGCGCTTCTGCGCGTAGGTGCTGGCGAGGCGGAGCTTGCCGACGGCGTCGGAGACGGAGCGGATCTCGAGGGTGTGCTCGACGACGCGCCTGGCGCGGTTCTGCGCGCGCCCGAAGATGGACAGCGCCACGTGGCGGGCGACGACGAGCTTCTCGCCGTTGCCGCCGAGCGTGCGCACGCCCTCCTTGCCCAGCGTGCCGTCGAGGTACTGCAGGCGCGTCTTGGCGCGCTGGAGCTTGCCGCTCGAGGTCTTGGGCAGCGAGCCCACCGGCGCGAGGAACACGTCGGCCGGGGTGAGCTGCAGGTTCTCGTTGATGGTCTGCTTGACGAGCTCCTGGAGCGCCGCCGGGTTGGCCGAGCGCGTCTCGACGACGATCACCAGCTCCTCCGAGCCCTGGCCCGGCCGCGAGAAGGCCACGGTGGAGCCCTTGCGCACCTCGGGGAGCTCGTCGACGAGCCACTCCATGCGCTGCGGGTCGTAGTTGCGCCCGTTGATGATGATGAGGTCCTTCTTGCGGCCCGTGATGTAGACGTTGCCGTTGACCACGTAGCCGTAGTCGCCCGTCTTGAGCCACCCGTTGCCGAAGGTGCGCTGCGTGGCCTCGGGGTCTTCGTAATAGCCCTTGGCCACCGACGGCCCGCGCACCCAGAGCTCGCCGATGCGGCGGTCGACCAGGCGCTTGCCCTCGTCGTCGAAGACGCCGACCTCGTGCCGGGGGAAGGTCTTGCCGCAGTTGACGAACTCCTGCGCGCGGCCCGTCTTCATCAGCTCGTGGTGCACCGGCTCGGCGCGGCGCTCCTGCTGGTAGGCGTCGACGTCGATGACGTCGGTCGAGAGGTGCTCGTCGAGGCCGATGAAGCTGATGGCCAGCGTCGCCTCGGCCATGCCGTAGCAGGGCAGCAGCGCGTGCGGCTTGAGGCCGGCCTTGCCGAAGGTGTCGACGAAGGCGCGCATGGTGGTGGGGTTGATGGGCTCGGCGCCGCAGCCGAAGTGGCGCATCGACGAGAGGTCGAGGGAGGCGATCTGCTCGGGCTTCGCGCGCTTGACCGCCAGCGCGTAGGCGAAGTTGGGCGCGAAGCTGATGGTGCCCTTCACCTTGTGGATGGTGCGCAGCCAGATGGTGGCGTTGCGCACGAAGGTCATGGTGGGGATGAAGGTCACCGACACGCGGTGGAACAGGGGGGCGATGACGAAGCCGATGAGCCCCATGTCGTGGTACAGCGGCAGCCACGACACGCCGTGATCGTGGTCCGTGTCGGTGTGCAGGCCGTCGCGCATGATGGCCCACGCGTTGGCGCGCAGGTTGCCGTGGGTCACCGCCACGCCCTTGGGCGTCGAGGTCGAGCCCGAGGTGAACTGGAGGAAGCACAGGTCGTCTTCGCCGACCTCGGCCTTCGCGCCGTCAGCGCCGGCCGGCGCGGGGAGCTTGAGTTCCTCGGCGGTGATGACGCCCTTGAGCGAGGGCACCTTCGCGATGCCCGCCCACAGCACCTGCTGCACCTTGGCGTTGGTGACGAGGTAGGTCGGCCGCGCCTTGTTGAGGATGGAGACCAGCGTGGCGATGTAGCTGTCGAGCTTGCCCAGCGAGAGCGGCGGGTACAGCGGCACCGGCACCAGGCCCGCCCACACCGCGCCCAGGAACGTGGGCACGAAGTCTTCGCCGTCCGGCAGCACCATGGCCAGCCGGTCACCCTGCTTGAGCCCGTAGCTGCGGAAGTGGGCCGCCCGGCGCATGGCCTCCTCGCGGAGGCGGTCGAAGGAGAAGAACTGCTCCTTCTGGTCGCGGTCGAGGAACGTGTAGCCCTTGGTGGTCATGCCCTCGCCGGCATCGAGGGCGGCGACGAGGTTCGGGTAGTCGAAGATCTGCGGCATGCGAAGGACCTCTCCAAGTGTGGGCGCGCGGTGAATAGGCGCGGTCGCCGGGGGTGGTCAAGCTGGTGACCCCCTCGGGATCCCCGCGTGGCGCGCGCGTTACGCACCTTGTGGCGTCTTCAGACCCAAGAAATGACGCAATGAGTTCATTGACTTAAATTGAACATCGCGCGCCCACGGAGAGCTGACAACGACCTCTCTCTGGCTCAAAGACGAGCAAATTATTACCCATAAAACCCACAATTCGACCCTCCGACCTGCCGGCAGGGTTGGCGCATCCTCCTTTTGAACCTTTCAACCCCCCGAAGCGAGGGAGGCCGCAAGTGAGCAATTCATTGCTCGATTTGACGGCCCGAGAGGGGTTCCCTACAAGGCCGCGGGCAATGACCCAGCCGCGAACGCGCTCCACGGCGGCCCTGCTCCGACCGCCCTTCGCGGTGCGCGCGCCAGACGTGACGGTGGAGGAGGTCGCGGGGGGCCGGGCGCGCGACGAGTTCGTGCGCTTCCCCATCGACCACTATGCGGGCGACGAGCACTTTGTGCAGCCCATCGTCGCGGAGCGGCGGGAGTTCATCGATCCTTCCGTGAACCCCTTCTTCCAGTCGGCCCAGGCGCGCTATTTCCTGGCGCGGCGCCACGGGCGGGTGGTGGGGCGCCTGGCCGCCGTCATCGACGAGCGCTACAACCGCTTCCACGGCACGGCCG
>CAYUZK010000016.1:0-52823 GCA_964449625.1 uncultured Archangium sp.
GTGGTGACGGCACGGGCGGTGGTGACGGCACGGGCGGTGGTGACGGCACGGGCGGTGGTGACGGCACGGGCGGCGGCGGCGACGCCGCGGCGCAGCCAGGCTGTGGCTGCACGGCGGTCGAGCCCTTCGCGCCGCTGGCCTTCGCGCTGGCCCTGGCGCTGCGGCGTCGTCGGCGCTGACCTTGGGGGGCCGGCTGGGCTAAGGGAGCGCGCTCATGCGCGCCTCCCTCCTCCTTGTCTTCGTCGTCCTCGTCGGGTGCGGCCCCACCGGCCCGGGGCCCGACGCGGGCGTGACCTGCCGTGACACCGCGCGGACCCCGGCCAGCCTGCTCGAGAACTTCAACTTCGAGTGCGGCGCCGCGCCGTGGGCGGCGGTCTTCGGCACCTTCGATGTGGCCGCGGGCGAAGGGCGGGGCGGGGGCGCGGCGGGCCGGCTGACGGTGACGAGCGCGGGCGGCCGCTTCTCGTACGCCCCGGCGGCGCTCACCAACGGCGGCACGAAGACGTACTGCGTCGCGGCCTGGGTCAAGGGCACGGTGCCCTTCATTCGCATGCGGGCGCTGCTCGACTTCGACGGCCGGGTGCAGGAATACAGCTTCTCGGAGCAGCTCTCCGCCGAGTGGAAGCGGACGCCGCCGGTCAACCCGCTCAAGGTGCCTAACGACAACGCGCCGAAGGTGCTGCTTGTCTTCGAGGCGCAGACCAACCGCACCGACGGCCAGAGCGCGCAGCCCGGGCAGACGCTCCTCGTCGACGACGTGGACCTGTGGGAGACGACCGGCGACTGTAGGGAGCCGCGCTGATCGGTCGTGGAGTCTCGCATCAGTTTGGCTTGGGGTCCGCGCAAGCAATTCACTTGGAACGCCGGGTCCGCTGTGACAAATGACGGCGTCCCGGCGTGTGCCCCCCCACGCCGCGGTCCCGCAAAGAGCCTGGAGCAGCACGCATGCACACCCTGTCGAAGACCCTTGCCCTGTCGGTCGCCGCGTTGGCGCTGACGGCGTGTCACGCGGAGGGCACGAAGAAGACGCTCCCCGGCAACGAGCTCTACGCGGCCTGCGTGAGCTGTCACGGCAAGAGCGGCCACGGCCAGCAGGACATCGCGGCGCCGGCCATCGCCGGGCTCCCGGCCTGGTACGTCGAGGCGCAGTTGGTGAAGTTCCGCTCGGGCATTCGCGGGGCGCACCCCGACGACTACGAGGGCCTGCGCATGCGGCCGATGTCGCGGCAGATGATGCACGAGGGCGAGATCAAGTCGGTGTCGGCGTACGTGGCCGCGCTCCCGGCGCTCAAGGCCTCGGCGGCGACGGTGGGTGGTGACGCCGCGGCGGGCGCGGCGAGCTACGGCACCTGCCTGGCGTGCCACGGCCCCGACGGCAAGGGCAACGAGGCGCTCAAGTCGCCGCCGCTCACGGGCCAGCACGACTGGTACCTCCTGAGCCAGCTCAAGAAGTTCAAGTCGGGCATCCGCGGCACGAACCCCAACGACATCACCGGCGCGCAGATGCGGCCGATGTCGATGACGCTGGCCGACGAGCAGGCGATGAAGAACGTCGTCGCGCACATCGCCACGCTGGCCAAGTGAGGGCAGACATCATGGCTTCGACCGAGATCACCCCCGAGGCGCTGTCCAGGACCATCTTCGTGTTGACCACCGGGGGCGCCGTGGCGTTCTTCGTGGCGGTCTACGTCTTCGTTCTCCGCTGAGGTTCCAACGATGATCTCCAAGTACGTCGAGTCGGCGGCCAGCTTCTCCGGTGACATCGACTCGCTCATCCTGCTCATCACCGTGGTGGTGGGCTTCTGGTTCCTCCTCGCGGAGGGCGTCTTCTTCTGGCTCATCTTCCGCTTCGCGGCGCAGGAAGGCGTGAAGGCGCAGTACGTCGGCGGCGAGGACCCGAAGGAGAAGCGCTGGGTGGCGCTGCCGCACTACGCGACGCTCCTCTTCGACGTGCTGATCATCATCGCGGCCATTCGCGTGTGGCAGGACGTGAAGCAGACGATGCCGCAGGGCGACGCCACGGTGCGCATCATCGCCCAGCAGTGGGCGTGGACCTTCCAGCACCCCGGCGCTGACGGCATCCTCGACACGGGCGACGACATCCGCCTGGTCGACGAGCTCCACGTCGAGAAGGGCAAGACCTACCACTTCGAGCTGCAGAGCCGCGACGTGCTCCACAGCTTCTCGGTGCCCGTGTTCCGCTTGAAGCAGGACATGATCCCCGGGCGCACCATCAGGGGCTGGTTCAAGCCGACCGTGACCGGCGGGTTCGACGTGCAGTGCACGGAGATCTGCGGCATCGGCCACGGCATCATGCCGGCCCGCATCATCGTCGAGTCAGCGCAGGACCACGCCGCGTGGGTGATGTCGTTGACGCCCGCCACCGCGGCCGTGACGCCCGACGCGCCCCCGACCCAGCTGGGAGGCATGCCATGAGCAGCACCGCGACCGCAGAGCACGGTCACCACGACGCCCACGGCCACCACGAGGAGCCGGGCTTCATCAAGAAGTACTTCTGGTCCACCGATCACAAGATGATCGGCATGCAGTACCTGTTCACCGGCATGTTCATGGCGCTCATCGGAGGGTTCTCCGTGTACGCCTTCCGCATGCAGCTGGCCTTCCCCGGCATGAGCGTGCCGGGCTTCGGGCGCGTGACGGCCACCGACTACAACGCCCTGGTCACCACGCACGGCTCGGTGATGATCTTCTGGGTGGCCATGCCGGTGCTGATCGCCGCGCTGGGGAACTACCTCATTCCCCTGATGATCGGCTGCGACGACATGGTGTTCCCGCGGCTCAACCGCCTGAGCTACCAGATCTTCCTCCTGTCGGTGATCGTGCTCATCGCCTCGTTCTACGTCGACGGCGGCGCCTTCGGCGGCGCGTGGACCTCGTACCCCCCGCTCTCGGCGAAGGCCCAGTACAACCTGACCCCGCTCGGCGCGCCCCTGTGGCTGACGGCCGTGGCGCTGGAGTTCGCCGCCTTCCTCCTGGGCGGCATCAACTTCGTCACCACGGTGATGAACAGCCGCGCCCCGGGCATGAAGATGTTCGACGTGCCGATGGTGGTGTGGATGATCGTCATCGCCTCCATCATGTTCATGGCCTCGGTGGGCCCGCTGGTGGCCGGCGCGATCATGCTGCTGTTCGACCAGACGGTGGGCACGGGCTTCTTCGACCCCAGCCGCGGCGGCGACCCGGTGCTGTGGCAGCACCTGTTCTGGTTCTTCGGGCACCCCGAGGTGTACGTGGTGCTGCTGCCGGCGATGGGCATCGTGGCCGAGGTCATCACGGTGTTCAGCCGCAAGAAGCTCTTCGCCTACAAGACGGTGCTCTACACGGCGGTGGGCACGGGCGTGCTCTCGTTCTTCGTGTGGGCGCACCACCAGTTCATCGCCGGCATCGACCCGCGCATGGCGAACATCTTCTCGGTGACGACGCTGCTCATCAGCATCCCCGTGGCCGAGATGTGCTTCGTGTACATCGCGACGCTGTACGGCGGCTCCGTCCGCCTCACGGTGCCGATGCTCTGGGCGCTGGCCTTCATCGGCGAGTTCCTGCTCGGCGGCGTGACGGGCATCTTCCTCGGCGCCTCGGGCGCAGACATCTACTTCCACGACACGTACTTCGTGGTCGCGCACTTCCACTACACGTTCTTCCCCATCGCCTTCATCGCGGTGTTCGCGGCGGTGACCCACTGGTTCCCGAAGATGTTCGGGCGGCACATGAGCGAGGCCTGGGGCAAGGTGCACTTCTGGGGCACCATCATTCCCTTCAACTTCATCTTCATTCCGCTCTTCCTGCTCGGGGCGCGCGGTGATCACCGCCGCATCTACGACTACACGCACTTCCCCGACCTGATGAAGCCGGGCATGCAGGAGCTGCGCGTGCTGGCGACGATGTCGCTGGTGGTGCTGCTCGCTTTCCAGGTGGTGTTCCTCGTCAACTACTTCCTGAGCATCTTCAAGGGGCAGAAGGCCGACGCGAACCCGTGGCTGGCGAACACGCTGGAGTGGGCCGCGCCGTCGCCGCCGCCGCACGGCAACTTCCCCGAGGGGCTGCCCACGGTGCACCGCGGGCCGTACGAGTACAGCCACCCCGATCGCCAGGAAGACTACTGGCCGCAGAACGCCGCGAGCTAACGACCATGGCCTTTCCACGACCCATCGCGACTACGCGCAGCGTCACCGGCGTCCCCACGGGCCGGCTGGCGGTGTGGTGGCTCATCGCCTCCGAGATCGTCATCTTCGGCGGGCTGCTCGGCAGCTACATCATGCACCGGCTGGGGCACCCCGAGTGGGCGGCCCAGTCGGTGCACACCAACACCTGGGCGGGGGCCTTCAACACCTTCGTGCTGTTGACCTCGTCGCTCATGGCGGTGCTCGCGCACCAGGCGGCGGAGCGCGGTGACGGCAAGAAGGCGGCGAAGTTCCTCTACCTCACCACCCTGGGCGGCCTGGTCTTCCTCGCGGTCAAGTCGGTGGAGTGGACCACGGAGATCAAGGCCGGCTACACGCTGACCTCGAACACCTTCTGGTCGTTCTACTACACGGCCGCGGGCATCCACGGCGTGCACGTCATCGTCGGCATGCTGATCATGCTCATCGTTGCCAGCGACGCGGCGAAGGGCCGCGACCTCCAGCGCGTCGAGAACGTGGGCCTGTACTGGCACTTCGTCGACATCGTGTGGATCTTCCTCTTCCCGCTGCTCTACATCGCCAAGTGAGGCACGCCCGCCATGTCCGCTGACACTCCGACCGCGGGGGCTCCCGCCGACGCGCACCACCACGGGCCGAGCCCCGTGAAGATCTGGGGCATCCTCCTGGTGCTCCTCATCGTCTCCGTCCTCGGCCCCGAGCTGAAGATCCAGTGGCTGACGCTGGTGACGGCCTTCGGCATCGCCATCGTCAAGGCGTACCTGGTGGTGAAGCACTTCATGCACCTCACGGTCGAGAAGAAGTTCGTGGGGTACCTGCTGATCACCATGCTGGCCCTCATGCTCATCTTCGTGGGCGGCGTGTCGCCCGACGTGCTCAAGCACGAGGGGCAGCGCTGGGAGAACACCGCGGCCAAGGAGTGGGTCGAGAAGGGCCTCAAGGAGATGGGCGAGCACGGCGCGCACCACTGAGTGACGGAGCGGACGTGGAGGCCTCGATGACGACCCGGAAGCCGGTGATGCCCAGCGCGGTGCTGGGCACGCTCATCTTCGTGGTGGCCGAGGTGATGTTCTTCTCGGGGCTGATCAGCGCGCACACCATCAGCCGGGCCGGCGCGCTGCCGGGCACCTGGCCCATCCCCGGGCAGCCGCGGCTGCCGGCGGAGGCGACCGCGCTCAACACCGCGCTGCTGCTGCTCTCGGGCGTGGTGCTGGTGGTGGCCCACCGGCTCTACCAGCGGCGCTCGCCCAGCGCGGCGTGGGTGACGCTCGCGGCCTGGGCGCTCGGCGCCGGCTTCGTGGCGCTGCAGGGCGTGGAGTGGGCCGCGCTGCTGGCGGCCGGGCTCACGCCCACCTCCGGCCCCGTGGGGAGCTTCTTCTTCCTCCTCGTCGGTGGCCACGCGCTGCACGCGCTCGGCGCGCTGGTGGCCCTGGGCCTGGCCGGCGTGCGCATGGCGCGCGGCACCTTGTCGAGCGGGCTCTTCTTCGGCGCGCAGACCTTCTGGTACTTCGTGGTGCTGATGTGGCCGGTCATCTACGCGCGGGTGTACTTCTGATGCGCGCGCTCGCGGCCACGGCCCTGGCGCTGGGCCCGTCGCTCGCCCACGCCTGCGCGGTGTGCGGCGCGGGCGAAGACGACCCGGCGCGCGGCGCCTACGTGGTGATGACGCTCGTCATCTCGGCGCTGCCCCTGGGCATGCTGGGCGGCCTCGTCGGCTACCTGGTCTGGAAGGCGAAGGCCGCGGCCCGCGCCGAGGCCCACGGCGAGGCGTCGCGCGCGCCGTGAGCGAGCCCGCCCCGGCCGACGCGGCCGAGCCGAAGGTGCCGGTGTGGAAGAACCCCTTCGTGGTGGCCTTCCTCATCGGCGCGGCGGTGCTCACCATCCTCCCCTTCCTCCAGCGGCCCTTCTTGAAGGCGCCGCCGGCGGTGACGACGCTCTCACCGTGGGAGGTGCCCTCGCTCGCCGGCGGGCCGGTGTCGTCAGCGGCGCTCGCGGGCAAGGTGGTGCTGGCCACGACGGAGTGGGACGCCTGCGACGAGGCCTGCGTGACGCGGCAGCAGGCCTTCGGCCGCGGGCGCACGCACGTCGACGACCTGGGCGAGAAGGTGATCCTCGTGAGCCTGGTGGGCCCCGAGGCGAAGGCGGGCCTCGCCGCGTTGATCGAGGAGGGGTCGCCGGCCTGGCGCTTCGGCGAGGCGACGCCGGCGCTGCTCGCGGCGCTCGAGGCGGGCCTGCGGCAGTTCACCGGTCGGCCGGGCTCCACCTTCGCCGAGGCCCACGCCATCGTGCTCCTCGACCAGGAGAACGCCGTGCGCGGCTACTGGCTCGACGACGTGGCAGGCCGGGGCAACTCCATCAACGCGGCGCGGCTGCTCGCGAAGCACGGGCCGAACCCGTGAGCTGACCGAAGAAGAAGTTCGACGAAGCAGAAGCACTTCTCGCGCAGGCCTCGCGCACGAGAAACAGCCCCGAAATACCTGTTGTTGGGGCTGACAGGATTCGGTACGAGCCGCACCCTCCGAAAGGTCTAACCATGGCTCAGATCTTCCCCCGGTGGACCAACCAGACCCCGCGCTACCTCACGCTGGGCGCCCTCGTGGGCGGCGGCGTGCTGACCTTCGCGGTGTACTGGTGGGCCTCGCCGTACCACACCGACGTCGGCTACGCGCCGACGCAGCCGGTGCCGTACAGCCACAAGCTGCACGTCGACGAGCTCCAGCTCGACTGCCGCTACTGCCACAACTACGTCGAGCAGGGCCCCCACGCGGGCGTGCCCCCGACGCAGACGTGCATGAACTGCCACGCGCAGGTGAAGAAGGAGTCGGAGGCGCTCAAGCCGGTGCGCGACTCGTGGGCCGACGGCAAGGGTGACACCTCGGTGGCGTGGGTGCGCGTGCACAAGCTGCCCGACTACGCCTTCTTCAACCACTCGGCGCACGTGGGCCTGGGCGTGGGCGAGCACCGCGCGGCCATCGGCTGCGAGACGTGCCACGGCCGCATCGACCAGATGGAGGTCGTCACCCAGGCCCAGCCGCTGTCCATGGGCTGGTGCATCGAGTGCCACACCAACCCCGCGCCCAACCTGCGGCCGGTGGCGGCGCTGACGAAGATGGGCTGGACGGGCGACCTCACCTGGCGCGCGAAGGCCGAGGCCATCGCCGAGACGCTCAACCCGCCCGGCTCGCTCGCCGCGCAGAAGCTGGTCGACGGCCAGTACCGCACCTACGCCACCGCCGGCTGCTCCGGCTGCCACCGCTAACCGCTCGGGCCCGAAGGACACGACACCATGAAGAAGGACCCCTACGCCCCCCTGCGTGCCTCGACCACCCCGGCGCCGGAGTACTGGCGCTCGCTCGAGCACCAGGCCGCCGACGCGTCTGTGCAGCAGGCCCAGGAGGCCGAGTTCCCCTCCGGCATCACGCTGCCCGGCGGCTTCAACCGCCGCGACGCGCTGAAGATCGCCGGCGCCTCGCTGGCCCTCGGTGGGCTCGCCGGCTGCGACAAGCTGCGCCGCGACGCCGACGACATCCTCCCCTTCGTGCGGCCGCCGGAGCAGGTGGTGCCGGGCAACGCGCTGCTCTACGCGACCGCCGCGCAGCGCTCCGAGGGCGCCGTGGGCCTGCTGGCCGAGGCCAACGAGGGCCGCCCCACGAAGCTCGAGGGCAACCCCAACCACCCCAGCTCCCTGGGCGCCTCCGACGTGTGGGCGCAGGCCGAGGTGCTCAAGCTCTACGATCCGCAGCGCGCGCGGAGCCCGCTCCAGGCTGGCCAGGCCGCGACGTGGGAGGCCTTCGACGCCTTCGCGAAGGAGCACTTCGCCAAGCTGGCCGCCGAGGGCGGCAAGGGCCTGGCGTTCCTCGCCGAGGAGGACCTGGGCCCCACGGCCGAGCGCCTGCTCGCGAAGCTGCCGCAGGCGAAGGTGGTGCGCTTCGACCTGCTGGCGCCCGACCAGGCGCTCCAGGGCGCGCAGCTGGCCTTCGGCGCGGGCGCGCGGCTCCACCACGATCTCTCGAAGGCGAAGGTCGTCTTCTCGCTCGACAGCGACTTCCTCGTCAGCGGCCCCGACCACCTCACCCTGGCCCGGCAGTTCGGCCAGAGCCGCGTGGTGGACTCGGTGGAGGCGGCCAGGAAGATGATCCGCCTCTACGCGGCGGAGGCGGTCTTCAGCACCACCGGCACCAACGCCGACCACCGCGTGCGCGTGGCCTCCGGCGAGGGCGTCTCGATGCTCAAGGCGCTGGCCACGGCCCTGGGTGAAGGCGAGCTCGGCGCGGGCGCCGGGGCGCTGTCCGACGCGCAGCAGAAGTTCGTCTCGGCGCTGGCGAAGGACCTCTCGGCCAACAGGGGCGCCGGCCTCGTCATCGTCGGCGAGCGGCAGCCGGCGGCGGTGCACGCGCTGGCGGCGGCGCTCAACGTGGCCCTGGGCAACCTGGGCACCACGGTGACCGTCTCGTTCCCCGCGCAGCCGGTGGCCCGCGTGGCCATGGGCGAGCAGCTCGCGGGCCTCAAGCAGGCGCTCGTGGCCGGCGAGATCACCACGGTGGTGTGCCTCGACACCAACCCGCTCTACACGGCGCCCGGCGCGCTCGAGTTCGGCGCCGCCCTGGCGAAGGCCACGGTGGTGCACGCGGGCGTGCTGCCCGAAGAGACCGGCGCGAAGGCCACCTGGCACGTGCCGCTGGCGCACTTCCTCGAGGCCTGGGGCGACGCCCGGGCGTGGGACGGCACCGCCTCGCTGGTGCAGCCCCTCATTCTCCCGCTGCACGGCGGCCGGCCGCTCGTCTCGCTGCTCGCGCAGCTCACGGGCGAGGCCGAGACGGGTGACAAGAAGCTGGTCGAGGCCACCTGGGTGGGCCAGGCGCTCGCCGACGCGAAGGCCTGGCGCCGGGCGCTGCACGCCGGCGTCATCGCCGGCACCGCGCGCGCGGGCGGCACGGCGGAGCTCAAGAAGGGCGACGTCGTCGCGGCGGTGGGCGCGGTGCAGGCCACCACGCCGAGCAAAGACGCGCTGGAGTTCATCGCCTACGAGGGGCACCTGAAGGACGGGCGCCTGGCGAACGTGTCGTGGCTCATGGAGCTGCCCGACTCGATGTCGAAGCTCTCGTGGGACAACGCCGTGCTCCTGGCGCCCTCGCTCGCGAAGGAGCTGGGCATCGCCTCGGCGGTGAAGAAGAACGGCTACGAGTCCGACGTGGTGGAGCTGACGGTGAACGGCCGCAGCGTCAAGGCGCCGACCTTCGTGCTGCCGGGCCTCGCGCCGTACACGGTGGTGCTCAACCGCGGCTACGGCCGCGCCTGGGGCGACGTGGCGCAGGGCGTGGGCGTGGACGCCGCGCCCCTGCTCTCGGGCCCCTCGGTGGTGCAGGGGGTGAAGCTGACGAAGACGGGCACCACGGTGGGCCTGGCCTCGACGCAGGACCACTTCTCGGTGCCGGGCAACCCGCTCAAGGAGCTCACCTTCGCGCAGATGTCGGGCGAGGCGGCGGGCGCGAAGGAGCGGGAGCTGGGCCTGGGCACGCGGCCGCTCTTCCGCTCGGGCACGGCCTCGGCCTACGAGAAGGACGGCGGCAAGTTCACCCGCGAGGGCGACATCCCCAAGAACCTGGTGGTGCTGGGCACGCCGAAGAACCGGCCGAGCAAGCCCATTCAGCCCCACAGCGAGATCGTCTACGAGGGGCAGCAGTGGGGCATGGTCATCGACCTGTCCTCGTGCATCGGCTGCAACATCTGCGCGATCGCCTGCGTGGCCGAGAACAACATCCCCGTGGTGGGGCGCGAGCAGGTGCTGCTGGGCCGCGAGATGCACTGGATCCGCGTCGACCGCTACTTCACCGGCGACGTCGACCAGCCGCGGGCGGTGCACCAGCCGATGAACTGCATGCACTGCGAGAACGCGCCGTGCGAGCCGGTGTGCCCGGTGTCGGCGACGGTGCACGACGAGGAGGGGCTCAACTCCATGGCCTACAACCGGTGCATCGGCACCCGGTACTGCGCCAACAACTGCCCCTACAAGGTGCGCCGCTACAACTACCTCGACTTCACGCACACCGGCGACTTCTACGTGGAGCCCGAGTGGAAGGAGCGCATGAAGACGCTCAAGCTGCAGCGCAACCCGGACGTCTCGGTGCGCTACCGCGGCGTGATGGAGAAGTGCACGTACTGCACGCAGCGCATCGAGGAGGCGAAGATCGCCGCCAAGCGCGCGGGGCTCGATCGCAAGCAGCTCGCCGACGGCGCGGTGACGCCGGCCTGCGCGCAGGCCTGCCCGACGCAGGCCATCACCTTCGGCAACATCAACGACCTCGAGTCGCGGGTGGCGAAGCTCAAGCAGAGCGAGCGCAACTACGAGCTGCTGCAGGAACTCAACGTGCGCCCACGCACCACGTACCTCGCCCGGGTGCGCAACGAGAACGAGGAGCTGGCCTGACATGGGTACCGCGACCGCAACCGTGACGCTGCCTGACGACCCGAGACTGCGCGGCGACGTCGTGCTGCCCGACCCCGTCGAGGGGCGCGAGCCGCTCGTGCGCGGCACGCACGACTTCCACTCCATCACCGAGCTGGTCTGCAAGGTGAACGAGGCGCCGCTCAAGGACACGCCCAAGCCGTTCATGTTCGGCCTGGCCCTCGCCGCGTCGTTCGCGGCGATGTTCGGCGGCTACATCGGCTACCTCGCCTGGGAAGGCCCCGGCATCTGGGGCAACAACAACCCGGTCGGCTGGGCCTGGGACATCGTCAACTTCGTGTTCTGGGTCGGCATCGGCCACGCCGGCACGCTGATCAGCGCCATCCTCTACCTCTTCCGGCAGAAGTGGCGCACGTCGATCAACCGCTACGCCGAGGCCATGACCATCTTCGCGGTGCTCTGCGCGAGCTCCTGCGTGGCGCTCCACACCGGCCGCATCTGGATGGACTACTACCTCTTCCCGCTGCCGAACCAGATGGGCCTGTGGCCCAACTTCCGCAGCCCCCTGGAGTGGGACGTGTTCGCCGTGAACACGTACTTCCTGGTGTCCACGCTCTTCTGGTTCACGGGCCTGGTGCCGGACTTCGCGACGCTGCGCGACCGCGCCACGGTGCGCTGGCGCCAGGTGTTCTACGGCGTGCTCTCGCTGGGCTGGCGCGGGTCGATGCGCCACTGGGTGACCTACGAGAAGGCCTACCAGATCCTCGCGGCCTTCTCGGCGCCGCTGGTGCTCTCGGTGCACACCATCGTGTCCTTCGACTTCGCCGTCTCGCAGCTGCCCGGCTGGCACACCACCATCTTCCCGCCGTACTTCGTGGCCGGCGCCGTGTTCTCGGGCTTCGCCATGGTGCAGACGCTCATGCTGCCGGCGCGCCACTGGCTGGGCCTCAAGGACCTGGTCACCGCGAAGCACATCGAGAACATGAACAAGATCATCCTCGTGACGGGCAGCCTCGTCGGCTACGCCTACGCGATGGAGTTCTTCGTCGCCTTCTACTCGGGCAACGACTACGAGGGCTTCACGTTCTTGAACCGCATGGGCGGCCCGTACTGGTGGGCCTACTGGACGATGGTGAGCTGCAACGTCATCACGCCCCAGCTCTTCTGGTTCCGGAAGATCCGCACCTCGGTGGCTTGGAGCTTCGTGCTGAGCATCTTCGTGAACATCGGCATGTGGTTCGAGCGCTTCGTCATCACCGTGACCTCGCTCCACCGCGACGCGCTGGTCTCGAGCTGGGACTACTTCGTGCCGGTGACCGAGGTGTGGTTCCTGCTCGGCACCTTCGGCCTCTTCTTCACCTGCTTCCTGCTCTTCATCCGCTTCTTCCCGGTCATCGCCATCTCGGAGGTGAAGTCGGTGCTGCCGCAGGCCAACCCGCACTGGGAAGGCTACGAGCAGGGCCACGCCGCGCCGGCCACGGCGGGAGGGCACTGACATGAGCGCGACGACCAACAAGCTCTGGGGCGTGCTGGCGCAGTACGAGAACCCGCACACCATCTACAAGGCCTGCGAGCAGGTGCGCGACGCCGGCTACCAGCAGTGGGACGCCTGCACGCCCTTCCCGGTGCACGGCCTCGACAAGGCCATGGGGGCGCCGCCCTCGAAGCTGCCGTGGCTCGTGCTGACCTGCGGCATCCTGGGCAGCACCTTCATGCTGTGGTTCCAGTCCTACGCGATGGGCACGCTGTACCCGATGGTGGTGGGCGGCAAGCCGCTCTTCTCGCTGCCGGCCTTCGTGCCCGTCTGGTACGAGGTCACCGTCCTCTCGAGCTGCGTGGCCGCCTTCCTCGGCAACTGGATCTTGAACGGGCTGCCGCGGCCGCACCACCCCGCCTTCGCCAGCAAGGCCTTCGAGCGGGTCACCGATGACAAGTTCTTCATCATGATCGAGGCGAGCGACCCCCGCTTCGACCTCGAGAAGACGAAGGCGCTGCTCCAGGGAGCGGGCGCCACCCTCGTCGAGGAGTTGGAGCCGTGAGCATGCTCTCGTCGCTGAAGACGTCGGTGTCGGTGGCTGCCGTGCTGGCCCTCGTGGGCTGCCGCGGCTGGGAGACGGAAGACCGCCCCGTGCACCTCATCAAGAACATGGACACCCAGGAGAAGGGCAAGGCGTACCGCCGCGACTCCACGGGCCTCTTCGCCGATGGGCGCACCAGCCGCCTGCCGGTGGAGGGCACGGTCGCCCAGGGCCACCTCGCCGAGGACCCGCTCTGGGAGGAGGGCCTCGACGAGGAGGCGCAGCCGTCGAAGGCCTTCCCGGCCAGCGTGAAGGACGACTGGGACGCGCAGGTGGCCCGCGGCCAGGGTCGCTACGCCATCTCGTGCACGCCCTGCCACGGCGCGGCCCTCGACGGGAAGGGCCCGGTCGCCGGCGTGGCCCTCGACGGCGGGCCGCGGCTGACGGTGCCGCCGCCGAGCCTGCACCTCGAGCGCATCGCCAAGGACATGCAGGTGGGCAAGGTCTACGCCGCCATTCGCAACGGGGTGAACGCGGGCAACATGCCCAGCTACGCGGCGCAGGTCTCCGTGGCCGACCGCTGGGCCATCGTGGCCTACGTGAAGGCCGAGCAGATGAAGAAGGACCCCAGCGTGCCGCAGGAGCCGGGCGGCGCGGCGGTGGTGGTGGTGACGGCGGCCTCCGCCGAGGCGGGCGCGGCGCTCTACAAGAGCAAGGGCTGCAACGCCTGCCACTCGGTGGACGGCGCGAAGATCGTCGGGCCGACCTTCAAGGGCACCTGGGGCACGCAGCGCAACACCAGCGCCGGCCCGGTCACGGTGGACCTGGCCTACGTGAAGGAGTCGATCGTCAACCCGATGGCGAAGATCGCCGAGGGCTACCCGCCGGCGATGCCGCCCCAGGCGCTCTCCGACCTCGAGATCGAGAGCCTGGCGCTGTACTTCGAGACGCTGAAGTGAAGGAGCGACCGTGAGCCACGCTGAGATCAAGAAGCCTGAAGACATCACCGTGCCGCCGTCGAGCTTCCTCGCGAAGCTGCCGATGCTCGGCGGCATCCTCGCGGTGGGCGGCCTGGGCGCGACGCTGGCCGCGGCCTTCGGCGAGCACAAGGGCAGGGCGATGTTCAGCTACCTGTTCGGGTTCCAGACGGTGCTGGCCATCGCCCTGGGCGCCCTGGCGTGGCTGCTGCTCGACCACTCGGTGCGCTCGGGCTGGGCGGTGGTGCTGCGCCGCCTCATCGAGAACGCCGCGGGCACGCTCCCGGTGTTCGCGCTGCTGTGGGTGCCCATCGGGGTGCTCGGCTTCCATGAGCTGTACCCGTGGAGCCACACGGAGCACCTCGACGAGATCCTCCTGAAGAAGACCTGGTTCCTGAGCCCGGGCTTCTTCTTCGCGCGCTCGGTCATCTACCTGGTGTCCTGGGCGGGCCTGGGCTGGTTCTTCTACTCGAGCTCCGTGAAGCAGGACGCCCTGGGCGACAACCCGACGGAGCGCGACCGCCTCGTGCACGTCGCGCGTAAGGTGGCGGCCGGCGGCATCTGGCTCTACGGCCTCACGCAGTCCTTCGCCGCCATCGACTGGATGATGTCGCTCCAGCCGCACTGGTACTCGACCATCTTCGGCGTCTACTACTTCTCGGCGTCGATCCTCGCGTTCTGGGCCTTCCTCGCGCTCATCGCCATGGGCACCCAGGCGGCGGGCGGCCTCAAGACGGCCATCACCCCCGAGCACTTCCACGACATCGGCAAGTTCATGTTCGGCTACACCATCTTCTGGGCCTACATCGCCTTCAGCCAGTTCGTGCTCATCTGGTACGCGAACATCCCCGAAGAGACCGAGTTCTACATGGTGCGCATGGAGGGCGGCTGGCAGTGGGTCAGCTACGCGCTCCCCATCGCCCACTTCGCGGTGCCCTTCTTCTTCCTCATCTCGCGGCACGTGAAGCGCAACCGCGCGGCGCTGATGCTGGCGGCCATCTGGACGCTCGTGATGCACGCCGTCGACATGTACTGGCTCATCATGCCGAACTTCGGCGCGCACGGCGGCGGGCACCACGAGCCGCACCTGGCGCCCAGCTACCTCGACTTCACGGCCCTGCTGGGCATGGCCGGCGTCTTCCTCGCCGTCTACGGCGTGCTGATGAACCGCGCCAAGCTGGTGGCCATCAACGACCCGCGCCTGCCCGAGTCGCTGGCCCACGAAAACTACTGAGCCGCGCGGGGCCCCGCTTCCGGGCTCCTTCGCTGCACGCGAGCCGCCCGGCCTGCCTCCGCGCACCGGGCGGCTTTGCATTTGCGGGCGCGGCGACTACGAAGCGACGAGCTGTCTCGCAGTGAAAGGGGAACCCACGCATGACGAAGATGCTCTTCCTGGGCGCGCTGCTCGTGGCCACCACGGCCGCGGCCGAGGCCCGGCTGCTCGATGACGCGCCGAAGACGTTGCTCGCGGTCTCGCCGCGACTGCTGGACCGCTCGCTGCTGGGCGCCGCGGAGGTGAAGGCGGCCGGGCCCCGCATGGGCTACGGCGAACACTTCGTGAAGGCCAGCGCCGTGGGCATGGCCTCGTCGGCCGCCGGCGTGGTGCTGGGGGCGGGCCTGGGCGCGCTCTCGAACAACCTCATCGCCGCGGCCATCCCCGTGCTGCTGGCGAACCTGTTCCTCCCGCCCATCGTCACCGTGCTGGTGGCCCAACTGCTGGGCAACTGGCACTCGCCGGGCCGCTTCGGCTTCTGGCTGCCGCTCGCCGGCGCCTTCGTCGTCAACGCCGCGGCCTACGTCATCGCCAGCCTGCTCCTGGTGGTGCCGTGGACCAACCCGGTGGCGCTCTTGCTCTACACGCTCGTCGACGGCGTGCTCATGGGCGGCACCACGGTGGGCCTCATGCACCTGACCCAGCAGAAGGACAAGGTGACGACGCTGCCGTCCTTCGCGCCGGGCGTCACCGACACCACCATGGTGTCGCTGTGGAGGGTGAACCTGTGAAGACGACGCTCCGACTCGCGGGCGCCCTCGCGGCGCTCGTCGCGGCCCCGGCCCTCGCCGCGCCGTGCCCCACCCGCGCCTCCTGGCCCACCGACGAGTGGCCCCGGCAGCTCGTGGACCCCACCGCGAAGGCCGCGCAGCTCAAGGCCCTCGAAGACTACGCCTTCACCCTGGAGGGCGACGACGGCCAGCGCCTGGGCTACCGCACCAACGGGCTCGTCATCATCAAGGGCGGCGCCATCGTCTACGAGCGCTACGGGCGGGGCTTCGACGAGACGAAGCGGCACCTCTCGTGGAGCGTGGCCAAGAGCGTGTCGAGCGCCCTGGTGGGCGTGGCGGTGCGCGAGGGCGCGCTGTCGCTCGACGACTCCATCTGCAAGCACCTGCCGGAGTACGCGGGCGGCGAGAAGTGCGCCATCACCGTGCGGCACGCCATCACCTTCGGCTCCGGGCTGGGCTGGCAGGAGGAGTACGAGGACCAGACGTACCAGGTGAGCTCCGTCATCGCGATGCTCTTCGGCGTCGGGCGGCGGGACCAGCTCAAGCACATCCTGGGGCACAAGCAGCTCCACCCCGCGGGGGAGCAGTGGAGCTACTCCACCGGCGACGCGGAGCTCGCCTCGGCGGTCGCCAAGCGCGCGCTGCAGGCGCGCTTCGGCGCGGAGTCCTTCTGGAAGCTGCTCTTCGAGCCCATCGGCATGAAGCGCGTCACCTTCGAGGAGGACCTGAAGGGCACGCCGCTGGGCGGCTCGATGGTCTACGCCACGCCCCGCGAGTACGCGAAGTTCGGCTACCTCTTCCTGAACGACGGCTGCTGGAACGGTGAGCGCATCGTGCCCGAGGGGTGGGTGAAGGCCAGCACCACGCCGTCGGCGCTCTTCGCCGCGTCGTCGCTGGAAGGCGACAAGACGCCGTCGGGCTACTCGTGGTGGCTCAACCAGCCGACGCCCTCGCAGAGCAAGCCGAAGCCCTGGGCCGACCTGGCCGAGGGCGTCTACGCGGCGCAGGGCCACTGGGGCCAGCGCATCATCGTGGTGCCCTCGGAGGACGTCGTCATCGTGCGCACCGGCGACGACCGCAAGGGCAGCATCCCCGTCAACGAGCTGACGAAGCTGGCCCTGGAGGTGGTGCGATGAAGCGGCTCCTCTTCGTGCTGGTGGCCGCGGCGGCGGCGGGCTGCGCCGACCCCCAGGGCTCCCCGGCCACGTTCGACAACAACGACCTCGAGCTCGCCGTGGGCAACTCGGCCCGCATGGGCTGCAGCTGCATGTTCGTCATGGAGATGGACGAGGCCTACTGCCGCGCCTGGGTGAAGGCCTCGCCCGACGTGGCGAAGGTGCACTTCGACGTGGCCAACAAGAAGGTGGAGGCCGCGGCCTTCATCAGCTGGGCGGCCACTGCGCGCTTCGTCGACGAGAAGCGCGGCTGCGTCATCGAGTGAGGGCCTGCAGCGCGGGCGCCGGGGTGGCCCCGGGCACGCGCAGGCCGGGGAGCTTGCCGTGAGCGGAGCCTTCGCGGAGAAGTGGGTGTCGGTGGTGCTGCGGTGCCCCCGCTGCTGCGGCGCGCTCATGCCTGGCGCGCACCTCGTGCGCTGCGAGGCCTGCGGGCCGTACCCCGTGCTGGGTGACGTGCCGGTGCTGGTGCCCGACCCGGCGGCGTGGTGCGCCCGCTTCCACGACGCGGCGCTCGCCGCCCTGGCGGAGCACGGGCTGGCCGACCGCGAGACGGTGGCCGTGGTGCAGGCCTTCGCCGAGGGGCGCGCCGAGGCCCCCGAGGTCTTCGGCGACGACTGGACGCGGCACGAGCTCTCAGGCACCGCCGCGCCGCGGCCCGTGCGGGGCCCCGCCGCGAAGGCGCTCGGCGCGCTCCAGAGCGCCAACGGCCGCGCGGGGCCTGCGGCGTGGCTGGCCGGGCGCGTGCGCGAGGTGCCCCTGGCGGTGGAGGTGGGCTGCGGCGCCGGGGCGCGCTCCGAGCTGCTGGCCAGCCGCGTGGCCCACCTCGTGGTGGGCGACCTGTCGCTGCGCGCCGTGCTGCACGCGCGCCGCCGCGCGGCCCGGCACGACGCCGAGGTGGTGGCCGTGGTGATGGACGCCGAGGCGCTCCCGCTGCGCAAGGGCGCGGTGGACCTGCTGGTGGCCGAGCACCTGGTGGATCTCCTCGACAAGCCGGCGGCCTTCCTCTCGGGCGTGCGGCGGGTGCTCCGGCGCAGCGGCCAGGCCCTCGTCACCACGCCCGACCCCGCGCTGGGCCTGGGTGACGACGAGGCGCTCGTCGAGCTCGCGCACCAGGCGGGCCTCGAGGTGTGCGAGCGCCGCGACGGCCTGCCGTGGCTGCGCGTCAACTCCCCGCGCTTCGTCGAGGCGTACCTCGTGCAGGCGCTCTGCCTCTCGCCGCGCTGAGGGCGGCCGAGGCAGGTCTCCGAGCCACGCGGAGGTGGCGTCACCGGTGCCACGGCGCATGGTTGTCAGCGGCGCGGCCCCGTCGCTACACTGCGCCCGGCTGGCGACCGCGGGGGGCGCCGGCGGTGGCGATTTTCGGGAGGGGCAATGGGGCGAGCGCAGGTGTTGGCGTGGGGTCTGGCGTGGGCGGCGATGGTGGGGTGCTCGGCTTCGGCCCCGCCCTGTGGGCCGGCCAACTGCGGGGGCTGCTGTGGGCCCAACGGTGATTGCCTGGCGGGGGACGCTGAGGCGGCTTGCGGCATCGGCGGGCAAGTGTGCGGTGCGTGCGCCAGCGGCGCGGCCTGCACGCTGGGCGGCTGCGCCGCCGGGCCGGACGCTGACGCCGGCGCCGGTCGTGACGACGGTGGTGTTGCCGACGCGGGCGCCCAGTCGCCGCGAGAGGTGACGGGACGGTACCTCTCGGTGCAGCGGCTGCGAGACGGCGGACTGAGCGAGGGGGTCGTGAGCCTGAGCGGAGTCGTCATCGCTGCGCTCGTGGAGGTGGATGGTGGGTACGTGACCTTCCCCGGCTCGGGTGATGCCCAGGGCGCGTTTCGCATCCCTTCGGTGCCACCGGGCGCCTACATGCTCCGCCTCGGCGGCAGCTACCTCGAGACCGACCGGAGCCTGGTGGAGATCCGTTGGGAGTCCGGTGCGCGGCCGGCCTCGACGCAGACCCGGTCGACGATCAACCCCACCATGACGACGCTCCGGGTGACGGGGCTCTTGCCCTGGGCCGCGCAGACCGATGCCTTCGCGCTGGCGACACCGCAGCTCGGCCTCTCCTTTCCTTCGCTGCAGGCGTACGCGCCATCAGCCTTCGTCTCGGGCGCCGACAGCGCCACGCTGCCGCTCAACTTCGTCGGCCGGCCGATGGTCGAGGCCGAGAAGGGTGACGAGAGCGTGGTCGTGCAGCAGCGCTTCACCGTGAGCGGTTCGAGCTTCTGGGGCGGTGCGGTCGCCGGCGCGCGCGTGCCGCCGTACACGCAGCTCGACGGCGTCAACGTCACCGTGGACGTGCAGCTGCTCTCCGCGCCGACGCTCCCCAGCACCACGCTCCCGCTCGCCGTCGATCACATCGCCTTCGACGCGCAGTCGTTGCGCTTCCCGCCGCCGCAGTACATCCCCCGGCTGGAGCTCGGGGTACACGGTGGGCCGCGCGCGGACATGTTCACCACGACACTCCCTCTCTGGTACGCAGACATGTCCGCGTCCACCCCGCTGCCTTCGTCGATGAGCTTCGTGAGTCCGCATCCCACCGACTGGGCGCTTCTCGGCAAGGTCGTCTACGTCAACGACGTGACGCTGAGCGTGCCGGGCGTAGCCGGCACCGCATGGGCACGAAACGAGCTGGGGGTCGTCGACGAGGCCAACCAGCTCTTCGCCAGTCGAGTCGGGCCAAGGCTCGGCCCGGTCGGGCAGCTCACGCTGGATGGGGTCCCCTTCACGGCGACCCGCACGGGCGTGGGCCGGGCGCCGCGCGTCGGGTGGAGCGCCCCCGAGCTCGGGACCCCCACGACCTACTACGTCAACATCGGTCGCCTCGGCCTGAGCGGTGGCCAGCTTCGCGTGCTGAGCACGACGAGCATCTCCACGGCGCGAACGAGCGTGCTCGTCCCGCCTGACGTCCTCATCGAGGGCCAGAGCTACTACCTGCAGGTGCTCGCCGTCAGCGCCCCCTTCGACCGGCACGACTTCACCACCGAGCGCCTGCCCTATGCCTGGTCGGGGTACTCCTCGCCGGTGTTCTCGCCCTGACGAAGGCGTGGCAGCGGGGACCGGCGCAGGGGGCCTCGCGGGTCAGCGATCGCAGGCGCGCCGGCACTCGTTGACGCACTTCGACTTGTTGTTCGCGCCCTGGCACTGCGAGTTGCACTTGCGCTTGCACTTGGTGGCCGAGTCCTGGCCGATGGCCGCCGGCTCCTGCGACTGCAGCACCTCGTCGGGCGTGGCGGCCTCCTGCGGCGCGACGGGGGACCACAGCAGCATCACGAGCGGAACGATGACCAGCATCATGGGCGGCTCCTGTCGAGGAAGTGGGAAACGGCCCGCGACGCTACCATGCAGGCTCGAGGCGTCGCGTCTCAGGCCAGGCGGCCCATTCTGTGACCGTCTGGCGCTGACACCTCGAGAAAACCGCAGAATTGGCGGCTGGAGACGGTCGCGCTGCCTCCTCGGGACACGCGGAGCCAGCGGGGTGGCTTCACCGGGTGCCGGCGGCGATGGCCGACACGGCAAAGCCGCTTCGCGAGGTGGCTCACCTGCATCGCGTAGCCCCGTCGTCGCGAGGTGAACACGCTCGAGCTCGAGTTGAACTCACGACGTGGCAAGCCGATGCGCTCGCGAAGCGGCGCGTTGCAGTGAGAACACTGGCTCGCTGCCGTCATCAGGCACGGCGCAGAGAGTCGACTCCTTCGAGGAGCGACTCCGTGGCTTCGCCTGAGCCAGTCGGTCGCAAGCGGAGAGCCGTCGCGTGGCTTCGCGTTGCCACGCGACTACTCCGCGATTCGCCCGCGCCTGAGGCAGGAGCAGGGCGTGCGACGGCGTGGGCCGTCGCGTCGACTCTGGCCGAGAGTCGGGCGCGCGGGGCAGTCACGCCAGGGCGATCTCGAAGCCCGTGCGCCCTGTCTGCCACGCGGTGCGCGACACCGCGGCCGGCGTGACGCCGAAGAGCGTGAAGCCCAGGCGCCGCGTCATGAGGCCCGTGAGGGCCGGCGCCAGCGGGTCACCCTCGTCGAGCTCGAAGGTGAAGAAGTGGAAGCCGCGGGGCTGCAGGCGCACGGCGGCGTGCTCGAGCAGCGCGTGGAAGACCGCCGGCGACTCGTCCTTCACCCAGAGGTTGGTGAGGTAGGCCGCCCGGAAGTCGTGGCCCGGCGCCGGCAGCTTCGGCCAGCGGAGCACCGAGGCGGCGGCGTTGAAGCCCCACCTCACCCAGCGCATGCCGCCGCGGTACTCGTGCACGCGGTAGCGCTTCACCGGCGTGGGGTCGAAGAGCGTCGTCACCCCGAGGAGCCGCTCGCCCGCGTCGACGGCCAGCAGCGTGTCGTCGAGGCCGAAGCCCGGCCACTTCGCCAGGCGGTGCTCGAGCTCGCCCTGGTCGTAGCGGTAGCCGAATGGCCGGGCCCGGTG
This sequence comes from uncultured Archangium sp., assembly GCA_964449625.1. Lineage (GTDB taxonomy): Bacteria > Myxococcota > Myxococcia > Myxococcales > Myxococcaceae > Archangium_A. The sequence goes on from CAYUZK010000016.1 coordinate 21,133, forward strand.
CGCGGCGGCGAGCGCCTCCACCACCTGCGGCAGGTCGGCCGGGGTGGCGCTGCGCACGCGCACGGCGCTCCGCGGCGCCTTGGCGCGCGTGAGCTGCACGGACACCGCGTCGAAGGCGTGGAGCCGGTGGTAGTACGGCGCGTTCGGCCGCTTCGGGCGCCGCCGGGTGAGGGCGTTGAGCGCGGCCTGGTTCGAGCTCAAGATGGACGTCACCCACGCCTCGCAGCCGGTGCGCTCGCACAGCTGGTCGAAGAGCTGGCCGAAGAAGCGGGGGAAGGCGCGGCTGCGGTCGAAGCGGATGCGCAGGTCACCCAGGTAGCCCACGCGCGCTGGCGCCCCGTCGAGCCACCCGTCGCGCACGAGGGCCGAGCACATGCCCATGAGGCCGCCGTCGCCGTCGTCGCCCACCCAGGTGAAGGGCTCGACCTTCTGCATGTCGTAGAGCGCGAAGAAGTCGGGGCCCCGCTGGGTGGAGAGCACGAGCTCGCCGCGCATGGGCACCGCGCCGAAGAGCTCGAGGCAGGCGGCGTTGTCGGCGCGCGTCGCGAGGCGGGGCGTGACGTCGGTGGGCACGCGGCGGAGTGTGGCGGGGGCCTGGGCCCAAGACAACGACCGCCGCCGCGCGGCGCGCGCCGGTGACGCTCGAGCGGGCCGGCTCTGCTATGGCGCCGCTCGCATGGGCGTGCGAGCGACGATGGCGAGAGGGCTCTTCGCCGCGGCAGTCGGGGCGGTTGCGCTGGCGCTCGCGGCCGTCGTGCTCCCCTACCTCGGCGTGCCGTGGCTCGAGCGGCGCTTCGCGCAGTGGGCGACGGTGCTGGCGTCGCTCGCGCTGGCGGTGCACCCGGCGCGCGGCGAGTGGCTCGCCGCCCTGGAGGCGAGGGTCGCGCGGCTCCCGCGCTGGGCCGAGTGGGCGGGGCTCGGGGTCGGCTTCGTGTTCTTCGCGGGCTTCAAGCTGGCGCAGCACCAGAGCCTCAACACCACCGCGCTCGACCTCTCGCTCTACGAGGGCGTCATCGACTCCCTGCTGCGCGGGCAGGGCTTCTTCACGCCGTGGCTCGGGCGCAGCTTCCTCTCGGAGCACACCAGCTTCATCCTCCTCGCGTGGGCGCCGGCCTACGCGCTGTGGCGCGGGCCCGAGAGCCTGCTGCTGCTCCAGGCGGCGACCACGGCGGCGGCGGCGGTGCCCCTGGTCGCCCTGGCGCGCCGCGAGGGGCTCTCGCGGCTCGAGGCCCTCGTGCTGGGCGCGGCCTTCCTGCTCAACCCCATCCTCTGGAAGGGCTTCGTCTACGACGTGCACCCGGAGCTGTTGCTGCCGCTGCTCGTCGCCGGCTTCACCTGGGCCGCGGTGTCGCAGCGCTGGGGCGCCTTCTTCGCCCTGGGGGTGCTGGCGCTCTCGGTGAAGGAGGACGCGGCGCTGGTGGTGGCGCCGGTGTGCCTGTGGCTGCTCTCGCGGCGGCGCGGGCCGCGGTGGCCGCTGGTGGCCATGAGCGTCGTCGCGGCCGCGTGGATGGTGCTGGCGCTGCGGGTGGTGATCCCCTGGGCGAGCGGCGACGCCCTGCGCAGCAGCCGCTTCCTCGAGGAGCGCTACGGGCACCTGGGCCGCTCCGAGCTGGAGGTGGTGTGGACGGCGCTGACCCAGCCGGCCCGGTGGGGCGAGTGGCTCCTGGCCCGCCCGACGCTCGAGTTCTTCTCGGGCCTGGGCTTCACGCCCGTGCTGCAGCCCCTCGCGACGCTGGCGGCGTTGCCGCAGCTCGTCCTCAACCGCGCGACGCAGTACCCGACGCAGAGCGCCCTGGGCGCGTACTACGCCGTGCCGGCCTTCACGGTGCTGCTCGTCGCCGTGCCGGCGGCGGCGGCGAAGGCCAGGGCGCGCTGGGGCTCGTGGGCGGCGGTGGTGGTGGCGGCCTCGCTCGCGTGGCCGACGGCGGTGCAGGTGGCGCCGGCGGCGTGGCTGTGGCCGCTGCCGTCCGATGGCCCGGCCCGCGAGGCCCTCTCGCGGCTCGACGTGTCCGGCGGCGTCTGCACCCAGTCCATGCTGGCCCCGCACCTGCCGCTCACCGCGGCCATCGAGCTGATGCCCCGCTGCTCGCCCGGGGCGCGGGTGCTCCTCTTCGCGCCCTCGAAGTACGAGCCGGTGGCGGTGCGCGAGCCCATCGCCCAGGTCGCGCGGGAGGCCCTCGCGGGGGCGTACGGCGCCACCTTCGTGAACCCGACGCTCGTGGTGCTCGAGCAGGGCGCGCGCGGCGCCCTCGACGGGGAGGCCCGCCGGCGCCTGGGCCTCGAAGGAGAGCCGGCGGCCGTCGCGCCAGCGGCTACAGTGCCGCCGTGACGTCGAGGGACCACGCCCACCAGACGGTCTCGGTGCGCCTCATCCGCAGCCGCGGCTTCTTCCGCCCCAGCCGGGGCCTCACCGCGCGCGTGCGGCGCGTGCGCTCCCTCACCGCGGCCGAGCGCGAGGCGATGTGGGCCCTCTTCGAGGTGTCCTACGCGGGGGCGCGGCGCGCCGACTTCGACCGCGACCTCGCCGAGAAGGAGCACGTCATCGTGCTCAAGGACGCGGCGCGCGAGCTCCAGGGCTTCTCGACGCTGCTGCGCCTCGAGGTCGAGGGGGCCTGCGCCGTCTTCTCGGGCGACACGATGATCCGCCCCGGCTTCTGGGGCCAGACGGCGCTCCAGCGCGCCTTCATCTGGTACCTCATGGCGCAGCGCCTCGCCCGCCCCGCGGTGCCGGTCTTCTGGTTCCTCATCACCAAGGGCTACCGCACGTACCTCCTCATCTCGCGCTACTTCCCCAACCACTGGCCGCGGCACGACGCGCCCTTCCCGGCGCGGGAGGCCGCGGTGCTCGACGCGCTCTGCCGCCGGAAGTTCGGCGCCGCGTGGGACCCGGCCGCGGGGCTCTTGCGCTACGCAGACACCGGCGCCGCCGCGGTGCGCCTGGCCGCGCCGCTGGCCGACGTGCCGGCGCGGCTGCGCGAGGACCCCGATGTGCGCTTCTTCCTCGAGCGGAACCCGCGCTGGGCCGAGGGCGACGAGCTGTGCTGCCTCGCGCGCGCCGACGACGCCTTCGTCGAGAAGACGACGCGCATCTTCCTGTGAGCGCGCACCGTCACCGCGATCGCCGTGCGCGGCGGAGCCGTTCTCTCGGAGGGGTTCGCCCTCATCAGCACCGGGGCCTTCGCGCTGCCGCACAGACTCTCGCACGCGGTGCACGCGCGGACGCCACGGCCTCACGTGCGCTCGTCAGCGGCGTCCACTCGGCGGCGAAGCCGCTCTCCCGCGGTGAAGGCGGAGCCCGCGCGGACGCCATGACCTCTCGCGCGCTCGTCACCGCCCTCCACGGCGCCTGGGCCCTCGCGGTGCCGCGCAGGCGCTCCCCCTCAGTGGGCGCGAGGCCCGCGCCGCCGCCATGACCTCTCGCGCGCTCGTCACCGCCCTCCACGCTGCCTGGGCCCTCTCGCGGCAGCCTGCCTCGGCGCGCTTCCAGCGGGCCCTCGCGCGCCCCGAGGCGACGCAGGCTCGCTGGCTCCAGCGCTTCCTCGCGGACAACGCGCAGACCGCCTTCGGTCGCGCGCACGGCTACGCCCGCCTCGCCTCGCCGCGCGACTTCCAGCGGCGCGTGCCGGTCGCCACCTACGAGGCCCTCGCGCCGTGGGTGGCCCGCATCGAGGCCGGCGAGCGCGAGGTGCTGACGCGCGCGCCGGTGCGCCTGCTGGAGCGGACCTCGGGCAGCACCCAGGGCCCGAAGCTCATCCCCTACACGGCCGGGCTCCTCGAGGACTTCGGCGCCGCCACCGCGCCGTGGCTCGACGACCTCGCGCGCGCCTTCCCCCGGCTCCTCACGCTGCGGCAGTACTGGAGCGTCTCGCCCGCGGGCCGCGCCCCCACCGTGACGCGCGGCGGGGTGCGCGTGGGCCTCGAGGACGACACGGAGTACTTCGACGCCGCGACGCGCTTCGCCATGAAGCGCCTCTTCGCCGTCGAGGGGGCCGTGGCGCGCCTCGAGCTCGAGGCCTGGCGCACGCAGACGCTCCGGCAGCTCCTCGCCGCCGACGACCTCGGCTTCATCTCCATCTGGAACCCCTCGTTCCTGACGCTCCTGCTCGAGGCGTTCGAGGCCTGCTGGCCCGAGCTCTCGCGCGAGCTGCCCGAGGCTCGCCGCGCAGCCATCGACGCGCGCCTGTCCGCCGCCGGGCGCTTCGTCGGAGAGGCCGTGTGGCCGCGGCTGCAGCTCCTGAGCTGCTGGACTGACGCCTGGGCGGCGCAGGCGCTCCCGGCGCTGCGGCGGTACTTCCCGACGACGCCGGTGCAGGGCAAGGGGCTGCTGGCCACGGAGGGCGTCGTGTCCTTCCCGCTCTGGGGGCAGCCCGCGCCGGTGGCCGCGGTGACGAGCCACTTCCTCGAGTTCGAGGCCCTCGAGGACGAGGGGCGGCCGGCGCGACTCCTCCACGAGCTGCGCGAGGGCGCGCCCTACGCGCCGCTCCTCACCACCCGCGGCGGCTTCGCGCGCTACCGGCTCCCCGACGTCGTGCGCTGCGTGGGCCGGCTGTGCGAGACGCCGCTGCTGCGCTTCGAGGGGCGGCTGGACCGCTCGAGCGATCTGCGCGGCGAGAAGCTCAACGCGGCCTTCGTGGAGCACGCGCTCGCCGCCATTCGCCCGGCGCCCACCTTCGCGCTCCTCGCCCCGGAGCTGTCCCCCGAGCCGCCGCGCTACGTGGCCTTCGTCGAGGGCGCTGACGCGGCGGCCTTCGCGAGCCAGGTGGAGCAGCGGCTGCTTTCGCTGCACCACTACCGGTACTGCCGCGACCTGGGGCAGCTCGGCCCCGTCGAGGGCGTGGCCGTGCACGGCGGGCAGGTGGCCTACGTCGAGGCGCTCCGCGCCCGCGGCGTGCGGCTGGGCGACATCAAGCCGGCCGGCTTCGACCCGCTGCCGGGCTGGCGTGCGCGCTTCGTGGAGGCGACGTCGAGGGCGACGGAGCCGTGAAGGCACGGTACGGTCGCGCCCTTGACGTAGCTCAAGAGGGGAGTCTCACGTGACGACACTCGTTCGCCTGGCCGCCATCGCGGCGCTGCTCTCGTTCTCCAGCGCGGCGCACGCGCAGACGTGCACGCCGCCGACGGGCTGGCGCGCGCCGCTCATCTACTTCTGTGCTGACCAGCCGGCGCGGGCGTCGCAGGTCAACGGCAACTTCGGTCAGGTGGTGGCGTGGCTCGAGGCGAAGGTGGGCCAGGTGGGGCAGCCGCTCGCCCTCGCGCCCAATAGCGTCAGCACCGCTTCGCTCGCCGACGGGAGCGTGACCGCGGCGAAGCTGGCCCCGGCTGCCGTCGTCACCGCGGCGCTCGCCGACGGGGCGGTGACGGCCGCGAAGGTGAAGGGCGGGGGCGTGGTCGTCTATTCCCTGAACTCGAGTTGCCCTGCCGCAGGTGCCCTCTCGCTGGCGAGCACCTGCCAGTACTTGAGCGCGCAGTGTGGAAACTGCGCGCTCAACCTTCAATACCAGACCTGCACCGGCACCTGCCCTCCTTGCCAACACCTTGCTCCGCAGTCCTGCACCGCGTCCAACACCCTGCGCGGCTACCTCGTCGCGCCCTGAGCATCGCTGGCGCCTGAGCTGCCCTTTGCGCGCAGCCCTTGCGCCCGCGGCCCCACGGCTCGCTCGGAGGCACGCTGGCACAGCCGCTGCAGCCCGGTGGCCGCGGAGGCTCGCGCCATGGACTCTCAGTGCGTCATCGACGAGCGGCAGCCGCAACCCACGCTGTGCATCAAGACGCGGGCCCCGGCGACGGAGCTGCGCGCGGTGCTGGGCAAGGCCTTCGGTGAAGTCCTCGCGGTGATGCAGGCCCAGGGGCAGCAGCCCGTCGGCCCGCCCTTCGTGGGCTACGGCAACTACGACATGACCGACCTCGACCTGGAGATCGGCTTCCCCTCAGCCACGCCGCTCGAGGGTCGGGGCGACGTCGTGCCCAGCGTGCTGCCGGGCGGCACCTGGGCGTCGACGATGCACGTGGGCCCGTACGATCAAGTCGGCCCGGCGTGGGAGGCGCTCCACCGCTTCATCGTGACGAAGCAGCGGCAGGTGGGCGGCCGCGGCTACGAGTTCTACTTCGACGGCCCCGACACGCCGCCGGAGGCGCTGCGCACGCGGGTGTCCTTCCCGCTCGCGCCCTGAACGCCGCGCCCGGTCGCCTCAGCGGCGCGCGGGGCGCTCCTCGGCCTCGTCGTCGCCGGCCACCACGGTCCGCGGCCGCACCACGAGGCTCTGCACGCCGCGCCCGATGGGGCCGCGCTCGTCCCACAGCCGCGTGTCCGTGAGGCCGACGCCGTCCTTCGTGGCCAGGGTGTTCGCCTCGAGGCAGATCCACTCGCCCTTCGGCCGCCGCACGAGCGAGAGGCTCAGGTCGGCGTTGATGAAGGTGAAGGCCTCGAAGTTCACCACCTGCGCCACGCCGTTGCCGGAGTCGGCGGCGCAGGCCACGCGCACGAAGGGCGACGGCTTCTCGTCGGGCAGGAGCGGCACCTTCATGCGCATCCACGCGGCGACCGGCGAGGTGCCCAGGCGCCCGCGCGCGAAGCGCAGCTCCATCGCCGTGTGGTAGCCGACGGGCGCCGAGAAGAAGGGCAGGGTGAACGGCTCGAGCGTCTCGGGCAGCGGCGGCGGCGCCTCGGCGGGCAGGTCGAGCTCCACCGCCACCTTGCGGAAGGCCATCGCCGTGGCGCGGATGAGCGGCTTGCCGTCGGCCTCCAGCACCGCGGTGCCACGGCGCACGTTCGCGCCCGTGGCGTCCACCTCCGTGCGCAGCGTCAGCCTCGCGAAGCCGACGGGCCGCAGCAGCTCGAAGGTGACGCGGGTGAGCTGGAAGTCGTCGGGCAGGCCGCGCTCGAGGTTTCGGGTGACGAGCGCGCAGGGCGGGCCGCCGTGGAGGAAGTCGGGGCTCCACGGGCCGGTCGCGTGCCGCTGGGGGAGGAAGCCGTCACCGTCCGGGAGGAAGAACGCGTCGCGCATGGGGCCCTCTTACGCCGCTCCCGATCGAGGCGTCGGTGGTTCCAGGGGCCCAAGTGACCTATAAAGGGTCATATGGACCCTGACGTGACGGAGCTGGCCGGGCGCCTCGCCGCGGCCCGCCGGGTGGTGGCGCTGTGCGGCGCCGGGCTGTCGGTGCCCAGCGGCATCCGCGCGTACCGGGCGGGGCCCAACGCCATCTGGGCCGAGAACGTGACGACCTGGGGCACGGCCGAGAAGTTCCTCGAGGACCCGGCGGCGTGGTGGCACGAGTTCTGGCTCCAGGCGCACGCAGACCTCTTCCTCGACTGCGCGCCGAACGAGGGGCACCGCGCGCTCGTTCGGGCGATGGCGCGCGGGCCCGACGACCTCGTCATCACGCAGAACATCGACGGGCTGCACCGCCGCGCGGGGCACCCCGAGGCGCGGCTCATCGAGATCCACGGGCGGCACGACCGCTTCATCTGCGCGGGCGGCGGCGGCTGCGAGGGCGTCGAGGCGCCCGTGGCCTCGGTGGACCTCTCGGGCGTGGGCCAGGGGCGCTTCCCCCGGTGCGAGCGCTGCGGCGCGCCGATGCGGCCGCTGGTGCTGCTCTTCGACGAGCTCTACGACTCGCACGCCGCCTTCCAGGCCTGGCGGGCGCGCAAGGCGCTCAACGACGCCGACGTGCTCCTCTTCGTCGGCACGTCGTTCTCGGTGGGCATCACCAGCTACGCGGTGCGCTGCGCCGACGTCTCGGGCGCGCTCCTGGTGAACGTCAACGTGGAGCCTTCTCCGTTCTCCAGCATGGTGAACGTGCTGGGGAGCGCCGACGAGGTGCTGCCCCGGCTCTTCGCGTCGCGCTGAGCGTCAGCGGTTGAGCGAGTAGACGAAGGTCGCCTTGGGGGCGCGCAGCCAGCGCTCGGCGATGGTGGTGCGCAGCGTGGCCCACTCGTCCTTCGCGTCGACGAGCTCGGCCTTCATCGCCTCGGCCTCGGCCTTGTTGGCGCTGCCCTTGGTGGCGAGCACGCGCTTGGCGAGGGCGTCCACCGTGGGGCGCCACTTCTCGAGGTCGAGCTCGAAGCAGCCCACGTCGGTGCCGTTGGCGGCCTTCTCCTCGGGCTTCCAGGTCAGGGCGCCGGCCTTCACCGCCGTGCCGAGCTGGATGGAGGCCAGCTGGCTGTACGCGCGCGCGTTGCCGGCGGCGTCGTACATGCCGCGGCTGATGTGGCCGAAGCCCCAGGCGATGTCGCGCACGGTGGCCTGCACGGCGTCCTCCTGCGTGAGCAGGCCCTTGTCCTTGAGCCACCAGGTGAAGAAGAGCGCGCTGGTCTGCGCCTTGAGCTCCTCCATCGTGGAGGCGAGCGGCCCGCCGAAGGCCTCGTCGTCGGTCTTGCCCTTCACCTTGTAGTCGTGCGCGGGCCCGAGGTTGTGCGCCGCCTCGTGCAGCACGACGGACACGAGGCCCGGCTTCGGGTCGGTGGTGGACAGCGCCTGCGTCGCCGCGCAGTAGAGCGAGGCCATCTGCGCGGCGAGCGTCTCGCGGCTGTCGGCGTCGGTGTAGAGGTTGGTCATCACCACCGTGCGGCCGCCCTTCTCGGCGACCTTGCCCCAGTTGGGGAGCGACTGGCCGATGGTGGCGCCGTGCGGGTTGCGCTGGTCGCCGGCGTTGAGCACCACGTCGATGAAGTCGGGCAGCTTGAACTTGACGGCGCGCGCCTTGTATGGCGGCCCGGCGAGGGCGGCGAGGGTCTTCTCCATGTCGGCCTTCACCGGCTCGAGCTTCTGCTGCCACTCGAGCGACGCCTTGTTGATGCGCGCCAGCTGCAGGGCGAAGCCCGCCTTCCAGCTGCACGGCTCGTGGTACGTCTCGTCGGGCGCGACGCGGAGGTACCACTTCGAGTTGAGCGGCCCCATGGCGACCCAGGCCTCGTTGGCCGGCTCCCAGTCGTTGGTGCGGAAGGCCTTCGCCGCGGCGGCGAGGTAGGCCTTGAAGGGCTGCTCGTCAGCGCCGAGCGCCTCGGCGGCGGCCTCGAGCTCGGCGGCGACGCCCGACATCTCGTCAGGCCAGGCCTGCGGGTAGGGCACGGCCTTGAAGCCCTCGCCGTCGGCGACGACGACGGAGAAGTGGCCCATGAGCTCGGCCTTGTTCTTCTCGGCCTCGAGCTTTGCGCAGAACTTCGGGTCCGCGTCCTGCACGGCGGCGGGGTAGAGGCCCACGGCGCGCGACGGGCGCGGCACGATGGCGGTGCAGGCCGCGTCGCCTTCGGTCTTCGGCGCGACGCAGAAGGGCGACTGGTTGCGGTGGAAGAGGGCCTTCGAGAGCGTGTCGCCCTCGGCGACGGTCATCACGTCGGTGCCGTGCTGCTTCGCGTAGAGCTGCTCGATGAGCGCGGCGGCCTTGACGAGGTGCTCGACGGCGGTGAGCTCGCCCGCGGTGTCTTTCGAGAGGTCCGTCTCCACCAGCGTGGGGCGACCCTGGGACAGCTCCGTGCGCAGCAGCTCGCGGCGCGCGCGCTCGCCTTCGGGCAACGCCGTCTCGTCGTGGGGGCGCCCGAGCGAGGCGAGGGCGGCGGTGAAGCTCGGGGTGAAGCCCGCCTCGTTCACGTACTCGGCGCGGCGCGCGCCCCATGGGCCCTCGAGCACCACGAGCTCCTCGGGGTCGAGGGCGCCGTCCTGGTCGGCGTCGGCGCGCCAGAAGAGCGGGAGGAAGCGCTCCTGCGCGCGGAAGTTGAACTCGGCCCGGCTCAGCGGCTTCGGCGCCGGCGCGGGCTCCGCCTTCTCGACGGCCTCGACCTTCTTCGCCACCGGCACGGGCGGCGGCGGCGCCTCCTCTTTCTTGCAGGCGGGGAGAGCTCCAACGACGACGACGCTCGCGGTGGCGAGCAGCAGGCGCTTGGCGATCATGCGCGCTCGCCTAGCACGCGACGTTTCCAGGCTCCTGTCGGATTCGAGGACACCAGCCCAATGTCGTGTTTCAGGTCGGTGACGCGAGGATTGCTCGAACTTCAGACGAATTCGGGTCTGCGTCCTTAAACACGACAACCGGCTATTTTGTGAGCTAACTTGTTGAATTTACGTGAACCGGCTCCTGATCCCCGAGAAGAAACGTCAAAGGCAGATACAACCACATGGAGCCCGCTCAGGTTGTCCCACGTCTGAATTCATCCCACAAATCAACAACTTAGGAGTGGCAAGGGACGTGCTTTGGCTCCCCTCACGCGAGCTCACCCTGGTGGGGGTCAGAGCGACGCCGGGAGTGGTTGGCCATGAAGCACGCAGCGATGGGCGCAGCGATGATGGTGGTGGCGATGACCGGGTGCGGTGTGGCCGAGGGCACCGTGACGGATCAGCCGGCCGACGTGCTGGCGACGGGCACGGGCCTCACCTTCGAGCAGTTCCGCGCGCGGCACGTCTTCGTGGAGCCGGAGTCGGGCTTCTTCATCGCCGACGGTGACACGCCCTTCTTCAGCGAGAAGCAGCTGCGCGAGTTCTACGAGCTCAACGTGCGCGACGGGCAGCTCATCGTGAACCGCGTGGGCAGCGCCGACGACAAGTGGAGCGCCACCCAGCGCAAGAACCTCTCGTACTGCGTGTCGAACACCTTCGGCACGCGCAAGGCGCTGGTGGTGCAGCTCATGGCCGCGGCCGCGGCGTCGTGGGAGGCGGTGGCCGACGTGAAGTTCGTCTACGTGCCCGCGCAGGACGCGAGCTGCACGGCGTCGAACCAGAACGTGCTCTTCGACGTGCGCCCCTCGACGAGCGGCAGCTACCTGGCCCGCGCCTTCTTCCCCTCCACGGGGCGCTCGGGCCGCAACGTCATCATCGACAGCTCCTGCTTCGGCGACGCCTCGGTGTCGGCGGAGGGCGTCATCCGCCACGAGCTGGGCCACGTGCTGGGCTTCCGCCACGAGCACACGCGGCCCGAGGCCGGCACCTGCTTCGAGGACAACGGCTGGCGCGCGCTCACCGCCTACGACGCGGCGTCGGTGATGCACTACCCGCACTGCAACGGCGTCGGGAGCTGGTCGACCAAGCCCTTGAGCGCGCTCGACAAGCAGGGCGTGGCGGCGCTCTACGGCGCCCCGGCCGGCGGCACGAGCCCCTCGCCGGCGCCCAGCGGCGCCACCACCGAGACCTTCACCGGCAGCCTCGCCCAGGGCGCGAACAAGAGCTTCGGCCCCTTCGCCGCGGTGGCGGGCTCGACCTTCCGCGCGGTGCTCGGCGGCACCGGCGACGCCGACCTCTACGTGCGCTTCGGCGCCACGCCCTCGGCCTCGAAGTTCGACTGCCGCCCCTACCTCGACGGCTCCGCCGAGGAGTGCACGCTGACGGTGCCGGCGACGGCCACCTCGGTCTACGTGCTGGTGAGCGGCTACGTGGCGTCGAGCTTCACGCTGCAGGTCGAGTACGCGAAGGCCACCGGCACCACCGCGCCTGCGAGCACCGGCACCCCGAAGGCCGTCACCACCTCGGGCTCGGTCACCGCGGGCCAGCAGGTGCAGTGGAACCCGCTGGCGGTGCTGCCCGGCACGAGCTTCTCGGTGACGATGACGGGCACCGGCGACCCGGACCTCTACGTGCGCTTCGGCGCCGCGGCGACCACCACGCTCTTCGACTGCCGCCCGTGGGTCACCGGCGCCAGCGAGCAGTGCACGCTGACGGTGCCCGCCGGCGTCACCACCGCCTTCATCATGGTCAGCGGCTACACCGCGGCGACCTACACGCTCAACATGGACTACGTCGCGCCGTAACACCCACCACCGGCGCGACGAGGCTTCGGCCCGCTCCTCCTTCGTGGCAGGGGCGGGCCGTCGTTTTTCAGGAGAGCAGCGTGACGGGGTGCTCGCCGGTGGAGTGCACCGAGGCGCTCATCTCCACCATGTTCCGCTGCACGATGCGGCAGATGCCCAGCTTCGACTCGCGCACCAGGAGCACCGAGGCCGGCGAGGTGGCGAGCAGCGAGAGGGCCTCGAGCACCGTGGTGCCCGGCTCGACGTGCACGCCCTCGACCACGGGGATCTCCCTGGCCGTCTCCATGGGCGACTGCTCGGCCATCCAGTTGGCCACGGTGGTGAGCTGCACGCCCTTCACGTCACCGGAGGGCTCACGCACCAACACGTAGCGGGCGCCTGCCTCGGCGGCCAGTCGCGCCACGTGCGCGAGCGAAGTGGAACTTCCGACTGCCAGACAGGACTCGAGGGGGAGGTCTTGGATCTGGAGCATGCCCGATGGGACTGCACGCTGCGGGCCGGGGTTCCTCGCAGGGCAACCGGGCACAACGACTGACACGCTGCGTCGCGTCGCGTGCAGCCAGCGTGCAGAGTTGCAAGGTAGCCCGACAGGTTTGACCGATGTCAGGGGTTGGGTGGCGAGCCGCAGGGAGGGAGCTGCGCCAGGGCAGCGCCGTCATGTGCGGGGATCACCTTCACGTCGGGGCGGTGCGCGAGGAAGGCGTGGAGCCGGCCGATCGACCGGGACAGCTCGGGCAGGTCGCTGTCGAAGGCGCGCAGCGACTTGTGGGCCGGCAGCTCGACGCCGCGCGAGGTCCAGGTGGTGTCGCCGGAGAAGAGCCAGGTGACGCCGCCTGCGCCGCGCACGAGGAAGGCGGTGCTGCCCGGCGTGTGCCCGGGGAGCGGCACGGCCACCACGGCGCCGTCGCCGAAGAGGTCGAAGCTCGCCGCGAAGCCGTCGATGGGCGGGCCCGAGAAGTCGAAGGCGAAGAGGCGGGCCTTCGCGCGCTTGAAGTGGTGGGGCATGGCGCCCTCGTCCATGAAGCGGCGCAGCGGCGTCACCCACTCGAGCTCCTTCCGCGCGACGAGCACGCGCGCGTTGGGCAGGTCGCCCAGGGCGCCGGTGTGGTCCCAGTGGCCGTGGGTGATGACGGCGAAGCGCGCGTCGCTGGCCGCGAGCCCGGCGCGGTGCATGGCCTCCACCAGGGGCGTCTTGGTGTCCGTCCAGCCCATCACCGCGGTGAAGGCGGGCCCGGCGCGCGAGAGATCGGCCTCGAGCGCCTCACCGAAGGCCGGGTCGATGAGGAGGAGCCCCGCCGGGTGCTTCACGGCGATCGACGCGATGGCGTAGTGCCACGGCTGCGCGGACGACTCGACGACGCCCTGCCAGCGCGGCCGCATGGCGGCCTCCTGCGTCAGCACGCACAGCTCGACCTCGCGCGCCTGCCGCTCGGTGCGGGCCACCGCGCCCGCCTCCACGAGGGGGATGGAGGGCCCCGCGCAGGCCGCGAAGAAAACGCTGCACCCCAGCGCCCACCCCGGGGTGAAGCGACCAACCCTCTGCACCGGAGTCACCATGAAGCGCGTCCTCGTCGTCGTCAGCTCGCTCGTCGCCAGCCAGGCCCTCGCGGCCGTCACCGTGCGCTACCACAACGGTGATTCGCAGAAGCACACCTTCGCCGCCGTCTGCTCGGGCTCGAAGTCGCAGCTCGTCACCGACGGCAACACCACCGGCAGCGCCACCATCCAGGGCTCGGGCCCGTGCAAGGTGAAGCACGCCGGCGGCGAGGTGAGCCTCTCGGGCGGCGAGAAGCTGGAGATCAAGGGCGGGAAGATCTCCGTGCAGTGAGGCGCCATCGCCACCACTTCAGCGGTCGGGCCAGTCGGCCCACGGCATCGACGGGTCCTTCGCGTCGAGCGCGCGGAGGAAGGCGAGCAGGGCCGCGCGCTCCGCGTCGCTGAGCGTCGTGGGCCGCAGGGCCTCGTCCACCGGGCCCTCGCTCCCGCCAGCGAGGTGCGCGTCGAGCAGCGCGTCGAGCGTGGCGAAGCGCCCGTCGTGGCCCCAGGGCCCGGTGCGCGCCACGTTGCGCAGCGACGGTGTGCGGTAGGCGCCCAGCGGCGGTCGCGTGGGTGCGGGCAGCGCCTGGGGCGGGCCGTCGTGGAACTCGCCGGCCGCGGTGAAGGGTGAGGCGGCGAGCAGCTCCAGCGCGGCCTCCCGCCCGGGGTCGTCGGCCAGGCCCACCGCGTGGAAGTCGTCGTCGGTGAGCAGCGCGCCGCTGTGGCAGCTGGCGCAGCCCGACGCGAGGAAGACGTCGAGCCCGTGCCGCTCCTCGGCGAAGAGCGCGCCCTGGTTGCCCTCGAGGAAGTCGTCGAAGCGGCCGCGCCCGTGCGCCAGCTTCCGCATGTACGCCTCGAGGGCCTTGCCCACGTTGGCCGCCACGAGGTTCACCTCCCAGCGATCCGCCGGGCTCATCGCCTCCCACGTCGCGTCACCGGGCTTGCCGGCGGCCGGGAAGCGGGCGGCGTCGCCGAGCGCGGGGAGCGGCCCGAAGAGGGCCTCGTACTCCGCGCGGTAGCTCGTCTTCACGCGGTGCGCGAGCTCGAGGCGCGAGAAGTTCATCTCCTGCTCGTTCTCGAAGGCCAGCAGCGGCTGCGACCACAGCGAGTCGGCCCGGCCGTCCCACATCTGCCACCGGTGCCAGGCGGCCGTGTAGAGCGACGGGCTGTTGCGCGTGACGGGCGCCAGGCCCACCGAGGTAGGCCGACCGTCGCCGAAGACGCGCTCCGGCTGGTGGCAGCTCGCGCAGCGCACCGACTGGCCGGCGCTGAAGCGGGCGTCGAAGAACACGCCGAAGCCCAGCAGCGCCGCGGCCTCGTCATCGGCGACAGGGTTCCCCACAGACGGGGGGAGCGCGCTGGGAAAACGCCACGTTGCGAGCAGCGCCTGAGGGTCGAGGTCCGCTGGCGCGCCGGTGGGCGCGGTGCCGCAGGCGGTGAGGCTGGCGACCAGGGCGAGTGCCGCGTTACGGAAGAATTTCAGGGGGGCTTTCACATGGCGACCGTAGGGCAGACGCCGAGGCTGGCTGTATCCGCCGTTCTTGTTGGTGCGACATGTGTGTTTCTCTCTGCCTGCCCGTTGGGAACGCGCGGGGTGGACGCCGGAGGCAGCGGCGGCGCTGGTGGTGGCGACGTCACGCGCGACGGCGGCCTCGGCACGGGCGGCGGCGATGCGGGCGCGGGCGGTGGCGATGCGGGCACGGGCGGTGATGCGGGCGCGGGCGTCGACGCGGGCGCTGACCTCGACGCAGGGGCTGACGGTGGGGCGAACCCCGATGGCGGCATGGTCCTGCTCCCGGCGCCGTGGCTGCAGGACGTGCGGCCGGCGGAGGTGCAGCCTGGGCCCACGGGCCCCGCCTCGGAAGACGGCGCGCCCTTCGGGGGCCCGGCAGCGCCGTTGATGAGCGGCGTGCAGTACGTGCCCAACCGCGACAGCGCGCTGGTGGTGGTGCCGCCGGTGGCGGGCGCGCAGGACTACCGCGTCTTCCGCCTGCCCGCGGGCGCGCGCGTGACGACGGTGGGGCCAGGCGAGCAGGTCAGCGGCACTGTCGTGCACTGCGCCGGCTTCCGGCAGCGCAACGACGCGTGGAGCGGCGTGCGTGAGCTCGTGCCGCTCGTGGAGGTCACGGACCTGACGCAGCCCACCGTGCTGGTGGTGGAGGCGCTCGCGAGCCCGTGCCCTTTCCCGGGCCCCCTGGCGCCGACGCACGCCGACCTCCGCGTCACCATCGACGAGGTGCCGGTGGAGGACCGCATCACCTTCTCGCTCTTCACCGAGGTCGAGGTGCGCGCGCGCTTCGGCAGCCTGGTGCGCAACGGCCACGGCCGCGGCGCCGGCCTCGCGCAGCCGGGCCCCGCCACGCCGCCGGTGGTGCTCGCCCGCACCACCGTGAGCGTCACGCCGCTGGGCCGGGGCGCGCCACGCACCGCTGACTTCTTCGACGACTTCGACGGCACCTCGGGGCCGCTGGTGGCGCGCGGGGCGACGGCCGACGGCAACCGCACGGCGAAGCCCGGGCGCCAGCTCTCGAACACCAAGTGGGACTTCTTCATCTTCAACGACGAGGCCGACCAGGGGAGCGTCTTCGAGACGCGCGGCACCTTGCACGTGACGCTGCCCGACTGGGGCCAGGACGTCTTCGCCTCCGTGGTGGCGGTGCCGCGCCTGCCCGCGGCGCTCTCCGACACGAGCTACCTCCACCTCACCTTCGAGGTGTCCTCCAACGCCACCTCACGGCGCTACTGGTGGGTGGGCCTGTGCGGCGCGGCGCAGGCGGGCCAGACCTTCGACGCGCAGCGGCACTTCACCGGGCACCTGGTGAACACGCCGTTCTTCTACCAACCCGACGGCCTCAACGTGTCGCTCGAGGGCTGGAACTGCCTGCAGTTCTTCCCCCGCGACGGCGCGCCGTTCCCCCTGGGCCCTGCCCGCGGCCGCACGGAGTCGGACCTGCGGGTGATGGTGAACCTCGCCGACGCGGGCCTGCGCGAGAACGTGGTGAACGTCTCGCCGCCCCAGTACCCCGCGAACGAGGCGCGGCCGGGGTGGTTCCTCCAACGCGACGGGCAGGGGGCCCTGGGCGCCCCGGTGCTGACGGACCAGCTCCTCATCGCGCCGCGCACTCGCTTCGACGCCTGGGTGCGGCGCGATCGCCTCGTCCTCTACGTCAACGGGCAGCAGCGCGTGTGCAACGACTTCGGCTCGAGCCGGCTGACGATGGCCGAGGCGGCGGTGGCCGTGGGCCAGGTGCTGTACCACTCCGCCGCCGAGCGCCTCGAGTTCGCGCGCAGCTTCAACCTGCGCACCGGGCAGCGGTACTACCTCGAGAACCTGCCCTACGTGGACGAGCGGGAGTGGGACAACGTCGGCTTTCAGGCGGGCGTCGCGGCGCCGGCCGACTTCGAGCCGGCGCGCTGCTACGAGGCGCCGTGACGAAAGACGGTGAGCGGCGGGGCGGGCCAGGTGTGGCATCCTCGCCCGCCGCGCTTCGCGCCTGCTCGCCGTCTCCAGAGGTCCGCCCGTGCCCGATATGGACAAGCTGTACGCCGACGCCCCCGAGGCGCTGACGCTCCCCGTCACCGACGTCGAGGGCGCGCTGCCCGAGGGCCTCGTGGGCACGCTCCTGCGCAACGGGCCGGGCATCCAGGGGGCGGGGCGCGACCGCTTCCACCTCCTCGACGGCTACGGCTACGTGGTGGGCCTGACGCTCGGCGACGGCGCGCCGCGGCTGCGGGCCCGGCACGTGAAGACGAAGGGCTTCGAGCGCGAACGCCCCGCCGGGCGCCAGACACTTCGGAAGGTCTTCACCAACAAGCCAGGCCGCTGGAGCAACCTCCTCGACCTGAGCCCTGCGAACGGCGCCAACCACGACGTCGTCGCGTGGGGCGGCAAGCTCGCCGCCACCGACGCGCCGGGGCACTTCCTCCTCGACGCCGCGACGCTGGAGACCCTGGGCCCGTCGCCGCTCGACGCCCTGCGCACCAGCGGGCTGGCGACGCTGTGCCAGATGCCTCGGGCCGACCCGGCGACCGGCCGCCTCATCGCCTTCAGCGTGACGCCCGGCCTGCGCGACGCCATTCGCTGGCTGGAGCTGGACGCCGACTGGAAGGTGGCCAAGGAGGTGCGCGGGGCCTTCTCGGCGCCGGGCGTCATCCTCCACGATCTCGCCTTCACGCCGCGCTGGTACGTGGTGACGGAGCTCGGCCGGCTGCAGCTCGGCGCGGCGGCCTGGGGCAAGCGCTCGGTGTACGACGCCATCGGGTCGGGCCCGGGCAACGCGCGGCGGCTGTACCTCTTCTCGCGTGAGGACGGCGCGCGGCGCGAGGCGGTGCTCCCGGAGGGCACGCAGGCGTTCCACCTCTACAACGCCTTCGAAGACGGCGACGACGTGGTGATGGACCTGGTGCTGTACCCCAGGCGCCTCGACTTCAACGTGCTGCAGCCGCCGGGCGCGCGGTCGGGCCTCGAGGCCATGCAGGGCGTCGACGCGGTGACCACGCGCGTCACCCTCGCGAAGGACGGGCAGGTCAAGCTCCGCGCGTACCCGCAGGCCATCGGCGACTCGCCCACGGTGAACCCGGCCTTCTTCGGGCGCCGCACGCGCTACGGGTGGATCCCCACGCCGGCCGAGCGCGGCGACGAAGACGCCCCGAGCGCCTACTTCTACTCGCACGGCGTGGCGCGCCTCGACTTCGACAGCGGCGTCGTCACGACATGGAGCGCCGGGCCCCGCGTGTTCTGCGCGCCGCCGGCCTTCGCGCCGAAGCCCGGCGCGACGGGCGAAGACGAGGGCTGGCTCCTGGTGTGGGCCGCCGACGCGGAGCGCGATCGCACCAGCGTCTACGTGCTCGACGCGGCGAAGGTCGAGGCCGGGCCCCTCGCGCGGCTGCACGTCGGGCCCTTCTTGCCGGCCGTGAGCCACGCGGAGTTCGTGCCTGGGCTCGCGCTCGCGTCGTGAGGGCGGGCCGGCGGCCATGCTGGCCGGGCCTTGCCGCGCCCGCTTCGCCGCCCCAGTGAGCGGGGCCCTCGCTCACCTCACCGGCACCGGCCGCTGCGGCAGACGTTGCTCACGCAGTCGCGGTTCACCTTGCACCTGAGCCCCGTGGCGCAGGGCGCGCAGCTCGGGCCGCCGCAGTCGATGTCGGTCTCTCCGCTGCTCTTCACCCGGTCGCTGCACAGCGTCGCCGCCGTCTCGCACACGTCGCCGACGCCGTTGCGGTTGGTGTCGGCCTGGGAGGCGTTCGCCACGGCGGGGCAGTTGTCGCAGGCGTCGCCCACGCGGTCACCGTCGGTATCGGCCTGGGTGGCGTTGGCGACGGTCGGGCAGTTGTCGCAGGCGTCACCGACCCCGTCGCCGTCGGCGTCGAGCTGCGTCGCGTTGGCGACGAGGCGGCAGTTGTCTGTCGCGTCGCAGACGCCGTCGCCGTCCTGGTCCGCGCAGGGTGGAGGCGGGGGAGGCGGGGCCGAGCAGGCATCGCCGATGCCGTCCTGGTTGCTGTCGGCCTGCGTGGGGTTTGCGACCGACACGCAGTTGTCGCAGGCGTCGCCCACGCCGTCGGCGTCGGTGTCGCGCTGGCTCTGGTTCCAGGCGCTGGGGCAGTTGTCGAGGCCGTCGCACAAGCCGTCCCAGTCGGTGTCGGTGCCGGGCCCGACGCACCAGTCACACAGCCAGCAGTCGCCGAGGCCGTCCTGGTCGGCGTCGGCCTGGGTCGGGTTCCAGCAGCCCCGGCAGTTGTCCCGGTCGTCGCAGACGCCGTCGCCGTCGCCGTCGCCGAGCGTGCAGGCCGGCGGCGGAGGCGGGGTCGCCTCGCAGGCGTCGCCGACGCCGTTCTGGTTGCCGTCGGCCTGGGAGGCGTTGGCGATGGTGGGGCAGTTGTCGCAGGCGTCGCCCACGCCGTCGCCATCGCCATCGGTCTGCGCGGCGTTGGCGACGAGGCGGCAGTTGTCGGCCGGGTCGCAGACGCCGTCGCCGTCCGTGTCCGTGCAGGGCGGGGGCGGAGGCTGGGCGGAGCAGGCGTCGCCCACGCCGTCGTGGTTGCTATCGGCCTGGTTCGGGTTCGAGACCGCCGGGCAGTTGTCGCAGGCGTCGCCGACCCCGTCACCGTCGCCATCGGCCTGGGTGGGGTTGGCGGCCGCGGGGCAGTTGTCGCTCGCGTTCGCGTGGCCATCGCCGTCGTCGTCGCCAGTGCCCTGGCCTTCGCGGATCTGGATGACGTTGTTGCCGGTGAGCGTGGTGAGCAGCGTGACGTAGAGCTTGTCGCCCGGCGCGTCGAGCGAGGCGGTGAAGGCGCTGCTGGGCAGGGCCACGCCGTTGAGGCTGACGGAGACCGCGCCGACGGCGTCGCCGGTGTAGCCGTGCACCACGAAGACCGGGCGCTTGTAGGCGCGGGCGACGGCGTTGAAGGCGACAGTGGCGACGTTGCCGCTGCTGCGGACTTCCCACGTCCGGTACACGTGGTTGTAGCCGGCGGGGGCGTAGGCTTGCGGCGTCGGGTTGCCGCTGCCCTCGGGGCCGGTGGTGAGCAGCGTGCCGGTGAGCGCCTGCACGGCGATGGCGCCGCTGTGGATGCCCTCGGTCTCGTCGATCAACCCGGGCACGCCGTGGTCGCTGTAGCGACCCAGGTGCAGGGCCAGGGAGTAGTTCTGGTAGCCCGGCGCGGCGCCGTCGCCCCCGTACAGCGCGCCGAAGCGCGTGCCCCAGGTGAGCCGCTTCGATTGGTAGTTGTCGAAGAAGTTCATCTGGTAGCTGAACTCGTAGCCCTGCAGGTCCGGGTACACGGGCAGGCGCGTGCCGGTGGCGTCCGCTCCCTGGGCGAAACCCTCGCCGGCAGGCTTCTGGGCGTAGGTCTCGGTCTGCACGTACCCGGCCTCCGCGTCGCCGCGCCCGCGCGCGGGCGTCACCCACTGCCAGATGTACGGCACGGTGTTGACGCCGCCGTAGGTCCAGTTGGCCATGTCGGTGGTGAGGAAGGTCTTCAGGTCGCCGAAGCTCTGCCCGTCGGGGCCGTCGCGGCCGCCCGCCCAGTCCCAGGTGTTCTTCCAGGAGGCGGGGGTGACGAGCGAGTACGGCGCCAGGGAGTTGTTCAGGAAGGCGACGCCGTCCGTCAGGTAGTCGCGCGAGGCGTCGAGCGTGAGGGCGTAGACGACGTGGTCGAGCCCGTCGGCGACGAACCAGTCGATGGTGACGTGGACGTACTTCCGGTCGTCGACGCCGTTCTTGATGAGCGTCGTGTATTGCTTGTAGGTGACGCGGAAGATGAGGTGGCTCGGGCCGAGGAAGAGCGGCCCCTGGACGAAGTCGAAGCCGTCACGCTTGTTGGTCGTCGCCGAGTAGCCCGAGCCGAAGTACGGGTTGACGCCGCCGTACTGCGACCAGTGCATGTGCATCACCGTGGTGCCCCAGCCCTGGGCGTTGCCCGCGTTGATGCCCGACGGGTCCTCCTCGGCGATGATCCGCGAAGCGCCCGCCGCCGGCTGCCAGGTCAGCCGCGTCACGTAGCCCTGAATGGTGGGGACGATGGAGTTCGGGAAGGACCTCGCGAAGTAGAGCTCGCGCTCCAGGCCCTTCGAGTCGCGCCAGGTGACCCTGTCCACGGTGGTGAAGCCGTTCACGCCGGGCGCGTGCTCTTGCCAGCCCACGGCGAAGGCCGGCCGGGCGACCACGGCCAGGCTCGCGAGGACCCACGCGGTGACGAACACGAGGAAGCGGTGGAGAGCGACGCGCATGACGACATCCCCCCGGCGCGAACCGCACGCCCAGCTGTGGACCTGACGACCGGTGCGCTGCATTTCTGGCGCCGCACAGCGTGTCGCCCGCCCGGCTGACCCGCGCGTGGCGCCACACCCCTGATTTCCCCTCGCGGGAACGAGGGAGCGACCCGTGCGGTCGACGCGTGCGCCCAGAGCGAAAGGAGACGACCTGCACGTCCTGCGCTGGCGCTGCCGTTTGTGCGCGCGCACCACTTCAGCGCCAGCGCAACTTCAGGCCGTCGTCGCGTCATGGCCTCGGAAAGGAGCGAGCAGTCCATCACCTTGAAGGACCGCGGCACGGCCTGGGGTCAGGGGGGCGCGGTGAGGCCCACGCGCTGCGTCCACCCTTCGTTGGCGGGGAAGGCCAGCACCAGCTCGGGCGGCGGCTCCGTCAGCGCCTGGGTCCACACCGTGACGTGCAGGGCGGTGCCGTCAGCGAGCGTGTGGTGCTCCTCGTCTTCGGGGGCCGGTGGCTCCGGCGCGACGCCCGGCCGTGGCGGCTCGGGCTCGAGGAAGAGCACCAGCCAGCGCAGGCCCGCCGCGTCGCCCACGTAGTTGATCGCGAGGCGCTGCTGCCGCCGCGTCCACCCGGTGAAGAAGGCGTCGCCAGGCTCTGGCCACGCGCCCGTCTCACTGCGCACCCGCTCGACGGCGGTGACCTCGTCGCGCACGCGGCGCCACGCGGCCTGCTGCTCGGCCGTGAGCGCGCTCACCGGCTGCTGCCACGAGGGGAGCACCGGGGCCGGAGCCGTCGTGTCTCGTCGCCACCGCTGCACGCCCGCGGCCACCGCCCACACGACCGCGGCGAGGGCGAGCCACTTCAGCGACGACTGGAGCTCCGAGGCGGCCATGCGCGGGGGGCGTTCTCGCACAGGTGCGGGCCTGGCTGGCTCCCCAGAGGCGGCGGTGTGCCGAGCGCGGCTGACGCTTCAGCTCCCGGGCGGCCCCGGCGCTCGGGCCACGGAAATCCGAGGCGCGTGGTCCCTCGTATCGCCTCAATCTCGCCACTTGTGCGCTGGCGCCCCCGTTGCACAGACTGCCCCTCCATGCCCCCACGCTCCTTGAGAGAAGTCTTCCGCCGCGTCCTCGGCGCCGCGGTGATGGCCCCCGTCGCCCTCGCGGGCTGCGCGGTCGACACCACGGGGTACAGCGCGCCGCTGTGCACCGAGAGCGGCCAGCTGAGCCTCGAGGGCCTCGCGCCCTCCGTCATCCCCGACGTGATGCAGCTTCGCTCGGTGTCGAGCTTCGGCGGCCCCGACATGCGCGAGGCGCCGCGGCTCGTCTCGGAGGTGGGCACGCCGTGCGCGACGGCCAGCGACCAGGCCGCGTGCACCTCGGCGCTGGCGGCGCTCGCGCCAGCCGACGGCTTCCGGAAGGACTGCTTCCAGCTGTGCGTGGACTACCACCTCGGCACGACTCGGGGCGACGAGGTGAAGGCCATCACCACCCTCGACGGCCTCACGGCCTTCCTCGGCCCCATCGACACGCCGCAGGAGGCGCTGTTGCTGGTGTTCGCCAACAACTACGATCTCCAGTGCGGCCAGCTCGACCGCGGCGCCGTGCGCCCGGTGGGCACGAGCTTCGAGGTCATCGCCACCAAGGGCTTCGCCTGCGGCGAGGGCACCGCGCTCACGCGGCACTTCCTCACCGTCTCCCGCGAGGGGGCGCTCAAGGAGACGGCCTCGGAGATCATCGAGCGCGGCAGCCCCAACTGCGCCATCGGGCGCCGGCCCGCGGGGCTCGTGTCCTCCGGGCGGAGCGACTGCGACCAGGCCCTCGGGCGCTTCTTCGCCGAGGCGGCGCACCTCGAGGCCGCGTCGGTGCCGGCCTTCGAGCAGCTCCGCGGCGAGCTGACGCGCCACGGGGCGCCGGTGGCCCTGCGAGACCTCGCGCTCCAGGCGGCCCTCGAGGAGGTGCAGCACGCGCGGGTGACGTCGGCCCTCGCGCGGCGCTTCGGGGCAAAGCCGGTGCCCCCGGCCCTCGAGCCGCGCGCGCCCCGGGACCTCTTCGAGCTCGCGCTCGACAACGCCACCGAGGGCTGCGTGCGAGAGACCTTCGGCGCGCTCGTGGCGAGCCGTCAGGCAGCGACCGCCGGCGACGAGGGCGTGCGCACGGCGCTGGCGGGCATCGCGGAAGACGAGACGCGCCACGCGGAGCTCTCCTGGGCCATCGACGGCTGGGCGCGCGCGCAGCTCTCGCCGGCCGAGCGGCTGCGCCTCGACGCCGCCCAGCGTGAGGCCCTCGCGGAGCTGCGCGCGGAGCTCGCCAGGCCGGTCGACCCGGCCCTCGTGCGCGGCGCCGGGCTGCCCGAGGCGCCGCAGGCGCTGGCGATGCTCGACGCGCTCGAGGCGCAGCTCCAGCTCGCGGCGTGACGGCCGGCGCCCCTGCTCCGTTCGAGCGGGCAGGCCTGGGCCGAGGCGATCCGCAGCCGCATCACGAGCGCGCCCGGGGCCAGACCCTGGCGCTCAGGCGCCGAGCTGCGAGAGCGCCGCGACGCCCCACCACGCGCCGACGGCGGTGGAGAGGCCGCCGGCCACCAAAGCCACGCGGCGGGCCAGCACCGGCGAGCGCGCGAGCGCCTGGAGCGGGAGCCCGAGCAGCCCCGTGAGGAGCGCCATGCCCACGGCGCTCCCCAGGCCGAACAGGCCGATGGTGAGGAGGCGGCCGGCGCCCGCGGAGGTCTGCACGAGGGCGAGCGCCGTGAGGCCGCCGCTGCCCGCGAGCCCGTGCAGCACGCCCACGAGGAGCGGCCGGGTGGCGACGGTCCACCGGCGCACGTGGAGGTGCGCGGGCGGCGCCGCGTGCGAGTGCTCGACGCCGCCGTGCGCGTGCCGGTGCACCGGGCCGGCGTCACCCTCGCGCAGCGCCCGCACCACCGCCTTGAGGCCGAGCACGACGATGACCGCCGCGACGAGGGCCTCGAAGGCGAGCTCGAGCCGCTCTGGCATCTGCGCGCCCAGCAGCGTCAGTGAGCCGCCCACCACCAGCAGCGTCAGCGCGTGGCCGAGGCCCCACCAGGCGCCGAGGGCGAGGCTGTCTTTGCGCGAGCGGCGCTCGGTCGCCAGGGCGGTGACGGCGGCGAGGTGGTCGGGCTCGAGGGCGTGGCGCATGCCCAGCAGCACTCCCACGAGGCTCGTCACGAGCGGCGACATGCCTCGGTGCCTTAGCGCCCCTGAGGCCCCGCGGGGGAGCTTTTCACGCCGGGGTCCAGGGGCGCCCCGTCTCGGCGTCCACGTGGCGCAGCGTGACGCCGCCAGGCTGCACCTCCAGCACCCCGAAGACGATGGGCAGCGTGAAGCGCCGGGGCCCGACGGAGCCGGGGTTGAAGACGGTGAGGCCGCGGTCGACGCCCAGGAAGGGCACGTGGGAGTGGCCGCACACGACGAGCGACGCCCCCGAGGCCCGCGCGCGCCGGGCGGCGTCGGCGCGCAGCCGCGGGCCGGCCAGGGCGATGTGCGTGAGGAAGACGCGCAGGGCGCGCGCGCCGCCGGCGGTGACGAGGTCGAGCACGAGGTCGTCGGGCAGCTCCCGCGCGCGCTCGTCGATGTTGCCCCGCACCGCGTACACCGGCGCCAGCTCGCCCAGGGTCTCGAGCACGGCGAGGTCTCCGATGTCACCGCCATGGAGGATGGCGTCGGGCCGCTGCGCCGCGAGGTGACGCAGCCCCGCGGCGTTCGGCGCCGAGTGCGTGTCTGCCACCAGCCCCAGGCGCAGGCCGCCGTCCGCGCGCAGCGAGAGCGCGCGGGCCTGGGTCGAGACGGGGGCGGGTGACGAAGCGTGCCGCAAGGAGGCGCTCAGGGCTTCAGCCGCCGCCGCGCGCGGGTCACCGCGAGCCCGACGAGCGCGAGCAGGCCGGTGGGCATCGTGGCCGCGCCGCCGGTGCAGCCGCAGGCGACCGTGGCGACGCGCGGGCCCCGGGGGCCTGCGTCGGCCTGCGGACCGCCGTCGCTCGACTCGCCGCCATCACTCGACGTTCCGCCGTCGCTCGCCGCGCCGCCGTCGCTCGCCGCGCCGCCGTCGCTCGACGGTCCGCCGTCACTCGACGGTCCGCCGTCTGCATCGAGCCCACCATCGGAGGGCGCGCCCCCGTCCGTCCCCGCGTCGGGCGCCGGCGCCACGCAGACCCCGCCTCCGCAGCTCCACGAGGCGCAGCGCGCGCCGACCACGCACGGGCTGCCCAGCGGCGCGGCGACGCGCACCACCACGGCGTGTGACGGCGCGCCCTGCACGGTGACGGTGAGCGCGCCGTGGCCGAGGGGGAAGTCGGGCGGCAGCGTCACCCGCACCGTGTCGGCGGCGAGCAGCGCCGAGGGCAGCAGGCGCGGGTCGTTCGAGTCGAGCCGGCGGAGCGTCACCACCCCCACGCGGTCATCGACGGTGCGCGCCGAGCCACCTCCCGCCGCGAGCAAGCCGCTCCCGCGCACGGTGAAGGCCTCGCCGGGCGCGACATCGGCCGGGGCGTCGAGGATGACGGGCCGCAGCGCCTCGAGCGGGGGCGGCGCGGGGTCGACCCACTCGGTCGTCGCGGTCGGGCCCGAGGCCGAGGCGCCGCCGATGAAGAGCGCGCTGCCGCTGGTCCACCACAGCGAGGCGCCCTCGGCCCGCGCCTCGGCGAGCTGGCCCGTCGTGAAGAGGAACGAGCTGAGCTCCTGGCCTGCGTAGGCGCGGGAGGGCGCGCCGGCCACGTCACGCCCCCCGGCTGCGGCGAGCTGCCCGGAGTTCAGGCCGACGACGAGCGGCGCGGCCGCGGGAAGGAGGCTGCTCCGGGTGTTCCACTCGAAGGGCCGCCCCGGGGCGTAGTCGTGCATCGACACCGGCGGCACGCCCGCGTCGTCGGTGCCCCCCACGAAGAAGACCTCCCCGGCCAGGCTCAACGCGACCGTGCGCTGGCTGACGGCCGGAAGCTGCGCGGCGACGGTCGTGAGCGCCAGCGTCGCCGGGTCGAGGCGCACCAAGCGGTCGAGCTGCTGCACGAGCACCCGGTTGTCGCGCCCCAGGACGGCCGTGTGCCCGGTCGCTGAGAAGGGGAGGGCGGGGCCGCTCGACCACGCATCGCGCTCGAAGTCGTACACCTCGGTGGTGGCGCCCACGTCGCCGCCGATGATCCACACGCGCCCGTCGGGCAGCAGCGCCGCGCGGTGACCGGCCCGCGCCTTCGCCATCGGAGACGCGGGCAGCGCGGTGCCGGTGCGCGGGTCGAAGCGCTCCGCCGTCGCCGTCGCCACGCCGCCGACACGCCCGCCGACGACGAGCACCTCGCCGCTCAGCAGCACGGTGGCCGTCGCCGCTTCCCGCGCCGCGGCGAGGGTGCCGCCGACGGACCAAGCCGAGGCGTCGCGCGCGAGGAGCTCCACCGTGGCGCTGCCGCCGCCCGCGACCAGCCCCCGCCCGTCGGGGAGCAGCGTCGCCACCAGCCCCGCGCGCGGCGTCGTCAGCGCGGGGCCGAGCCCGGCCAGCTGCGGCGCGGCGCTGGCGTGCGCCGAGGGCCCGAGGCTCACGCCCCGCGGGTCGAGGCCGCCCACGTTGAAGGGCTGCCCGGTGTGCAAGAGCAGCCAGGGCGTGCGCCGCGGCGCCACGCGACTCTGGCGGACGTCCTGCGGTTGCGAGTCCCTCCGCAGGAGGGTGAACCAGGCCTGGTTGCCGCCATCGGGGTTCTCGAGCGTGAAGAAGAGATCTCCATTGGGCAGGCGCATCGCCACCTGCTCCTCCCGCGGCGTGAAGTCGTCGGACGCAGCCCAGGCGCCCCCGTCGGGCGGCAGCCGCAGGAGCGTGGGCGCGAGCAGGGGGCCCGTCGTGCCGCCGGCCGCGAGCACCGCCCCGTCGACCGTCCTCACCAGCGTGTGGCCCACGAGCGGCGTGGGCAGCGTGCCGTTCGTCACCGCCCCCAGGAGCCCGCTGCTGACGTCGAGGCGCCACGCCCGGTCCGTCGGGAGCCCCGTGGGCGTGAGGCCCCCGGCGGCGATCACCGCTCCACCAGGGAGCCCCGTGGCTGCGCAGCGCTCGCTCACCTCGAGCGACCAGCCGCTCGGCAGCTGGCCCCACGGCCTCAGCTGCGTGCTGGTGGCGGCCGGCGCCCCGGCGTCGGTGCGGCCCGAGAGCACCCACGCCTGGCCGTCTGGGAGCCCCGCCCAGCACGGCTGCTCAGTGGGGTGGGGCAGGGTGGCCAGGAAGCGCCAGGTCTTCGTCTGCTCGTCGAACACCTCCAGGTCGCGGTCGACGCCCGAGGCCGTCTGCCCGCCGACCACCACGATGCCCCACCCCGGCACGCGCACCGCGACGGCGTTGCGCCGGGGCTGCGCGAGGTCGCCCGCGGGCCCCGGCGGCTCGAGCGGGTGCACGGTGTCGCGGGGGTCGATGATCTCCGTGCTGGCCGTCAGCCCGCCGTCTTCGAGGACCCCGCCGATGAGCAGCACGCGGCCATCCGACAGGAGCACCGCTGTGTGCTGCGACCTCGGCACGGCGCGCGCCGCGCCCGCGGCCAGCAGCGCGACCACGAACCCCGCGACCGCGGCCCGGCTCGACGAGGCGTGAGGCGCGCATGGCACGGCGGGAGTATGGCCCAACCGGCGGCTGGTGCGACTCAGCGCCGCGGCGCCGGGCTCGGCTCGCCGGCCGACGCGCCGCCGGCGATGGCCTCGGTGCAGCGCCGCCACCCGAAGCCGTCGGCCAGGTCGCTCTTGCCCGTCACGTCGGCGCGGGCGAGCGCGAGGGGCCCCGCCCGGGTGGCGTAGGGGAGCCCCCGCGGCCGCAGCGCCTCGGGGTGCTGGCGCAGGAAGGCCTCGAGGAGCCGCACCACGCCGGCCTCGTCCTGCACGCCGACGTCGATGACGGCCGAGTCGGCGCGGTCGAAGTCGTTGGGCGCGTTCGCCACGTAGAGCGAGAAGCGGAGCTGGTCGGCCCACTTGCTGGCGCAGGCCTCCACCAGCGCCGCCGCGGCCTCGAAGGTGACGGGCACGAAGAGCTTCGCGTACTGCGCGCCCACCACGCAGCCGCCCTGGCCGCCGTAGAGCGTGAAGCGGTGCGGGTGCAGGTTCTCGCGCGCGCGCGGCAGGCGCAGGGCCACCACGTCGCCGCCCTTCGCGTCGGCCGGCACGTACTGCCCCGGCTCGTCGACGAAGAGCGTCAGCCGGCCGTCGCTCACGAAGGCCCAGCCGTGGCCGGGCTTGAGGAGCCGGAAGCTCCAGTCCCACCCGGTGGCGCCCTGCGTGCAGGCCGTCAGGTGCGCCACGAAGCCCGAGTCGCCCGAGGCGCGGTGGAGCTCCGGCCCGTCGCCTGGGCGCAGCGTGAAGCGCCGCGCGTGGAACCACTTCACCCGGGCGTCCGGCGAGGCGAGCGTCATCGCGCCACCTCGCCCCACAGCACCGCGGGCCACTCGCGCGGCTTGCCCAGCATCTCGAGGGCGTGCTTCGCCACCGCGTGCGCGCGGGCGTCGAGCACCTGCTCGTAGTGCGAGATGCCGTACACCGAGATGAGGAGCGCCGTGCCGATCCACCGCACCACGCGCTCCTGGAAGTCGGGGTCCACCACGAAGTCGCGCTCGCGGCCCGCCGCGTAGCCCTGCAGGAGCGCCCGCGCGAAGGCCTCGAGGGTCGGGCGCGAGAGCACCTCGCTCTTGTGCTCGGGCGCGAGCCAGCCCAGCACGTAGTCCGACAGCAGGCTGCCCACGTCGCGCGCCGGGTCGCCCCAGAAGGACAGCTCCCAGTCGAGGTACACCACGCTCGACGCTCCGCGCGCGCTCTTCACCACGCGCAGGAGGTTGGCCTGCCGCAGGTCGCCGTGGAGCAGCGCGTTGTCCCCGTCGCGCAGCTGCTGCTCCGAGAGCGCCTGGAGCCCCGCCATGGCCGCGCCGTCGGCCTGCACCGAGGCGAAGAACTCGATGCCCGCGCTCGAGAGCCGCGAGTAGAAGTCGGGCCGCATGCGCAGGAAGCACTCGAGGAGGTCCGACTCGTCGCGGAAGGCGTCGGCCAGCGCGTAGCGGGCGCGGTCGGCGCGGCTGCCCCGGTGCAGGTAGCCCAGGGCGCTGCCCACCTGCTCGGCCAGCGGCAGCGGGTACTCGCCGGAGCGCCGGTGGAAGTGGTGCAGCGTCTCGCCGTGGGCGATCCACTCCAGGCCCAGCAGCCCATGCGCCGGGTCGAAGGCGAACACGTGCGGCAGGTGCAGCGGGCTGCGCGAGGCCAGGGACAGCGGCGTCACGCGCTCGAGCACGCTGCCCTCGCGCAGCACGCCAACGTTGCCCGGGCCGTCGGCGATCTTCACCAGCACGCGCTTCTTGCCGGTGCGGGCGCGGCACACCACGGTGCGGTTCTTCGACGGCGGCGGCGAGGTGACGGTGGGGTCGCGCACCAGCCCCAGGCCCGCGAGGCGGGCGTCGAGCTCGGCGTCGGTGAGGGGGGCGCGCACGGGCGTGGTGTCTGCCGCGCGCCGCCCCTCGCTGCAAGCACAGAGGTGCGGCGGCGGGGGCCGTCAGAGCTCGAGGTCGGGCCGCGAGGCGACGATGGCGCGCCAGCGGCCCACCGCGCCCTCGCGCTCGGCGTCGGGGCCGTCGGCGAAGTAGCCGAAGTTGTCGTGGAAGGTGCGCGAGAGCTCCTCGATGGCCGCCAGGCGCAGGTCGAAGTCGTCGGCCTCCAGCGCCGCCACCAGCCACTCGATGCGGCGCTGCTCGCGGGCCTGCGCCCACCACGCCTGCCAGGCGGCCGTGTCGGTGCCGAAGCCCGCGCGGGTGATCTCCTTGAGCGCGTCGCTCGCGGAGTGCGCGCAGAGATCGTCGTCGCTCGCGGTGAGCGCGATGAGGCCGTCGAGGCTGGCGCGGTCGTGCAGCACGCCCAGCGCGCGGGCGGCGAGGCTGGCCTTGAGGGCGTCGCCCGAGGTGAGCTCCTCGCGCAGCGCGGGCACGTGCGCCTGGAAGTGGGGCAGGCGCTTGAGCGCCGCCGCGGCCGCGCGCGCCGCCGAGGACAGGTCGGGCTCGAAGTCGAAGAGGCCGCGCAGCACGCCCTCCACCACGTCGGGGTACCGCAGGCTGCCGGCCGTCAAGAGCGCGAGGTAGCGCGTGTCGCTGTCGGGGTCGTCGAGGAGCGGCGCCAGGGCCGAGGCGCCCGCCTGCCCGAGGCGCGCGAGGGCGCCGGGCAGCGGCCCCAGCTCGTCGGGCTCCGGCAGCTCGGCGACGGGCAGGCGCGACCACCCCGACGGCCCGGGGAAGGTGCGCGCCAGGGCCTGCGCCGAGGCGTCGGGCGACTTCATCAGCTCCATCATCGCCATGGAGCGCTCGGCGGGGTCCGGCCCGGTGAGGAGCTGGATGAGGCCCCCGAACCACTCCGCGTCGGCCGAGGGCGCCTGCTCGCCGCCGCCGTCGGGCGCGGAGCCCGGCTCGGGCATGAGGCCGGCCACCGAGGTGAACTGCTGCGCGGCCTGGGGGTTCTGCTTGCGGAAGAGGATGAGCTCGTGGAACGCGCTGGGCAGGTCCTGGCAGAAGAGGATGAAGTCGGCCAGGCGCCGCTGCGAGATGGGGCGCGCGCCGCAGTCGCCGTAGATCATCGCCACCAGCCGCGACTGCACCTCCACCGGCCAGACGAAGACGGTGCGCGGGCCCCGGCCCAGGAGCGCCAGGTAGTGCTGCGAGAGCGCGTCGGGCGGCGGCGGGCCGACGTAGCTGCCGCGCGTGAGCGCCACGGTGCGGAACACGCTCGAGGCGTCGAGGGGCACGGCGAGCTGCCGAATGGCCTGCCCGTCGTCACCGCGCGAGTCCCAGCCCACGGCGGCGCCGCGCATCACCGCGAAGGCCCCCACGTACTCGAAGGTGCGCCGCGCGTAGTCCAGCACGACGGTGATGAGCTGCTCGCGGTCTTGCACCGAGGCCCGCAGCGAGGTCCGCGCCTGCGCGAGGCTCCACTCGGTCGCGTTCGAGGCCTGGAGCCCGGGCGGCGACGGGAGGATCCCTTCGGCGTGCAGGCCGAGGTGGGTGGGCGCCGGGGAGGCCGAGGCCGCCTGCTCCACGGCGCTGGCGTCCACGGGCTGGGTCCACGCCGCGTCGCTGACGGCTTCGCTGGGCTGCTGCGCGTCGAAGGGCGCGGCGGGCTCCTGCGGCCACCCGGGCTGCTGTGTGTCAGAGGCGACGTGCTCGTGCGGCCACCCGGCCTGCGGCGCGTCGGAGGCGACGGGCTCCTGCGGCCACCCGGCCTGCGGCGCGTCGGAGGCGGCGGGCTCCTGCGGCCACCCGGCCTGCGGCGCATCGGAGGCGGCGGGCTCGTGCGGCCACCCGGCCTGCGGCGCGTCGGAGGCGACGGGCTCCTGCGGCCACCCGGCCTGCTGCTCCGCCTCGGCGGGTGCGTCGGGCGCTTGCGGCCCCGGGGGCTGCGGCGCGGGCGCTTCTTCGCCCGGTGCCGTCATCACCTCGGGCGCCACGGCCAGCACCTCCGGCGGCGGCGCGAGGGCCTCAGGGGCCTCGCTCAGCGCGCGGCGCTCGTCGTCGGGCGGCGTGGGGTGCTCCGCGGGGAAGTCCACCTCCGCCGGCACTACGCTGGGCGCCGAGATGGCCTCCTGCACGTCCGAGAAGTCCATCTCCTCGGCGGCGACGGGCGGCGCGGCCGTGGGCGAGGGCTTCGCCACCGCCGCCGGGCGGGCCTCGACGGCGCGGCGCTCGCCCGGGCGCACGCGCTCGCTCACCGGGCGCGGCGC
>CAYUZK010000017.1:0-51858 GCA_964449625.1 uncultured Archangium sp.
CGCCCCGCCAGCCCTCGCGCCGCCGCCTGAGCTGCCCGCGGCGCCGGCGTTGGTGGCGGAGGAGCCGGAGGGCGCGCCGCTCGAGCTCGAGGTGCCGCCGCTGCAGGGCTTCCTCGAGCAGCTCTCGCTGGTGGGCGACGCCGACGGGGCGACGGGGGTGGGGCAGGGGCGGGTGTCGCTGATGACGATGCACGCCGCCAAGGGCCTCGAGTTCGACGCCGTCTTCCTCACCGGCATGGAAGACGAGGTCTTCCCCCACCGGCGGGCGACGGGGCCGGAGGCGAGCGAGGAGGAGATGAGCGAGGAGCGGCGGCTGTGCTACGTCGGCTTCACGCGCGCGCGGCGCCGGCTGACCTGCTCGCTGGCGCAGAGCCGGGCGCTCTTCGGCGAGCTCAAGTTCAACCCGCCCTCGCGCTTCCTCGCCGAGGTGCCGCAGGCGCTCTTCGGGCTGCACGAGCTGCCCGAAGAGCACCGGCCCGCCGCGCGGCCGCCGATGGTGCGGCGCCGTGACGACGACGACGGGGTGGTCGTCGACCGCTCCTTCGATCAGTCCACCGACTTCCACCAGGGCGGCGGCGAGGGCGACATCAAGGGCATGCGGGTCTCGCACACGCAGTTCGGCCGCGGCACGGTGCTGGAGGTCAACGGCAAGGGGCCCAACGCCAAGCTGACGGTGCGCTTCGAGGCCGGCGTGAAGACGGTCATCGCCCGGTTCCTCACGCCGAGCTGACGCAGGTCGCTACAGCGCGCCACAGCGTGCGACAGGTGGCGAAGTGGTCAGCGCCGCGGCCCGGGCGTAAGGATCGCCCATGCCCTCCTTCCACGACGACGACGGCAGCCTCGACGCGCCCATCAGCTCGACGGCGTGGCACCCTCCGCCGCCGCCCACGCTCCAGGTCCCCAAGCTCGAGGTGACGGAGGAGCTCATCCACGCGCTGCCGAAGACCGACCTGCACTGCCACCTCGACGGGAGCATGCGGCTGGCGACCATCCTCGACCTCGCCGACAAGCAGGGCGTGAAGCTGCCGGCCACCACCGAGGAGGGGCTGGCGAAGGCGATCCACCAGGGCGAGACCTGCGAGAGCCTCGAGGACTACCTGGTGGCCTTCGACGTCACCTGCAGCGTGCTGCAGACCGAGGAGGCGCTCTACCGCGCGGCCTACGAGCTGGGCGTGGACGCGGCGGCGGAGAACGTGCGGTACCTCGAGGTGCGCTACGCGCCGGTGCTGCACCAGGCGCGGGGGCTCAAGCTCACGCACATCGTCGACTCGGTGCTCGAGGGGCTGCGCGCGGCGAAGCACCAGACGCGCATCAAGTACGGCCTCATTCTCTGCGGCATCCGCCACATGAGCCCGGACACGAGCCTGCGGCTGGCGGAGCTGTGCGTGGCCTACAAGAACCGCGGCGTGGTGGGCTTCGATCTCGCGGGCGCCGAGGCCAACTTCCCGGCCAAGGAGCACCGGCAGGCCTTCCAGCTCATCTTGAAGAACAACGTCAACTGCACGGCCCACGCGGGCGAGGCCTACGGCCCGGAGTCCATCGGCCAGGCGCTGCACTACCTCGGCGCGCACCGCATCGGCCACGGCGTGCGCCTGCGGGAAGACGGCGACCTGCTCAACTACGTGAACGACCACCGCGTGCCGCTCGAGTGCTGCCCCTCGTCGAACGTGCAGACGCGCGCGGTGACCGACATGAAGACCCACCCGCTCAAGTTCTACTTCGACTACGGCCTGCGGGTGACCATCAACACCGACAACCGGCTCATCACCGACACCACGGTGACGAAGGAGTACCTGGTGGCGCAGAAGGCGCTCGATCTCTCGCTGGAGGACCTCACCACCATCATGGTCTCGGGCTTCAAGAGCGCGTTCCTGCCCTTCCGCGAGAAGCAGGACCTCTTGAAGCAGGTGAACGCGGAGATCGACGCGACGCTCAAGGCCTTCGAGCGCAAGCAGCCGCGCTGAGCCTCACGAGGTGTAGAAGCCCATGGCGAAGCGCGAGGTCATCCACGCGAGGAGGCCCGCGCTCACCACCAGCCACGCAGCGACGCGGCGCCGGTGGGGGTCTAGCTCCAGGGCGAGCTGGAGGAACACCGGGAAGCCCGCGAGCGCGTAGCGCCCCAGGCCGATGAAGTCGCGGCTCGAGAGCAGGGGGATGCCGACGACCACCGCCGTGTAGCTCGCGTACCCCCAGCCGAGCGTGCGGCGCATGCGCCAGGCGAGCCCCAGGCAGGTGAAGGCCAGCAGGGCGTGGAAGGCGGGGAAGGTCAGGTCGATGGGCCGCAGCTTCGAGAGCGCCCCGTACTTGAGCCACGACTCGGGCCCGCCGAGCTGCTGCCAGCCCACCTGCGTGGTGGCGAAGGCCAGCGGGTCGCCGAAGCGCCACCACAGAAAGCCCATGAAGCTGGCGAGGCCCAGGCCGCTGAGCACCGGCAGCAGGTCCACCGCCCGCCACGGCTCGCCCGTCGCCCGCCGCCGCTCGAGGTGCCGCGCGAGCAGCCCGATGACGACCGCCGGCGCGATGGGCCGCGTCGCCGTGGCCAGCGCCCCCAGCACCGTGGCCCAGCCCACCTTCCCGCGCTCGAGCTGGAGGAAGGCCGCGCTGATGAGCAGCAGGAACACCGCGTCGGAGTACACCGCGCCGAAGAGGTAGAAGGCGAAGGGCCACAGCAGCAGCAGCCACGTCGCCAGGCTCGCCGCCTCGGGCTTGAGCGCCTTCGCCCAGCGCGAGAAGGTGACGGCCGCCGCGGCGCCGGCCAGCCACGTCACCACGATGCCCGCCACGAAGACGTTGAGGCCCAGGAGCGCCATGAGCCCCCGCATGAGCAGCGGGTACACGGGGAAGAAGGCCGCGGCGCTCTGCTCCTGCGCCGAGAAGGTGTACTCGCGCGCGGCGATCTGCTCGTACCAGCCCGCGTCCCACCGCACCCACATGTCGAGGAAGGGCCACTGCTCGAGCACGGGCGAGGTGCGGCCGTTGCCGCGCACGCCCAGCGTCAGCTCGACCACCGTGCCCACCACCATGCAGGCGACGGCCACGAGGGCGTAGCGGGCGAGCGCGTGGCGCGGGGGGAAGGAGGGCACGGGGGGCCCTCAAAACTACAGAAGGCGCCGCCCCGCGAGGTCGATTTCGGGTGTAGGAGGCGCGCGTGGCCGCGGCTCCCGTCATGCTCCGCTGGCGCTTCGGCGCCCTGGTCTTATGGGCCGTCGGGGTGCAGGTGCACGAGGTGCTGGCCACGGCCGGGCTCGCGCTGCTGACGGTGGCGTCCTTGCCGGAGCTCCGCGAGCGAGCTGCGCGGGCCAGCCTCTGGCGCGAGGGGTGGCCGGTGTTCGCCTTCGTCGCCTGGGCGCTCCTGGCGCCGCTCCTCGGGGGCGCCCTGCCACGAGGTGAGGGCGTGGCGCGCTGGGTCGACTGGCTCACCATTCCCCTCGTGGCGGCGGCGGCGGCGAGGCTCTCTGCGCGGCAGTGGGGCGTGCTGGCGGGCGCGGCCTTCGGCACCCTGGTGCTCTCGAGCGTCGTGGCGGGGCTCCAGCACGTCGGGGCGTGGCCGGCTGAGGCGACCTTCGCGCCGCTCTCGTGGACGGGCATCTCGTTCTTTCGTGTCTACGAGCAGGTGCCGGGCGAGGCGCGGTACATGGCTGGTGGCCTGCTCTTTCACCGGCTCAAGTTCGGGCACGTCTCGGGGCTGGTGGTGGTGGCGGCGCTCGCCGCGGCGCGGCACCTCGGCGGCCGGTGGCGCGTGGCGGCGCTGGCTGCTGCGTCCGTGGGCTTCGTGGCCGTCTGGCTCTTCCCCTACGCGCGCATGGCGGCGGTGGCGATGACGGTGGGCGCGGGCGTGGCCGTGGTGCTGGCGTCGGGCTCGCCGCGGCGCGCGCTGATGGGCGTGGCGCTCATGGGCCTCGTGGGCCTGGGCGCCATCGCGGCCATCGCTCCGCTGCGCGCGCGCTTCGCGTCGGCCCTCACCGACCAGGGGAGCGGCCAGCGCACGCAGCACCTCCAGGCGGGCCTGGAGGCCGTTCGTCAGCACCCGCTCGTGGGCGTGGGCGCCGGGCAGTTCACCCCCGCGAAGTTCGGCGACGAGGCCATGGCCGAGCACGTGCGCGCGAACCCGGGCAAGGCGCACAACCAGTTCGTCTCCATCGCCGCGGAGGCCGGGGTGCCGGGCGGGCTGGGCTTCCTCGCGCTGCTGGCCTGGCTCGCGGCGCGCGCGTGGCGGCGCGCGCTGGGGCCCCTGGCCGTGGGCGCGCTGGCGTTGTTCGCGACGCTCTCGCTGGCGCACGACC
Source organism: uncultured Archangium sp. (assembly GCA_964449625.1). Classification (GTDB taxonomy): domain Bacteria; phylum Myxococcota; class Myxococcia; order Myxococcales; family Myxococcaceae; genus Archangium_A. Next base: position 4,284 of record CAYUZK010000017.1, read on the forward strand.
CGCTCTTTCAGGCGCCGGTCAGCATGGCGCTGGTGTTGGCGCTGGGGCTGGGCTCGACGGCGCGCGGGCCGCTCGTGGGTGGCGAGCCCGGGGCGGCCGGCTGACCCAGACGGCGCGTCGCCGTGCTATCGCCCGCCCATGCAAACCTTCGCCGAGGTCGCGGCCTTCATCCGGCAGAACGAGGTGGGGCGGCGCGCCATGCTCGAGACGCCCTACGGTCGGCGGCTCGTCACCTACGCCGACCTGACGGCCACCGGGCGCTCCCTGCACTTCGTCGAGGCGTGGCTGCGGCGCGTGCGGCCCTTCTACGCGAACTCCCACACGGCCATCTCCTCGACAGGCCGCGTGATGACGGAGCTGCGCGAGGAGGCCCGGCGCGTCATTCGCCGCGCGGTGAACGCGGGCGCGCACGACGAGGTGCTCTTCGTGGGCAGCGGCGCCACGGCGGCCGTCAACAAGCTGGTGGGGCTGCTGGGGTGGCGCATCAGCGAGCCGCTCGAGCGCGAGTTCAACCTCTCGGCCCACATCCCCCGTGAGCAGCGGCCGGTGGTCTTCGTCGGCCCCTACGAGCACCACAGCAACGAGCTGCCGTGGCTCGAGTCCATCGCCGAGGTGGTGTCGGTGGCGCTGACGCCCGGTGGCCTGGTGGACCTGGAGGATCTCGAGCGCAAGCTGGCGCCGTACGCCGGGAAGCGGCCCATGCTGCTCGGCGCCTTCTCGGCGGCCTCCAACGTCACCGGCGTGCTGACGGACGTGGCCGCGGTGGCGCGGGTACTCCACCGCCACGGGGCCTACGCGTGCTTCGACTACGCCGCTGGCGGCCCGTACATGCCCATCGACATGCACCCCGCCGACGAGGCCGCGCGCGTCGACGCGCTCTACCTCTCGACGCACAAGTTCATCGGCGGGCCCGAAGGCTCGGGGGTGCTGGTGGCGCACCGCGACTTCTTCCGCACCCGGAGCCCCGAGCGGCCCGGCGGCGGCACGGTGGAGTTCGTCGCCTCCTTCGAGAACACCGCGGTGGACTACACGCAGCGGCTCGACGAGCGCGAGGAGGGCGGCACGCCGGCCATCCTGGGCGACGTGCGGGCGGGCATCGGCTTTCTGGTGAAGGAGATGGCGGGGCCTGCGCGCATCTTCGAGCACGACGTGGATCTCGCCGCCTCGGCCCTGGCGCGCCTGGGCCGGCACCCGCGCATCGAGCTGCTGGGGCCCACCGACGTGCCGCGGCTGCCCATCATCAGCTTCAACATCACCCGGCTGCACCACGACTTCGTGTCGGCGCTGCTCGACCACCTCTTCGGCATCCAGAACCGGGCGGGGTGCTCGTGCGCGGGGCCCTACGGGCACCGGCTGCTGGGCCTCGACCGCGCTCGCTCCGAGCGGCACCGCGCGCTCATCGCCCGCGGGCTGGTGGGCGTCAAGCCCGGCTGGGTGCGCGTGACGCTGCCGTACTACGCGAGCGAGGAGGACATCGAGTTCCTCCTCGCGGCCATCGAGTTCGTCGCCGACCACGGGCGCGACTTCTTGCCCGAGTACCGCCTGGGCTGGCTCGACGGCGTGTGGCGCCACGTCGAGCGGCCGATGACCGACGTGCGCCCCATCGAGCTCACCGTCGAGGCGCTGGTGGAGGCGGCGCAGAGCTTCGCCGCGGGGGACCACGAGCAGCCGATGTCCGTCGCGCAGATCCGCGCTGAGCGCCGCCGATACCTGGACGAGGCCACCGCCCACGCCGCCCGGCTCCGCGCGCAGGTGGCGAGCGCGCCTCCGGCCTGGAACCCGCCCACGGGCCAGCCGGAGCTCGACGCGCTCGCCTGGTTCGACGTCATCCACACCGACGACGGGTGGCGGCAGGCGCCGGCGGTGGCGCCTGAGCGGCCGCTGCCGAGCCGCTGCGGCCTCTTCGTGGAGACCGCGGCGCCGCTCAGCTGATGCGCGCCCCCTTGGGGATGATCACCAGCCCGCTCTCGGTGAGCTGGAAGCGCTTCTTGTCCTCGACGGGGTCCACGCCGATCTTCGTGCCGGGGGGGATCACCACGTTCTTGTCGATGATCGCCCGGCGGATCTCGCAGTGCCGGCCGATCTCCACGTTCTCGAGGAGGATCGAGTCGTGCACCTCGCTCCAGGAGTTGACGCGCACGCGCGGAGACAACACCGAGCGGTTCACCAGGCCACCCGAGACGATGCAGCCCTCGCTGATGAGCGAGTCGAGCGCGCGGCCGACGCGGTTGGTGGTGGCGTCGCCGAAGACGAACTTCGCGGGCGGCAGGTTGGCGCGCGCCGAGTAGATGGGCCACTCGTCGTTGTAGAGGTTGAAGATGGGCTCGATGGTGATGAGGTCCATGTTCGCCTGGTAGTAGGCGTCGATGGTGCCCACGTCGCGCCAGTAGCCCCTGTCGCGCTCGGTGCGCCCGGGCAGCTCGTTCTTCTTGAAGTCGTAGGCGTAGACGCGCGCCCGCTGGTTCAGCGCCGCGAGGATGGACTTGCCGAAGTCGTGCGCCGAGTGCTCGTGCTTGGCGTCCTCCGTCACCTCGCGCACCAGCGTGTCGGTGTTGAAGATGTAGTTGCCCATCGACGCCAGGCACTTCGTCGGGTCTCCGGGCATCGGCGGCGGGTTCTTGGGCTTCTCGACGAAGTTCCGCACCTGGCCGTCGGCCGCCACGTCGACGATGCCGAACTGGTCTCCCTCCTCGATGGGCACGGGGATGACGGCCACCGTGCACTCCGCCTTCTTCTCGCGGTGCACCGCGAGCATCTGCGTGACGTCCATCTGGTAGATGTGGTCGGCGCCGAAGACGAAGACCTCGGTCGGGTCCTCGTCGGTGATGAGGTTCAGGTTCTGGTAGATGGCGTCGGCCGAGCCCCTGTACCAGTTGTCGCCGGTGCGCATCTGCGCGGGCACCGTCTCGCAGTAGTGGCCCAGGAAGGCCGTCATGCGCCAGCTGCGCGAGATGTGGTTGTTGAGCGAGTCGGACTTGTACTGGGTCAGCACCTTGATGCGGTACACGCCCGAGTTCACGAAGTTCGACAGGCAGAAGTCGATGATGCGGTAGCGGCCTCCGAAGGGCACCGCGGGCTTCGCGCGCTCCCGGGTGAGAGGGTCCAGCCGGGTGCCGGCGCCGCCGGCGAGGACCATCGCGAGTGTTCGGCCAGTCATGGGCGGCGATGTTAGACCAGCCACGGAGCGGCGCACCTTCGTGCCCTCCGACCAGGAGCGATCTCATGCGTTACCGCAGACTCGGAAAGACTGGCCTCAAGGTGAGTGAGCTCTCGCTGGGCTCCTGGGTGACGTACGGCGGCCAGGTCGGCGACGACTCCACCCGGGCTTGCATGGAGGCCGCCTACGAGGCGGGCGTGAACTTCTTCGACGGCGCCGAGGTGTACGCCAAGGGAGAGGCGGAGCGCTCCATGGGGCGCGTGCTCAAGCAGACGGGCTGGCGCCGCGAGTCGCTCGTGCTGTCCACGAAGCTCTTCTGGGGCGGCGAGGGCCCCAACGACGTGGGCCTCTCGCACAAGCACGTGGTGGAGGGCGTGCACGCGGCGCTCAAGCGCTGGCAGGTGGACTACCTCGATCTCGCCTTCTGCCACCGGCCCGACCCCAACACCCCCATCGAGGAGACGGTGCGCGCCTTCGACCTCCTCGTGAAGCAGGGCAAGGTCTTCTACTGGGGCACCAGCGAGTGGAGCGCCGCCGAGGTCATCACCGCCATGAAGGTGGCCCGCGAGCACGGCCTCACTCCGCCGGTGATGGAGCAGCCGCAGTACAGCCTGCTCGCCCGCGAGCGCTTCGAGCGCGAGTGCGCCCCCCTGTGGACGGAGTACGGCTACGGCGCGACCATCTGGAGCCCGCTGGCCTCCGGCGTGCTCTCGGGCAAGTACGACTCGGGCGTGCCGCCGGGCTCGCGCATGGGCCAGGCCCAGTACGACTGGCTCAAGGAGAAGCTCCTCACCCCCGAGACCCTCGCGAAGGTGAAGCAGCTCGAGCCCCTCGCGCAGGACCTCGGCTGCACCCGCGCGCAGCTCGCGCTGGCCTGGTGCCTGGCCAACCCCCACGTCTCGACCGTCATCACCGGCGCCACGCGGCCCGACCAGGTGCGCGAGAACATGAAGGCGCTGGCGGTGGTCGAGAAGCTCACCCCGGAGGTCAAGGCCCGGGTGGAGGCGCTCTTCAGCTGAGGCGCTACTGCACCTCGATGCAGGTGAGCCCGTTGTTGGGCGTGCAGTTCTGGCCGATGAGGCAGGCGCCGACGCCCTCGAAGTCCACGCAGCGGATGGTGCGGCACTGCGAGTCGTCGACGCAGCGGCGGCGGGTGATGGTGCACTCGCCGGCGCTGCAGGTCTCGGTGGCGCAGTCGCTGTCCACCTGGCAGCTGCAGTAGCCGAAGTTGGTGCCCTCGCGGAGCCGGCACTGGCCCGCGCAGTACCCCTGGCTGGCGCCGAGGGGGCGCACGCAGGTGCCGCCGCGCTGGCACTCGTCGTCGCTGGTGCAGGGCAAGGCCGGGTCGCCGGGGCAGGGCTGCGTGGCGCTGCACTGCCAGCGCGTGAAGACCACGCGAATGTCGCGGCACCCGTAGCCGCGCGGGCAGTCCTGGCCCTCGCTGCAGTCGGCGCCGCAGTAGGTCGAGGCGGTGCGGGTGTCGATGATGCAGAAGTTGGGGCCGCGGCCGCAGGTCTCGAGGCCCGCGCCGTACGTGCAGCGCGCGCAGTAGGGCCGGCGGTCGATGTCGAAGTCGCTGAAGCAGGCGTTGCGCTCCACGCCGGCGTCGGGCGGCACGCCGCACAGCTCGCCGAAGCGGCAGAAGGTCTCGTCGCTGCAGAAGTTGGGGTCGCAGGTGCCCAGGTCGCAGCGGGCGAGCGCCTCCGGGGTGGTGCCCGAGCAGGCGCACGGCAGCTCGCCACAGCGGCAGCTCGTGCCGGGGCAGTCGCCGTCGCGCCGGCAGCCGGCGACGCAGCTGCCGCGCGCGGTGTCGCAGACCTGGCCCAGCTCGCACTGCAGGTCGCTCGTGCAGCGGCCCTTCGGCACGCACTGGCCGCTCGCCGTGTCGCAGTAGGTGGTGGCGTCCACGCAGTCGAGGTTCGTCTCGCAGCCGCTGCGGTCCTGGCAGAAGCCGGCGACGTTGCAGAACTGCGCGCCCGGGCAGGCCTGGTCGGTGCGGCAGTAGCACACGCCCGTCTGGGGCTCGCAGCGGTAGGCCGAGGCCGGCGAGCCGCAGTCGGCGTCTTCGCGGCAGCCCTGCTCGCGGAGGCGATCGCGCGGGCAGGCGGCGAGGGCGAGCAGGAGCCCGAGCGCGAGGAGCGGTCGCATGGAGCGCACCGAAGCACAGGTGGGGCAGGAGTGTCAGCCCGGACCGACGCGCAGGGCCGTGGCGCTGTCAGCCAGACGGTGTAAGGCCACGCCCATGAGTGACGACGCGACGCCTGCCGAGCCGGACATCATGGAGCCCACGCGCTGGCGCAAGAACGGGTGGACCGCGCGCGTCATCAAGAACGAGGACGACGACGGCTGGGCGGTGGAGATCCGCAAGGCCGGCATCCCCGAGCCGGTGCTCATCAGCCCGTGGGTGATGGGGCGCGACAAGAAGACCCCCAAGCCCTTCGATGGCCCGGCCTTCGCGACCTTCGTGAAGACCGCCTCCGAGGTGCTCGATCGCTCGGCGCGGCAGCGCGACGCGGCGCTCAAGAAGACGCTCGCCATCGCCTGGGGCGGCCGCTGGTTCGACGTGACGCTCGAGCTGGTGCCCGAGGAGTACGAGCCCTACGCGGTGCTGAGCGCCGTCGACGACGCGCGGCAGACCGTCGCCAGGCACCGCGTCGCCGCGAACTTCAAGTTCAGCCGCGACGTCGCCAACGCGTGGGTGCAGGGGGGCTTCCAGGCGCCGTGAGCCACGCGCGCCTCGCTCAGCGCTGACGCCGGTAGATGACCACCTGCGGCGTCTCGTCGAGGTACAGCCCCGCCACCGGCCTCGTCGTGCGCAGCGCCTGCCAGGCGTTGAACTCCGTCTCGCGGAACTCCTGGTGGTACTGGTAGACGACGACGTCGGCCTGCTCGAGGGCGCCGACGATGGCCAGGTCGGCGCGGAGCATGCCGTTGCGCTGGAAGTCGCGCACCTGCCCGCCGTGCACCTCGTGCAGGTACACGCGCTCGCCCGGCCGCACGTTGGCGTTGAGCCACGGCAGCACGCCGGTGAGGTTGTTCGACCAGTACTGCCGCTGCATGCCCAGCGACGCCGCGCCCGGCAGCCCGCCCGCGAGCTCGCCGTAGGCGCTGGTGCCGAACTCGTAGACGCGCGCGGTGGCGATGGCCGCGGAGCTGCCGCAGAGCACCGCCAGGGCCACGAAGACGCGCGCCTCGGTCGCCGCCTTGAGCCGCGGCGAGAGCCAGCCAGCCAGCCCCTTCGCGCCCCGCTCGAGGGAGCCCGCGGCCAGCAGCGCGAGGAAGGGCATCGACGGGAACCAGTGCTTCACGCCGCCGAAGTGCGGCACCGACGGCAGGCTGATGAGCACGATCGACACGGCCGCGTTCGCCGCCACGACGAGCTCGAGCCACGTCGCCTCGCGCCGAACGACGCGCACCAGCACCCACGCCGAGCCCAGCACCATCGGCACGAAGAGCGCCGCCGGCACCGTCAGCGCCGTCTTCACCACCACGTAGGCGAGGGGGAAGGGCGGGGCGCGCAGCAGCTCGCCCAGGTAGAACCAGGTGTAGTGGTTGTGCGTGAGGTGGAAGGCCAGGTACCAGGCCGTGCGGTCCACCGGGTGGTGCCACAGGAAGGGCCAGTGCGCGTAGAAGACGAGCGGCCCCAGCACCGCCATGGCCACTAGCGGCGCCACGGTGCGGAAGGCGGCCTCGTGCACCGCGCGGAGCCGCCAGGTGAGCCAGCTCCCCACCGCGCAGGTGATGACGAAGAGCGCCAGGTGCGGGCTCTGCAGCTCGAAGGTGGCCTGGAACTTCGGCAGCCCCAGCGCCAGCACCATCACCCCGTAGAGCGCGAAGCCGAAGACGAAGACGCCGTGCACGCCCAGGAAGAGCCGCCGGGCCTCGGGCGCGTCCCTCGTGAGCTGCCAGCCGCGCGCGAGGATGAAGGGCACCAGCGCCGCGGGGATGAAGTAGGCGTTGTGCTTGGCGCCCAGCGCGAGCCCGAAGGCCAGGCCCGTGTAGAGCCACCAGCGCGGCTTCTCGAGCGCCTCGACGAAGCAGTACACCGTCAAGAGCCACATCGCGGCGATGGGCACGTCGAAGCACGCCATGTGGCTGTGGAAGAACTGCCGCGGCACGAGGAGGAAGGACACCGCCGCGAAGACCGAGGCGCCACGCCCGAAGAAACGCCGCGTCAGCCCGTAGAGCAGCGGCAGCATCCACGCGGCGAAGAGGAAGGCGGGCACGCGGAAGGCCGCGGCGGGCCGCAGGAGCCCCAGCTTCTCGTGCAGCAGCACGAAGGAGAGCCCGAAGAGGTTCTTCATCAGCGCCGGGTGCTCGCGGTTGAACTCGAAGTGCCGGGCGATGGCCGCGTCTTTCACGGCCTCCGTGGGCGAGCTCACGAGGAGCTGGAACCACCGCGCGTGGCTCTCGGCCGCGTGGAAGTACACGCTCTCGTCGCGCGTGAAGCCCACGGGCTGCTCGGTGGCGAGCAGCACCACGAAGGCGCCCACGAAGAGCCCCCAGGCCACCTTGCGGTCCACGCCCGTCACGGCCGCCTCCCGAAGCCCGCCAGCGTCGCGCACACGTGCCGCGCGGCCGGGCTCTGCGACGAGAGCAGCAGGCGCACGCGGCCCCCGCCGGCGCCGCCCTCGAGCCGGTGCATGCGCTCGCTGCGGTTGGGCAGCTCCAGCGCCTGCGCCGCGCCGTTCACCTCGAGCGTCAACGAAGACGGCGTCGAGTCGTGCGCGCCGAACTCCCAGAAGTAGCCGCCCTGGAGCGAGAGCGCGTCGGCCTGCGGCACCTCGGAGAACTCCACCACCAGCCGCGTGGGGCCGCCGGGCGCGTCGAGGCGCACGCAGTCGTAGGGCGCGAAGTGCACCTCGTGCCACTCACGCGCGACGGTGCGCCCGTTGGGGCAGCGGTGGCCCGCGCCGGTCCACCCGCAGGGCTGGCGGCTGCCGTCGGGGCCCTCGAGGTACACCTGCGCCCGCGCCAGGGCCTCGCTCGCGTCGAACACCACCGGGCGGTGCCGACCGTTGCCGAAGCGCCGCAGGGTGAGGTTCCCGAAGCGCCGCGCGCTCCCCTCCTCGGTGCGCGAGGGGAGGAAGGCCGCCTCGAAGGCGCCCAGGCCCGCGTTGGGCTGGCGGGGCTGCGAGAGCACCCAGATGCGCGGGTGGCGCTCGAGCGCGGTGCCGTCGCTGCCCTGGTAGCCCACCACCGGCAGGCCGTCGGGTACGTAGATCCGCGCGCGCTCCGTCCACCACGGGGAGAGGAGCACCACGTCGCCCGGCTGCCGCTCGGCCTCGAGCACCTGCGCCACCGCGAGGTAGTCGGCCTCGGCGACGTGCGTGGAGGGCAGCCAGAGCTGGAAGCCCAGGGCGACGAGCCCCACCAGCGCCAGCACGGCGCCCTCGATGAGCGGCCAGCCCGGCTTCACGTCTTCGTCTGGCGGATCTTCTGCTCGCTCACCTCGCGGCAGAAGGTACAGAAGCTCGAGTCACCGGCGGCGTACGACGGCGTCCACTGCGGGTACATGGCGCAGCGCGGGTCGAGGCAGTGGTGGAGCCCGTAGGTGTGGCCGATCTCCTGCATCGCGTAGCGCGCGAGCAGCTTCACGTTCTCGGCCACGTTCTTCACCGGCGCGGAGCTCACCACCGCCCGCTGCTGCGCGTAGTGCGACAGGCCGAAGGTCGGCGCCTCGCCCGAGGCCAGCTTGCGCGGGGCCAGCTTGCGCGAGGTGAGGAAGAGCACCTTGTCGTCGGCCAGGGCGTGCACCTTCGGCAGGCTGTCGAGCAGCTTGTTGGCGTCGTAGGGCTCCTGCTGGCCGTGCGGCGCGGTGACCGGGCCGCTGTGCTCGGCGCCGACGCCGAACGCCGTGTACAGGCGCTTCGTCAGCTCCTTCATGAGCACCGGGTCGAACTCGTCGAGCGTGAAGATGCGGATCATCGGGTCTGCCTCACTTGGCCTTCGGCGGGCGGCCGCGCTTCTTGGGCGGCGGCGGGGGCTCGGTCACCAGCGGCTTCGGCTTCGGCGGCCGGCCGCGCTTCTTCGGGGGCGGCGGCGGCTCGGTCTCGGGCGGCTTCGGCTTGGGTGGGCGCCCGCGCTTCTTCGGCCCCGGCGCCTCGAGGGCCGTGGTGGCCGGCACCGTCACCTCGAGGTCGGAGATGAGCGACTTCTTGCCCTTCGCGGGCGGCTTCGCGGGTGCCTTCGGCTTCTTCGGCGCGGCGTCTTCGTCGCCCTCGGCCTCGCCCTCGGCCTTCTCCTCCGGCTCCTCGGTCGACTCCTCCGACGCCTCTTCGCCGTCGATGCCCAGCAGGTCGCCCTCGAGGCCCAGGCCGTCCTCGTCGACGCCGAGGCCCTGGAACTCCTCGATGCTGCGCTTGGGGCGCTCCTTGCCGGGCGGGAAGAGGAGGATGTCGAAGGCGTCCTCGGCGTCGGCGAGGCTCACGCTCATGGCCGTGGCGAGCTCCTCCACGAAGAGGTGCCGCGCGTCGTCATACTGGCCGCGCTCCTTGGGGGGCAGGGGGCGGAGCTCGGAGAGCACCTGCAGCCCCTTCACCACCTCGGCGAGGCCCAGCAGCCCGCCCTCGGACAGGCGCGCGGTGTTGTCGCGGGCGCGCTTCTTCCAGTCGAGGGAGGCCTTCTCGGAGTCGCTCTTGAGGTAGTCGACGACCGCCTTCACGTCGTCGGCGGTGGACACCCGCCGCACGCCGTTCTTCTCGAGCTTCTCGCGGGGCACCTTCACCTTGGCGCCCGTCTCGTTGATCACCAGGCTCACGAAGACGAGCCTCGCCCCAGCGATCTCCTCGGTCTTGATCTCGGTAACCGTGCACAGGCCCTGGTTCGGGTACACGAGCCTGTCGCCGACGGCGAGCGACGTCATGTCAGCCATGGCGAGACTTCCACCACGAGCCCTTCATGAAGTCACTTCTTCTCTGCGTTGAGCTTGAGCAGCATCGCGTGCAGCCGCGCGTCGATGGCCCGGTTGACCTCGTCGTCGCTGGGCCGAACGCCGGTCCGCGCCAGGGCCGCGCCCGCCATCGCCGTCATCAGTGCCGCCGCCACGAGCATCGTCTTCATGGGTCCGCCTTGGGTGTGAGGTGAATGCCCACACGGTAGGCGAGCCCGGCGACTGATCAATTTTTCCGCTACAGGCCGCCCTGTAGCGCTGCGTCGCGGGGCGCGCTGATCAGCGCCGCTTCTTCTTCGGCGCCTCGCGCAGCTCGATGGTGAGGCGCCCGTCTTGCGCGTCGGGCACGTCGTCGAGCAGGGTGACCCACAGCTGCGAGGCGCCCTCGATGCGGGTGGCCTGGTCGACCGGGGCGATGACCAGGCCCTCGGGCGTGCCCACCACCACGCGCGACACCGGGGCCCCGCGCTCGCGCAGCACGGCGGGCGGGGTGCCCTGCCGCGGCGTCAGCTCGTAGACGGCCGTGGCCGAGAGGCCCGTCACCGTCACCCGCTGCGCCGACGAGAAGGCCAGGCGCGCCGGCACGCTCTTCGAGAGCACCTTGCGCTGCCCATCGGCCTGCACCTGGAGCGTGCGCGCCTTCGTCTCGTCCTTGCCGCCGGCCCCCAGTACGCTCGCCGGCACGTGGAAGGCGTAGAGCTTCGAGGCGCTCTTGATCTGCAGCGCCTCGACGCCGAAGGAGCCTGGCTGCGCGCCGCCCTCGCTCACCACGTAGAAGCCCCAGCCGGGCGTCAGCATCTTGCCGGGCAGTGACACGCGGTACGTCTTGCTGGGCTCGAGCGACACCACGGCCGCGCCGGCCGTCGCGAGCTCGAGGCGGTGGCGGCGGGCGTCGAGCTCGAAGCGCGACACCGGCCACGTCACGAGGTCCGGCGCGGGCGGCGGCTCGACGGGCCTCGGCGGCGGCGGCGGGGGCTCGACGGGCTTCGGCTTCGGCGGCGGCTCGGGCGGCGGGAGCAGCACCAGGCGGGCCTCCACCACGAGGTGCTGGCCCACCTTGATGGGCACCTCGTTCTTCCAGGGTGCGTGGCCCGGCGCGAGCACTTCGACGCGCATGGTGCGATCGCCGGGGAGGCCCGAGAGCTTCACCGGCGCGCGGCCCGGCACGGCCTTGCCGTCCACCACCACCTCGGCGCCGGGCGGGTCGCTCACCACCTCGAGCGTGGCCTGCTGCAGCGTCTGCCACACGCTGACCGCGGCGAAGCCGGCGGCGGTGGCCGCCGCGAGGAGCCCGAGCGTGCGGCCCCAGGGGAAGCCGGCCGGCTTCGGCGCCGGCGCCTCGCCCAGCCGCGGGAAGAGGGGCCGGGCCTCGGCGAAGGCCACCATCTCCGTGGGCACCTCCGCCTCGTCGGCGCGACCGGGGCCCGGGGGCAGGGGCAGCGGCTCCTTCCACTTCTGGGCGCGCTCGACGAACTCCCGCGGCAGCTGCACCGGGCGCCCCTCGCCCACCAGGTCCTCCTCGAAGAGCAGCTGCAGCAGCTGGGTCACCATGCCCGAGGTGAACTCGGGGTGGTTGTTGCCCAGGAAGCGCGCGAGGTCCTGCTGGAAGGCCTCCGCCGTCTGGTAGCGGTCGGCCTTCTCGAGGGCCATGGCCTTGAGCACGATGCGCTCGAGCTCGGGGGGAATGCGGGGGTTGAGCTCGCGCGGCTTCTGGAACTGCCCGCGCACGATGCGGGCGAGCACGTCCATCAGCCGGCCCTGGAAGGGGAGCTGCCCGGTCAGCAGCTCGTAGAGCACGATGCCGGTGGCGAAGACGTCGGTGCGGGCGTCGAGCTCCTTGGCCTTCGCCTGCTCCGGCGCGAAGTAGGCGTACTTGCCCTTCACCGCGTTGGCGGCGGTCTCTTCGGCCGACGCGTTGCGCGCCTTGGCGATGCCGAAGTCCACCAGCTTCACCTGGCCCTCGTACGAGAGGAGCACGTTCTGCGGGCTCACGTCGCGGTGCACGATGCGCAGCGGCCGGCCCTCGTCGTCGAGGCGCGCGTGCGCGTAGTGCAGCCCCTTGAGCACCTCGGCCACGATGAAGGCCGAGTACTCCGGCGGCAGCACCGGCATGCCCAGGGTGCGCGCGCGCTTGACCACCTTGGACAGCGGGTGGCCGTCGACGAACTCCATGGCGAGGAAGTAGTCGCCGTCGATGGCGCCGAAGTCGAAGACCTGGGCGATGTTGCCGTGCGAGAGCCCCATGACGATGCGGGCCTCGTTGGTGAACATGCTGATGAAGCCCTTGTTCTCGGCGTAGTGCGGGAGGATCTTCTTGATCACCACCGACTTGGTCACGCCCGGCGCGGGCTCGTAGCGAGCGCGGAAGATCTCCGCCATGCCCCCCGCAGCGATGCGGTCGAGCAGCTCGTATTTCCCGAACCTGGTGGAGGGCGTGGATGACAACGTTGCGTCCGCAGAGGTGCGGCGCAAGGTACCATGCTCCCGATGCGTCAACTGATGGTGTTTCTGTGCCTGTCGCTGCCGGCGCACGCCGGGCCCGCGGTGCTCCTCTTTCCGGCGCTGGGCACCCCCGGGCAGGTGACGCTGTCGGGGCGGGTGCTCAAGCACGCCGCCGGCGCGGGGAGCTCGACGCTCTCGAAGAACGTGCGCCGGCTGGCGGCCAGCAACTGGGAGGGCGCCCCGGTGGAGCTCCGCTATGCCGGCCTCGCCGCCGCCGTCACCAGCGGCCATGACGGCCACTTCACCGTCACGCTGTCGCCCGCGGAGGGGCAGCGCTTCGAGGTGGGCTTCGCCACGGCCGAGGCCCGCGTGGCCGGCGCCGGCACCGGGGCGGCGGTGGTGCACGTCGTCGCGCCCGAGGCGCCCTTCGTCGTCATCTCGGACTTCGACGACACCCTCGCCATCTCGAACGTGACGAAGACGTCGGCGCTGGTGAAGGCCGCGCTGCTCGAGGACGAGCAGACGCAGCCGCCGGTGGAGGGCATGGCGGCGCTCTACGGCTGCCTCTCGGGCGACAAGCCGGCGCGCCCGGGCTTCGCCCTCGTGAGCGGCTCGCCGGTGCAGTACCTGGGGCGCATCACGGCCTTCCTCGCGCGCCACGCCTTCCCCTCCTTCGGGCTGTACCTGCGCGACCTGGGGCCCTCGACGCTGCGCGGCTACAAGCAGCCCGTCATCCGCGAGCTGCTCAAGGCGCTGCCGCAGCCGGCGGTGCTGATCGGCGACTCCGGCGAGGCCGACCCCGAGGTCTACCGGCAGATGCAGGCCGAGTTCCCCGGGCGCGTGGTGGCCATCTACCTGCGCGCCGCGGGGAAGACGGAGGACCCGAAGCGCTTCGAGGGCATGCTGCTCTTCACGCACCCGCGCGAAGCTGCCGCCGACGCGGTGGCCAAGGGCCTGGTGACGCAGGCCTGCTTTGACGCGGCCTTCGGCGCGAAGGAGGCGAAGTGAGGTTTCGTGACGTCGTGCTCGTCGCGGCGCTCGTCGCGGGCTGCACCGCCGAGAAGAAGGCGCCGCCACCGCGGGCCGTGCCGCAGCCCCTCGAGCCGCTCGCGCGCGTGGAGGTGGACGCCGGCGAAGAGGAGGAGGACCCGCTTCAGCGCGTGGCGCCCTTCACGCCGCTGGGGCCGCCGGTGGCGGCCGGCGCGCAGGTGCTGGCCCTCGACGGCGAGGTCGCGACGCTCGACGGCGCGCCCTTCGACGTGGCGAAGGTGCACGGCGTGGTGCTGCTCGTGCCGACGGCTGAGACCTACCTGGTGCAGGCGGCGCCGGTGCTGGCGGCCCTCGACGACGCGAAGGCCCAGGTGTGGCTCCAGCACCCCGACGCGGCGCTGGCCTTCGAGCTGCGGCTGCGCGACGAGCCGGCGTTCCAGGCGTGGCTCGACGAGCCCGTGCCGGGGAAGCTGCGCGTCATCCACCGCGGCGACGGCTTCGAGCTGCAGACCAACCTGGGCAAGCTGCCGGGGGCCGACCGCAACGGCCCGACGGTGCCCATTCGCGGCGGGCAGATGGACCTGTCCACGCTCGCGCGGGGCTTCAAGCAGCTGCGGCAGCGGTTCTTGAACGCGCCCGACGTGTGCTTCGTGCCGTCCTTCGGCATGGAGCTCGCGCAGGTGGCCCGCGCGATGTCGGCCAACGCGACCTCCGCCGAGAAGGCGTGGTTCCCCGAGACGTGCCTGGTGTACCCGCGGCCGAAGCCCTCGCCCTCAGGCCGCGAGGCGGGGCCGCCGCGACCCGAGTGACCGCGCGACGTCACGCCGACTCCGCCTCGTCGAGCCACACCAGCACCAGGTCCAGCTCCGGCGGGGCCGCGCGCAGGGCCGCGAGCGCGGTGGCGAACTCCGCCACGAAGTCGTCGAGGTCGAGGGCCACCGCGAGAGCCTCCGGCGGCTCGGGGAGGAAGGCGGGCTTCTCGGCGAGGAAGCGCGCGCGCTCGGCCGCCGGCACGCAGCCCACGCCCTCGAGCGCCCCGTAGCCGCGCGAGAGCGTCGCCTGCGCGCGCGCCGGGCTGCCCAGCCGCTCGGCGAAGAGGTTGTCGCGCACGAAGGCCGTCGCCTCGGTCGCGAGCGCGGCGGGCCAGCGCAGGGTGCCCAGCGCGGGCCCGGCGGCGCGCAGGCTCGCCAGGCTCCGCCCGTCCCACGTGGCCGGCGCGCAGAGCCGCAGTTCCAGTCCGATGGAAGCCATAAGCAGTTCCTCCTTGAAGCCGGGGTCGCGTTTTGTAGGTTCGCCGCCCCATTTCAGGGAGGGAGAAACAAACCATGAAGCAGGCAATCGTGATGGCGATGTTCGCGGTGACCGCGGTCGGCTGTGCCCACGGACAGCGCGCGTACGCGGACCCCACGGCGGGCATGAACCCCGAGCCGATGGCGCTGTGGACCCGTCCGCAGGAGGTTGGCTACACGCTCGGGGAGCGCATCCAGGGTGAGGCCACCCGCAGCTGCCTCTTCATGGCCATCTGCTGGGGCGCCGAGGACGGCGGCCTGGGCGCGGCCTTCGGCGGCATCATCGGCGCGCTGACCGGTCAGTCGGCGCCCTCTGACCCGCTCGTGCGCGCGGCCGCGGCGGGCGCGGTGCTCTCGGCCCCGACGGAGACCGACGGCATCTACGTGCTCAACCACGAGACCGACGACTTCAACATCTTCATCTTCTCGCGCCGCTCGGCGCGCGTCGTGGGCAAGGCCGTGCGCCTGCAGCCCATCGGCGAGGTCAGCCAGGAGCGCGCCGACAAGGTGCGCAACCTCAAGGCGATGTCGGGCGGGCAGATCCACATGCCGTCTGCCTTCGGCGACGTGCGCTGAAGCGCGTAGCGGGTTGACCTGACGCACCCTCGGGTGGCGCCGACTCACTGGCGCCGCCCGTTTCTTTTTCAAGGAGTCCGCCGTGCCGCTGCTCTCCGACCTCCGCGGGGGAGGCTTCCTCCTCGAGCCCGTAGGCTTCCGCGACGTGATGGCGCCTGAGTTCTTCTCGCCGGAACAGCGCGCGCTGTTCGACACGGCGCAGCGCTTCTCGCGCGAAGACGTGCTGCCCCGGGCCGAGCGCATCGAGAAGAAGGACTTCGGCCTGCTGCGCGAGCTGCTGCGCAAGGCCGGCGAGCTGGGGCTGCTCGGCGTCGACGTGGAGGAGGCCCACGGCGGCAGCGACCTCGACAAGACGACCTCGCTCCTCGTCGCCGAGGCCAAGAGCCTGCTGGGGAGCTGGTCGGTCACCTTCGCGGCGCAGACCTGCATCGGCACGCTGCCCATCGCGTGGTTCGGCACGCCGGCGCAGAAGGCGAAGTACCTGCCGCGGCTCGTCACCGGCGAGTGGGTGGCCGCCTACGCGCTCACCGAGGCCGGCTCGGGCAGCGACGCGCTCGGCGCCCGCACCCGCGCGGTGCAAAGCGCCGACGGCGCGCACTGGGTGCTCAACGGGAGCAAGCAGTACATCACCAATGCCGGCTTCGCCGACGTGTTCATCGTCTTCGCCAAGGTCGAGGGGAGCCGCTTCAGCGCCTTCATCGTCGATCGGAATACGCCCGGCCTCACGGTGGGCCCCGAGGAGCACAAGATGGGCCTGCGCGGCTCGTCGACGTGCCCGCTCATCCTCGAGGACGCGCGGGTGCCCGCCGAGAACCTGCTCGGTGAAGTCGGCAAGGGGCACAAGATCGCCTTCAACATCTTGAACCTGGGGCGCCTCAAGCTCGGCGCCGGCGTGCTCGGGGCGACGAAGCACCAGCTCGCCGCGGCGCTCTCGTACACCAGCGAGCGCAAGCAGTTCGACACGCCGCTGGTGCGCTTTGGGCTCACGCGCGAGAAGCTGGCGCGCATGGTCACCGCCATCTACGCGGTGGAGTCGATGGCCTACCGCACCTCGGGCCTCATCGACGCGCTGGTGGGGCAGGGCGCGCCGCTGCTCGAGGCCATCGAGGCCTACGCCATCGAGGCGAGCATCTTGAAGGTGATGGGCAGCGAGGCCCTCGACCGCGTCATCGACGACGCGCTGCAGCTCCACGGGGGCGCTGGCTACATCGAGGAGTACCCCGTCGAGCGCGCGTACCGCGACTCGCGCATCAACCGCATCTTCGAGGGCACCAACGAGATCAACCGGCTGCTCGTCACCGGCACGCTGCTCAAGCACGCGATGAAGGGCACGCTGCCGCTCTTCGACGCCTTCTCGGGCCTCGCGCCGGCCGACGACGTCGCGGTCGAGCACTTGAAGCGCCTCGCGCGCCTGTGCCTCAAGGTCGCCGTCGAAGCGCACGGCCCGAAGCTCGAGCACCACCAGGCGGTGCTGGCCGGCGTGGCAGACCTGGTGATGGACGCCTTCGCCCTCGACACGATGACCGCGCGCAACCGCCGGGTCGCGCGCCTCAAGCCGCTCGAGCCCTGGCGCACCGCGGCTGTGCAGCGCTTCGCCAACGAGGCCCACGGGCGCGCGCAGGCCACCGCGCGGCGCGTGCTCTCGGCCTGCGCGAAGGGCGACGCGCTCGCGGCCCACGTGGCCGAGGCGAAGACGCTCGAGGTGTGGCAGCCCGTCGACGCCGAGGCGCTCGACGAGACGCTCGCGGCGGCCGTCGAGGCGGCCCGCGGCTACCCGGCCCTCTGAGCAGGGCAGGGGGTTGGGCGGCGCTGCCGTTCTGCGCCAAGCTCATCGCATGCTGCTCGCCCTGCTCCTCGCCGCGACCCCCTGGCCCGCGCCGGTGCCCGTCATGGACGCCGCCTGCGCCGCCGCTGCTTGCACCACCTTCGGCGCGGTGAGGGTCTGCAAGTGCGTGCCGACGGGCGAAGGCACCGAGCCGGGCCTCGTCGTCGAGTGGCCCGGCGACGGGCACCTCGAATGGGACGGCAACGCCCACCTCGGCGAGGTCACCGACTTCGTCGTCGTGAGCGAGGATCTCGACGGCGACGGGAACGCCGAGCTGCTCGTGGCCAACCGCTCCGGCGAGTCCAACGGCTTCGCGGTGCGCACCTGGGAGCTCGCCATCATCGATGGCGCCACGCCCATCGTCACCCACGCGCTCGTGCACGACTTCGGCGCCGAGGCGATCGGCCCGAAGGGGCAGCTGCTCCTCACGGAGTGGGTGCTCGCCGACGGCACGCTCACCTTCACCGGCCGTGAGTACCGCTACGCCGCCGGGCGCCTCGAGCCCACGAAGGAGCCGGTGCGCCGGCGCGCCCTCGACGCGGCCTTCGAGCTCGAGCGCCACGCCGCCCTCGGCGCGAAGGACCGCACGCTCCCGGCGCGCGCCTTCCTCTCGCACGCCTCGACGAAGAAGGGCGACGACGCGCTGCCGAAGAAGCCGACGACGATGCTGGTGAAGGGGCTCTCGCGCGCCGAGCCGTGGCTTCAGCTGCACCTGCAGCGGCCCGACGGCGAGCTCGACATGCCGGGGGGCGACGCGCCGCCCGCGCCGCTGCGCCTGGGTGACACGAAGTCACGCCGGCTCTATCCGCTCGGCTACGCGCCTGCCGACGCCGAGACCTGGCTGGTGGGGAGATCGGTGCGCCGCGCCGACGGCGAGGTGTGGATCAACTGATCAGCGCGCCGCGAGCGCGTCGGCCCCGAACCACACCCGGGCGATCCACGGCGGGGTCGGCAGCGCCTTGAGCTTGAGCAGGTCGTCGAGCAGCGCCGCCATCTTCGGCTCCAGCGCCTTGAAGCGCACGCCGACGCAGGGGGGCACCGTGCCGCTGCGCGTGGCCACCGCCCACACCACCTCGCCGGCCAGGCTCAGCTGGCCTGTGGACAGCTTGAGCTGCAGCAGGAACGCGGTGCCCACGCGCAGGTGCGACGGCAGCGTCTCTCCCTCGACGTCGACGCCCACGCCGCCCAGGCTGATGTCTCGCAGCCGGTAGGTCGGCGACGCCGGCTTGTTCTCCGTCGCGCGCACGTGCATGGGGATGCGCGGCGCCTTGCGCTTCTTGTCGAACTGCGCCGTCTCGAAGATGCGGCGGATGACGGCGTCGAGGCCCTCCCGCTCCTTCGGCGCCTCGTACTTGATGAGGAGCGCGTGCCGCCCCGGCGCCACCTCGCTCACCGACATCACCCGGCCCGACACCTCCACCGGCTCCCGGACGCCCGGCGAGCGCAGCTCGAAGACGAACTCGGTGCCAATGGGCAACGCCTTCTTCGACTCGATGCGCACGCCGCCCCGGCCAACGCTCCGGGTGAGCT
Source organism: uncultured Archangium sp. (assembly GCA_964449625.1). GTDB lineage: Bacteria > Myxococcota > Myxococcia > Myxococcales > Myxococcaceae > Archangium_A. Next base: position 22,985 of record CAYUZK010000017.1, read on the forward strand.
CACCGAGCAATGATTCCGGGGTCTTATAGGTGACTTTGAGGCGGACCGGCGGGCTCACGAGCCTCCACCCTAACAGGGAAATTTGCGTTGGGGGTGCGCTCGTTGTCCCCTGCCTCGCGCCGACCGCCGATCGCTACAGCCCTGATCGCGGTTTCTTGACCCCCCCGGAAACTGGCCGTATTTTCGCGGTCGAAGTGGCAAGAAGTGGTAACGGGCGGATCAGAATCCCTCGTGGTGGGCGGGTCGGGCGGCGGGTGGCAGTGAGGCTGGACTTGACGTGGAGCGGGCCACACCGTGTTTCGGGGCGTCTTCGAGCACCAGATCGACGCGAAGGGGCGCACGAGCTTCCCGGTGAAGCTGCGCGACACCCTCGTCGGGAGCTACGACGACCGGCTCATCGTCACCACCGCGCTCGACCCGTGCCTGCACTGCTACCCGGTGCGCGAGTGGGAGCAGTTCGAGACGGCGCTCGCCCGGCGCAACCCCATGGAGCCCGGGGTGAAGGCGCTCTTGCGGCTCTACGTGGCCTCCGCCCAGGAGCTGCAGCTCGACAAGCTGGGCCGGGTCCTCATCCCGCCCTCGCTCCGCGCCTACGCCGCCCTCGAGAAGGACGTCGTCTGGGCCGGCATGGTGAAGGTGATCGAGCTGTGGTCGAAGGACGGCTGGGCGAAGGCGCAGGACGACGCGCGCACCGAGGCCGACTCGGCCGACGTCATGCGCGTGCTCACCGAGCTGCGGCAGCACTGACTCTCGTGTTCTCGAAGTTCTCCACCCGTCGTTCCTGCCCCCCCAAGAGGATCCCGTGAGCGAGCTGATGAACCTGGACGTCGCGAGGCAGGCCGCCGCCGCGCCTGCGCCCGCGCGCATCATGACCATGGTCCTCGAGGGCGAGCTGGATCGCGCCGAGGCCAACGACGTGGCGGCGATGCTGGCGCGCCTGGCGCAAGACGGCGTGGTCGAGGTGGTGATCGACTTCTCAGGCGTCACGCACTTCGACTACCGGGCCGTCAAGGCGCTGGTCAGCCGCGCCGAGGCCGCGCGCGAGCAGGGCGGTGACCTCAAGCTCTCGGGCCTCTCGCCGTACCTCCACGCCATCTTCCGCAGCGCCGGCGCCCACGACAGCTTCGACTACTTTGCCCAGGCCGCCGACGCGGCCCGGTCCTTCGAGCGCGGCGTGTTGCTCTACGGGTGAACGCCATCGCCTTCTCGCACCAGACCGTGCTCCTCGAGGAGACGGTGGAGCTGCTCAACCCCACGGAGGGGCGCGTGATCGTCGACGGAACCCTGGGCGGAGGAGGCCACACCGAGGCGCTGCTCGAGCGCGGCGCCCGCGTGTTCGGCATCGACCGTGACCCGGCGGCGCTGGCCGCGGCCTCCGCGCGGCTGGCCCGCTTCGGCCCCCGCTTCACCGCGGTGCGCGGCGCCTACGCCGACGCCCCGGCGCTGGTGCCCGGCCCGGTAGACGGCTTCCTGCTCGACCTGGGCGTCAGCTCGCCGCAGCTCGACGTGGCCGCGCGGGGTTTCAGCTTCATGCACGACGGGCCCCTCGACATGCGCATGTCGGGTGACGGCGAGACCGCCGCCGAGCTCATCGCCCGCCTGCCCGAGGGCGAGCTGGCCGACGTGATCTACGAGTACGGCGAGGAGCGCGCGTCGCGCGGCGTGGCCCGCGAGCTCAAGCGCCGCTTGCCCACCACCACCTTCGAGGCCGTCGAGGCGGTGAAGGCGGGCGTGCCCCGGCGCGCGTGGCCGAAGGACACCCACGTCGCCACGCGCACCTTCCAGGCCCTGCGCATCGCGGTGAACGCGGAGCTCGAGCAGCTCGCGCGGGCCCTCGAGGCGCTGCCCGGCTACCTGGCCGTCGGCGGGCGCGCCGCCATCATCAGCTTCCACTCCCTCGAGGACCGGGCGGTGAAGCAGGCCTTCCGCCGGCTCTGCGGCGAGGGCCCCGACGAGCTGCCGCGCGGGCTGCCGGTGCAGCCGGCCCGCGAGGCCCCCTTCCTCGCGCTGGGGCGCAAGGCCATCGTCGCCTCGCAGGCCGAGGCGGCCCACAACCCACGCGCCCGCAGCGCCAGGCTGCGCGGCGTGGAGAGGCGGTCATGAGCGTCGTCCTCGAAGCGCGCAACAAGGGCGGGCTGTCGCTGTCCGTCATCCTCCTCGAGCTCTTCCCCGCGGCGCTGGCGGTGCTGCTGCTGGCCGGCGTGGGCGTGCTGCACGTCACCTCGCGCGTGCTGGTGGTGAAGCTGGGCTACGAGGTGTCGCGCCTCGACGCCCGCTCCGTCGAGCTGCAGCGCGAGAACGACGCGCTCCAGGTGGAGCTCGCCACGCTCTCGGCCCCGGCCCGGCTGGCCCCGGTCGCCCGGCAGCAGCTCGGCATGGACGTGCCGCGCCAGGTCATCACCCTCGAGGACTGATGCGAGACTTGAAGCAGCTCCAGCCCCTGGAGGCGCCCACCAAGTGGATGCGGGTGCGCGTGCTGGTGCTCGGGGCGGTGTTCTTCGCGCTCCTCGCCGGCATCGTGGCCCGCGCCGTCGACCTCCAGGTGCACCAGAAGGATCGCCTCAAGGCCTTCGCCGAGGACCAGTACGTGCGGGCCATGGAGATCCCCGCGCGGCGCGGGGAGATCGTCGATCGCCGGGGCATGAAGCTGGCCAGCTCGGTGGACGTGGACTCGGTGTGGCTCGACCCCTCGATGGCGGGCGACCTGCGCGAGGCGTCGAAGCAGCTCGCGAAGGCCCTGGGCCTCGACTGGAAGGAGCTCTTCGAGCGACTGCAGAAGGGCCGGCGCTTCGCCTGGGTGAAGCGGCAGGTGACCGACGGCGAGGCGGCGCGGGTGAAGGCCCTGGGCTTGCCTGGCCTGGGCTTCGCCAAGGAGCCGCGCCGCTTCTACCCGCAGCGGGAGATCGCCGCGCACGTGGTGGGCCTGGTGGGCACCGACGGCCACGGCCTCGACGGGCTCGAGCGCAGCTTCGAGGACGAGCTCTCGGGCGAGCACGGGCGGCGCGAGGGCTTCCGCGACGCCAAGGGCCGCAAGCTGCTCACCAACGGCGTCGACGAGAACGCCGCGCGGCCGGGCGCCACGCTGACCCTCACCATCGACTCCACGCTGCAGTACGTGACCGAGAAGGCCCTCGAGAAGGCGGTGCTCGACGCGAAGGCCACCGCGGGCATGGCGGTGGTGCTCGACCCGCGCACCGGCGAGGTGCTCTCGCTCGCCAACTGGCCGCGCTTCAACCCCAACGACCCCAAGGGCGTCTCGGGCGAGGCCTTCCGCAACCGGGCGGTGACCGACGTCTTCGAGCCGGGCTCGACCTTCAAGGCCTTCGTCATCGCCTCGGCCCTCGACGGCAAGGTCGTCACCGAGGCCTCGGAGTTCGACTGCGAGAAGGGCCGCTGGGCGGTGGGCCGGCACGTGGTGCACGACACGCACCCGCACGGCGTGCTGACGCCCCGGGGCATCCTCCAGGTGTCGTCGAACATCTGCACCGCGAAGGTGGCGCAGAAGCTGGGCCGCGAGCGCCTCGTCGAGACCTACCGCGACTTCGGCTTCGGCGAGCGCTTCGGGCTGCTGCTCCCCGGCGAGGGCAAGGGCTCCATTCCGTTCCCCCGCGCGGAGATCGCGCTGGCCACGCAGAGCTTCGGGCAGGGCATCAGCGCCACGGCGCTGCAGCTCGCGGCGGGCTACGGGGCGCTGGCCAACGGCGGCGTGCTCATGCGGCCCTACCTCGTGGCGAAGGTGACCGACGCCGACGGCGTGGTGCTGCTCGACAACCAGCCCACGCCGCTGCGGCGCGTGGTGAGCGCCGCGGCGGCCCGCAGCGTGGTGTCGATGCTCGAGGCGGTGGTGGAGCCCGGCGGCACCGCCCAGCGCGCGCGCCTCGACGAGTACCGGGTGGCCGGCAAGACCGGCACCGCCCAGAAGGTCGACCCCATCGCCCGGGGCTACTCCGACAAGCGCATCGCCAGCTTCATCGGCGTGGTGCCCGCGGAAGATCCGCGCGCCGTCATCCTCGTGGTCATCGACGAGCCGAAGACCGACGTCTACGGCGGCCTCGTCGCCGCGCCGGCCTTCAAGGAGATCGCGCTCCAGGCCATGCCCCACCTGGGCGCGCCGAAGTCGCGCGAGCTGCCGCCGGTGGTGGCGAAGGTCGAGGCGCCGCGGAAGGCGCCAGGCAAGTCGGCGGTGCTGCTGGGCCTCGAGAAGCTGGAGCAGATGGACGCGGTGACCGAGGAGGTCGCCGACGGCGCCGTGCGGGTGCCGGACGTGAAGGGCCTGGCCGGGCGCGCGGCCGTGGCTCAGTTGTTGGGCGCGGCCCTCGAGCCGCACCTGGCGGGCAGCGGGCGCGTCGTGTCGCAGAAGCCGGCCGCGGGGGCCCTCGTGGAGCGAGGCACCCGCGTCACCGTGGAGCTGGCAGGACATTTGCCAGCGTCACCTCGTTGAGGGTCGCCACCGCGCGGCCAGGAAGACACAGTCGATGAAACTCACGGAGCTGCTGGCAGGTGTCGGGACGGACCCGGTCGCGTCCTCGAAGGCGAAGGCCGAGGTCACGGGCGTGACGGCCGACTCGCGGCAGGTGAAGCCGGGCGATCTCTTCGTGGCCGTGCCGGGCGCGAAGACCGACGGGGTGCAGTACGCGCACGAGGCGGTGCAGCGCGGGGCGGTGGCGGTGCTGGCCGAGCGCACCATCGGCGGCCTGGCCGTGCCGCTCTTCACCACGCCCTCGGTGCGCAAGGCGCTGGCGCTGGTGGCGGGCAACTTCTACGGCAACCCCGCGCGCGAGCTGGTGCTGCTGGGCGTGACGGGCACCAACGGCAAGACGACGACGGCCTGGCTGGTCGAGAGCATCTGCGCCGCGGGCATGAACAGCGTGGGCCTCTTCGGCACCATCGGCGTGCGCTTCGCCGGCCAGACGCGCGAGGCCACGCACACCACGCCCGACGCGCTGACGCTCCACCGCACCTTCCGCGAGATGGTGGAGGCGGGCGTGGACATGGCGGTGATGGAGGTCTCGAGCCACGCCCTCGCGCAGGACCGGGTGCACGGCCTCACCTTCCGCGCGGCGGGCTTCACCAACCTCTCGCGCGATCACCTCGACTACCACAAGGACATGGAGGCCTACTTCCAGGCCAAGCGGCGCCTCTTCACCGAGAACCTCTCGCCCGGCGGCCTGGCGGTGGTGAACGGTGACGACACGTACACCACGCGCGTGTCCAACGAGATGAAGCAGCTCAAGCGCCAGGCGTGGAAGTTCTCGCGCGCGGGCAACGGCGAGCTCTCGGCCTCGAACGTGGAGTTCACCACGCGCGGCCTCACGGCGACGCTCAAGACGCCGGCCGGCGACATCGCGGTCAAGTCGAGCCTCATCGGCCCGCACAACCTCGAGAACATCCTCTGCGCGGCGGGCATCGCGCTGGCGGCCGGGGCCTCGCGGCGCGACGTGCAGGAGGGCATCGAGCGCGTCACCCGCGTGCCCGGGCGCATGGACCGGGTCGAGAAGAACGGCGTCACGGCGCTCATCGACTACGCGCACTCCGACGACGCGCTGGCCCGCGCGGTGGACTCGGCCCGCGCGGTGACGAAGGGCAAGCTGCTGGTGGTGTTCGGCTGCGGCGGCGACCGCGACACCGGCAAGCGCCCGCTCATGGGCGAGGTGGCCTCGCAGGCCGACGTGCCCATCGTCACCTCCGACAACCCCCGCGGCGAGGACCCCGACGACATCGTGCAGGACATCATCCCCGGGCTGGAGAAGGGCGGCCTGCGGCGCATGAGCGCGGCGAAGGCGCGCACCGGCGAGAAGGGCTACCTGGTGGAGCTCGACCGCGCCGCGGCCATCGCCCTGGCCGTGTCGCTGGCCAAGCCGGGCGACACCATCCTCGTGGCGGGCAAGGGCCACGAGAACTACCAGGAGCAGGGCGGCGAGCGCCGGCCCTTCGACGATCTGCAGGAGGCGACGAAGGCGCTCGGCGCCTGACTCGCGCGAGGACCCAACGGCCATGGCGAGCTATACCGCGGCAGAGGTGGTGCAGGCGACCGGCGCGACGCAGACGCGCGCGGGCCGCCCCGCGCCCTTCCCGGCGGTGTGCACCGACAGCCGGCAGCTCGTGAAGGGCTGCCTCTTCGTGGCGCTGAAGGGCGAGCGCTTCGATGCCCACGACTTCCTGCCGCAGGCGGTGCAGGACGGCGCGGCGGGGCTGGTGGTGGAGGCCGGGCGCGCGGGCGAGCTGGGCGCTCTGCCCGTCGCGGTCTTCGAGGTGCCCGACACGCTCCACGCGCTGGGGCGGCTGGCGCGCTTCCACCGAGACCGCTTCCGCGTGCCCCTGGGCGCGGTGACGGGCAGCAACGGCAAGACGACGACCAAGGAGCTGGTGGCCGCCATCCTCTCGATGCGGGGGCCCGCGCTGCGCACGCAGGGCAACCTGAACAACGAGATCGGCGTGCCGCTGACGCTCTTCGGCCTCGAGGCGGGGCACGTGGCCGCGGTGGTGGAGATGGGCATGAACCACCCGGGAGAGATCGCCCGGATGACGGACATCGCGCGGCCCGACGCGGGCCTCGTCACCATCGTGCAGCCGGCGCACCTCGAGGGCGTGGGGAGCATCGAGGGCGTGGCCAGCGCCAAGGGCGAACTCTTCCGCGGCCTCTCGCCGCAGGCGACGGCGGTGGTGAACCTGGACGACGCGCGCGTGGCGGCGCAGGCGGAAGGCCTGGTGGCCCGGCGCCTCACCTACGGGCGGCACCCCGCCGCCGACGTGCGGCTGGTGAAGGTGGCGACGCAGGGGCGCGAGGGGCTGTCGCTGGCCATCGCGGTGGGCGGGCGCACCCACGAGGTGGCGCTGCGGCTGGTGGGTGACCACAACGCGCTCAACGCCACCGGCGCCTTCGCCCTGGCCACGGCGCTGGGCTACTCCGCCGAGGAGTGCGTGCGCGGGCTCGAGGCGGCCTCGGCGCACGCCCGGCGGCTGCAGATCGTCGACGCGCCGGGCGGCGTGACGGTGGTCGACGACTGCTACAACGCCAACCCCGCCTCGATGCTCGCGGCGCTCCAGACGGTGCAGGAGCTCGCGTCGGAGGGCCGGGCGGTGGGGGTGCTGGGCGACATGCTGGAGCTCGGCGCCGACGAGGCCCGCGGCCACGGGGAGGTGGTCCTCGACGCCTCCGACCGGGTGCGGCTGTTGGCGCTCTTCGGGCCGCGCATGAAGCCGCTGCTCCCCCTGGCCGAGAAGAAGCTGGGCGCGGCGGCGCGGCACTTCGATGACGTGGAGGCGCTCGTGGCGTGGCTGCGCGGCGAGCTCGAGCGAGATGACGTCGTGCTGGTGAAGGGCAGCCGCGGCATGCGGCTCGAGCGCGTCGTCGAGGCGCTCACCGGCCACGCGCAGGGCGGAGGCCACTGATGCTGTACCTGCTCTACGAGTGGATCAAAGACGGCGACGCGGCGAAGTACTTGAACTTTCTGCGCTACCCGACCTTCCGCATCGTCGCCGCGGGCGTGTCGTCGCTCGGCATCGGCATGCTGGTGGGCCCCACGCTCATCGAGCGGCTGCGGGTGGCGCAGCACGGACAGTCGAACGTTCGCGAGGACACGCCGGAGTCGCACCAGAAGAAGCGGGGCACGCCGACGCTGGGCGGCTCGCTCATTCTCCTCGGGGTCTTCCTGGGCACGCTGCTCTTCGCCGACCTGAAGAGCCGGGTGGTGTGGGTGGCGCTGCTCATGACGGCCGGCTACGGCTTCACGGGCTTCCTCGACGACTGGCTCAAGCTGTCGAAGCGCAACTCGAAGGGCCTGGCCGGGCGCTACAAGATGGTGCTGCTGACGGGCTTCTTCCTCTTGGCCGTCTTCGGGCTGCTCACCGACTGGTCGGGCGGGGCGCCGCGGCTGCTCATCTCGACCTCGCTCACGTTCCCCTTCATACCCACGCGCTACGCCAACCCGGACCTGGGCTGGTTCTACGTGGTGTTCGCGTGGGTGGTGGTGGTGGGCACCTCCAACGCGGTGAACCTGACTGACGGGCTCGACGGCCTGGCCATCGCGCCGACCATGATCTCCGCGGTCGTCTTCGTGGTGCTCTGCTACGCGGCGGGCACCACGGTGTCGATCACCGACGTGGAGGTGGTCAACGGCGTGCGCACGCTGGTGGGCGTGCCGGTGCACGAGTACCTCGGCATTCAGAAGGTCGAGGGCGGCGCCGAGCTCGCGGTGTTCTGCGCGGCCATCATCGGCGCGGGCATCAGCTTCCTCTGGTTCAATGCCTACCCGGCGAGCGTCTTCATGGGCGACGTGGGCTCGCTGGCCTTAGGGGGCGCCCTGGGCACGGTGGCCATGGTGAGCAAGAACGAGGTCCTCTCGGCCATCATCCACGGCGTGTTCCTCGCCGAGGCGCTCTCGGTGATCATCCAGGTCGCCAGCTTCAAGCTGACGGGCAAGCGCGTCTTCAAGATGGCGCCGCTCCACCACCACTTCGAGAAGGCGGGCATGAGCGAGACGAAGATCGTCGTCCGCTTCTGGATCGCCTCGGTGCTGCTCGGCGGCATCGCCCTCGCGTCACTGAAGCTGAGGTAGCGCCATGCAGGCCGGCCAGCGGGTCATCGTCATCGGGCTGGGCAAGAGCGGCGTGGGCGCGGCGAAGGCGCTGCTCGCGCGCGGCGTGCGCGTGGTGGGGCTCGACGAGAAGCCCGACGCGCAGGCGCCGCTGCACCACCCGAACTTCGAGCTCGAGGCGGGGCCCCTGCGCGACGGCTTCTGGGAAGGCGCCGACGCGGTGGTGGTGAGCCCGGGAGTGCCGCTGGCCCGGCCCGAGCTCCAGGCCGCCCGCGCCTCGGGCGTGCCGCTGCTGGGAGAGATCGAGCTGGCGCTGCGCCTGCTGCCGCCGGGCGCGGGGCCGGTGCTGGGCGTCACCGGCACCAACGGCAAGAGCACCACCACCGCGCTGCTGGGCGAGCTGGTGCGGCAGCAGGAGCCCCGCACCTTCGTGGGCGGCAACCTGGGCACGGCCTTCACCCTGGCCTACGAAGACCCGGCGACGCCGCCGTACGCGATGCACGTCATCGAGCTGTCGTCCTTCCAGCTCGAGGGCGTCACCGAGGGGCGCTTCCACGGCGCGGCCATCTTGAACGTCACGCCCGATCACCTCGATCGCTACGCGAGCCAGGAGGCCTACGGGCTGGCGAAGGCGCGCATCTTCGATCGCCAGCAGGCCGGCGACTTCGCGGTGGTCAACGGCGACGACCCCGCGGTGCTGGCGCTCGCGCGGCTGGCGCGGGCGCCCACGTACGCCTTCACGCTCGACGGCCAGCGCACCAACCCCGGCTTCGCGGGCGTGTGCGTGGGCGGGCGCGACCGCTTCGCCTTCACCTTCGGCCGCCCGGCGAGCTTCACCGTCGACAACCGGGCGCTCCGTGGCGCGCACAACCTCCAGAACGCGATGGCCGCCGCCATGATGGCGCGCCTGGCGGGCATCGGCGACGAGGCCATCCAGCGGGGGCTCGACGCCTTCCCCGGGCTCGCGCACCGGCTGGAGCTGGTGCGCGAGCGCGCGGGCGTGGAGTGGATCAACGACTCCAAGGCCACCAACGTCGACTCGGCCCTCGTGGCGCTGCGCGCGCTGCCGGGCCGGGTGTGGCTCATCGCCGGCGGCAAGGGCAAGGGCGCGCCCTACGCGCCGCTGGTCGAAGCCGCGAAGGGCAAGGTGCAGGGGGTGCTCACCATCGGGCACGACGCGCCGGCCCTCGCGGAGGCCTTCGGCGCGCAGGCGCCCGTGCACGCCTGTCAAACAATCGACCGCGCCGTGGCGAAGGCGGCCGAAATCTCGACGGCGGGCGACGTCGTGCTGCTCTCTCCGGCGTGCGCTTCCTACGATCAGTTCGACAACTTCGAGCACCGCGGCGACACCTTCAAGGCGCTGGTGAGGGCCCTGTGAGATGAGCGAGCGTCGCCCGTCGTACGATCCGCTCCTGCTCGCCGCCGTGCTGGGCCTCGTCGGCTTCGGCCTGGTGATGGTCTACAGCGCGAGCGCCATCACCGCGCAGGACAAGCTGGGCGACTCGTTCTACTTCCTCAAGCGCCAGGCCGTCGCCGCGGGCGTGGGGCTGCTGGGCATGGCGGTGGCGATGCGGCTGGGCTACCGGCGCATGGCGCGGCTGGCGTACCCGCTGCTGGTGCTGGCCATCATCTTGCTCGTGGCGGTGCTGGTGCCGGGGCTGGGCACGGTGGTGGGCGGCGCGCGGCGGTGGCTGCGGGTGCCGGGCATCTCGGTGCAGCCGGCGGAGGTGGCCAAGGTCGCCTGGGTCATCTACCTGGCGTACTCGCTGGCCAAGAAGCGCGAGAAGGTGAAGAGCTTCTCCATCGGCTTCGTGCCGCACCTGGGCCTCGCGGGGTTGCTGGTGACGCTGTGCATGCTCGAGCCCGACTTCGGCAGCTCGGTGGCGCTGCTCTTCCTCATGTTCGTGATGCTCTTCGCGGCCGGCGCGAAGCTCAGCTACCTCGTGGGGCTGGTGCTGGCGGCGCTCCCCCTGGCGTACACGGCCATCGCCACCTCGCCGTACCGCATGAAGCGCATCACCGCCTTCCTGGACCCGTGGGCCAACCGCCAGGGCTCGGGCTACCAGGTGGCCGAGTCGCTCATGTCCATCGGCTCGGGCGGCGTCGGCGGCCTGGGCCTGGGCGACGGGCGGCAGAAGCTCTTCTTCCTCCCCGAGGCGCACACCGACTTCATCTTCGCCATCATCGGCGAGGAGCTGGGCCTCATCGGCGTGGCCTGCCTCGTGGCGCTCTACGCGGTGGTCATCTGGCGCGGCCTGCGCGCGGCGCTCAACGCCTCGGAGGCCTTCGGCACCTACCTGGGCCTGGGCGTGGTGGCGCTCATCGCCTTCCAGGCCATCACCAACATGGCCGTGGCCATGGGCGTGGTGCCCACCAAGGGCCTCACGCTGCCCTTCATCTCGTACGGCGGCAGCTCGCTCATCATGCTCATGGGCGCGGCGGGCCTGCTCTTGTCCATCTCGGCGACGGCGGAGGGCGGGGCGCGCAAGAAGGCGCGGGTGGTGAAGGCCTCGCCGGCGCCGCTGGGCGGCGGGCTGGAGGCGACGGCGTGAGGGTGTTGATCGCCGGCGGTGGCACCGGTGGCCACCTCTTCCCGGGCATCGCGCTCGCCGAAGAGGTCGTCACCCGCCACCCGAAGAACGACGTCGTCTTCATCGGCACCGACCGCGGCCTCGAGGCGCGCGTGGTGCCGCAGAACGGCTTCGTCTTCGAGGCGATCAAGAGCCGCGGCCTCAAGGGCATGGGGCTGCTCAAGCTCCTGGCGGGGCTGGCGCTGGTGCCCTTGAGCCTCGTCGAGGCCACGTCGCTGCTGCGCAAGTACCGCCCCGACGTGGTGGTGGGCGTGGGCGGCTACTCGTCGGGCCCGGTGGTGCTGGCGGCGTGGCTGTTGCGCATCCCCACCGCGGTGCAGGAGCAGAACGCGCTCCCGGGCTTCACCAACAAGGTGCTGGGCAAGGTCGTCGACGCGGTGTTCCTCTCGTTCGAGGAGGCGGGGGCCTTCTTCCGGCGGGCGAAGGTGCACGTGCTGGGCAACCCCATTCGCCGCGGGCTGCTCGAGAACTTCCTGCGCTCCACCATCGCGCACGAGGCCTTCACGCTCTTCGTCTTCGGCGGCTCGCTGGGCGCGAAGGGGCTCAACGCCCGGGTGATCGACGCGCTGCCCCACCTGGAGGACTTGAAGGGCCAGCTCAAGATCGTGCACCAGACGGGCAAGCACGATCTCGAGGCCGTGCGCGCGGCCTACGCGGCGCGGGGCTTCGACGCCGACGTGCGCGAGTTCATCGACGACATGGCGGGCGCCTACCTCGGGGCCGACCTCGTGGTGTGCCGCGCCGGCGCCACCACGCTGGCGGAGCTGACGGTCTGCAAGAAGCCGTCGATCCTCGTGCCGTTCCCCTTCGCCACCGACGATCACCAGGCCGTCAACGCGAAGGCCCTGGTGGACGCGGGCGCGGCGCTCATGTTCCGCGAGGCGGAGCTCACCGGCGAGCTGCTGGCCGCCACGGTGCGCGCGCTCAAGGACGACCCGGCGCGCCTGGCGAAGATGAAGAAGGCCGCCGGGGTGCTGGGCCGCCCCGAGGCCGCGCGGGAGCTGGCCGACGTGCTCCAGCAGCTGTGCCTCGACCGCTGGGGGGCGTTGACCGGCCAGAAGCGCGAGGGCGAGCCGCTGCGCCCCCGGCCGCAGGAGAAGTCGCCATGAGCCTGACCCCCTCGCCGCTGGGCAGCCGCTACAAGTCGCGCCACGCCGCGCGCGTGCACTTCGTGGGCATCGGCGGCATCGGCATGTCGGGCATCGCCGAGGTGCTGGTGAACCTGGGCTACCAGGTGAGCGGCTCCGACCTGAAGGCCTCGGAGGTGACGCGCCGCCTCGAGTCGCTCGGCGCCCGCGTGCACGCCGGCCACCGCGAAGAGAACGTCACCGAGGTGGACGTGGTGGTGACGAGCTCGGCGGTGAAGAAGGACAACCCCGAGGTGGTGGCGGCGCGGCGGAGGAAGATCCCCGTCATTCCCCGGGCCGAGATGCTCGCCGAGCTCATGCGCCTCAAGTACGCGGTGGCGCTCGCCGGCTCGCACGGCAAGACGACGACCACCTCCATGGTGGCCACGGTGCTCAACGCCGCCGGCCTCGACCCCACGGCGGTGGTGGGCGGCAAGGTCAACGTGCTCGGCAGCAACGCCAAGCTGGGCAAGAGCGAGCTCATGGTGGTGGAGGCCGACGAGAGTGACGGCAGCTTCCTCCACCTGCACCCGTCGATCGCGGTGGTCACCAACATCGACCCCGAGCACCTCGACCACTACGGCTCGCTCGACGCGCTCAAGACGGCCTTCAGTGAGTTCTGCAACCGGGTGCCCTTCTACGGGCTCTCGGTGCTCTGCCTCGACCACCCCAACGTGCAGGCGCTCCTGCCCAACCTCGAGAAGCGCTACGTCACCTACGGCAGCTCGCACGCCGCCGACTACCGCCTCGAGGGCGTCACCCTCGACGGCTTCGAGACGCGCTTCCGTGCCTTTCGCCGCGACGTGGACTTAGGCGAGTTCACCGTGCGCATGGTGGGCGCGCACAACGCGATGAACGCGCTGGCCGTGATCGCCGTGGCCGAGGAACTCGACGTGCCCCTCGACACCGTGCGCAGCGCGCTGGCCGGGTTCGCCGGCGTGCAGCGCCGCTTCACGGTCAAGGGCGAGGCGAAGGGCGTCACCGTGGTCGACGACTACGGCCACCACCCGGCGGAGGTGCGGGCCACCCTCGCCGGCGCGCGCAAGGCCTTCGGCCGGCGCCTGGTGGTCGCCTTCCAGCCGCACCGCTACACGCGCACGCGCGATCTCTTCGAGGACTTCTGCAGCGCGTTCAACGACGCCGACCTCGTCTTCCTCACCGGCATCTACGCGGCGGGCGAGGAGCCCCTCGCCGGGGTGAACAGCGAGAAGCTCGCCGAGGCCGTGCGCGCGCACGGGCACCCCGACGTCACGCACGTCGAGAAGCGGGTGGACCTGGTCTCGGTCATCAAGGCGCGGCTCCAGCCGGGTGACATCGTCGTCACCCTGGGCGCCGGCGACATCACCAACACCGGCCCCGAGCTGCTCGACGCGCTGGAGCACGGCTGAGGCCATGCTGCGCCTCCCCGACACCCTCACCCCCGCCGAGGTGAAGCGCGACGAGCCGCTCGCGCCGTGGACCTCGGTGCGCGTGGGCGGCGCCGCGGAGGCGTGGGTCAAGCCCGCGACGCCCGCCTCGCTGGTGGCGGTGCTGCGCTTCTGCCGTGACGAGGGCGTGCCGCTCACCGTGCTGGGCGGCGGCGCCAACACCCTCGTGGGCGACCTGGGCGTGCCCGGCGTCACGCTCCGGCTGGCGACCGACTACTTCCCCGAGGCGCTCGAGGGTGCGCGCTTCACGTTGAACGCGGGCTCGGCCATCGCCCGCGTCGTCACCTTGATGAAGCAGCAGCGGCTGGTGGGCGCCGAGTTCCTCGCCGGCATCCCCGGAACCCTTGGCGGCGCGACGGCGATGAACGCCGGCACGAAGCACGGCGAGTGCATGAGCCTCGTCGAGGCCGTGGAGCTCGCCACGCCCGACGGGCTGGGCTGGGTGACGGGCCTCACGTACCGCTACCGCCACACCGACCTGCCGGCCGGGGCCGTGGTGACGCGGGTGCGCTTCGCGCTGAAGGAGGGTGACCTCGAGGCCTCGCAGCGCGCCATGGAGGTGGACCTGGGGTACCGCAAGCGCTCCCAGCCGCTGAGCCAGCCCAACTTCGGGAGCGTCTTCACCAACCCGCCGGGGCACTTCGCCGGGGCGCTCATCGAGCAGGTGGGCCTCAAGGGGCACCGGGTGGGGCAGGCGCAGATCTCCACGCTCCACGCGAACTGGATCGTGAACCTCGGCGGAGCGACGGCGGCCGACGTGACGGCGCTGATGGGCGAGGCCCAGCGACGGGTGCGCGAGGCCACGGGCGTCGAGCTGACCCCCGAGGTGAAGCGGGTGGGGAGGTTCTCGCCGTGAGCGGCCGCTACAGCCACGTCGCTGTGGCCAAAAAATTGCGGGGTGGCCCGGACGGCCTGACGATGGCGGGGTCTCGCTGCCCGGCGCGACGGATTCCTTCCCATGCTCCTGCGCTCCAAGAAGAACCGGCGAAAGGTCGACCTCGCGAAGAGGACGGGCGAGTTCAAGGCCGCGGCGACGCAGCACGCGCCGGCCTTCTTGACGGTGGTGGGGTTGCTCGCCGCGTCGGTGGGCCTCACCTGGGGCGCCATCGAGGGCTGGGCCTGGGCGCGCACCTCGCCGCGCTTCGCGCTGCGCGAGGTGACGGTGCGGGGCCACGACGCGGCGACCGACGTGGAGCTGGCGCGGCTGGCGGGCCTGGCGCTGGGGCAGAACCTGCTGGCCATGGACGTGCGCGGCATGGAGCGCGCCATCGCCACGCACCCGTGGATCAAGTCGGTCAGCGTGACGCGGCACCTGCCGTCGCGGGTGAGCCTCGAGGTGGAGGAGCACCGCGCGGTGGCGCTGCTGGCCTTCGGCGAACTCTACCTCGTCAACGAGGCGGGGCGGCCCTTCAAGCGCCTCAAGCCGGGCGACGTCTTCGACCTGCCGCTCATCACGGGGCTGGGGCGCGAGGGCTTCGCCGAAGGGGAGGGCGCGGAGCAGCTGCGGCACGCCATCGAGGTGGCCGACGCCTGGGCGGCGACGGCGGGCGGCGCGGCGGACCCGCTCTCGGAGGTGCACCTCGACGACGAGGGCGTGACGGCGGTGACGGTGGCGGGCGTGGAGGTCCGGTTCGGTTCAGGGGACGTGGCGGCCAAGCTGGCGCGCCTCGCTCGCGTGCAGCAGGCGCTGCGCGATCGCTCGCTGGTGGCCGAGGTCATTCGCCTCGACAACCGCGCGCGCCCCGCATGGGTGGCAGTTCAGGTTGCCGCGAAGGGTCCCTGAAAAGGGGCCCGATGCACGGCTTGGCACAGGTCGCTCGTCTCGAAAGAGGAGCGGAAAGGAAGTCATGGCAAGCAAGAAGGGTGGGGAGATTCTCGTCGGCCTCGACATCGGCACCACGAAGATCTGCGCGATCGTCGGGGAGCTGACCGAGGACGGCATCGACATCATCGGCATCGGGTCGCACCCCTCGAAGGGGCTGCGGAAGGGCGTCGTCGTCAACATCGAGACGACGGTCAACTCGATCCAGCGGGCGATCGACGAGGCCGAGGCCATGGCCGGCACCGAGATCACCCACGTCTACACGGGCATCGCCGGGGGCCACATCAAGAGCTTCGGCGGCCGCGGCGTGGTGGCGCTCAAGGACCGCGAGGTGCGCGAGGCCGACGTCGCCCGCGTCATCGAGCAGGCCAAGACCGTCAACATCCCCGTGGACCGCGAGGTCATCCACGTGCTGCCGCAGGAGTTCATCGTCGACGACCAGGGCGGCATCCGCGAGCCGCTGGGCATGACGGGCGCGCGGCTCGAGGCGAAGGTGCACATCGTCACCGGGGCCGTGGCGAGCGCGCAGAACATCATCAAGTGCGCCAACCGCGCCGGCCTCAACGTGGCCGACATCGTGCTGCAGCCGCTCGCCTCGAGCGAGGCGGTGCTGACCGAAGAAGAGAAGGAGCTGGGCGTGTGCCTGGTGGACATCGGCGGCGGCACCACCGACATCGCGATCTTCCAGAACGGGTCCATCGTGCACACCGCGGTCATCGCGCTGGGCGGCCACAACCTGACCAACGACATCGCGGTGGGGCTGCGCACGCCCATCGACCACGCCGAGCGCCTCAAGCAGAAGCACGGCTGTGCGCTCACCTCGCTCATCGACAAGAGCGAGACCATCGAGGTGCCCTCGGTGGGCGGCCGCGACGCGCGGGTGATGGGGCGGCAGATCCTCTCGGAGATCCTCGAGCCGCGGGTGGAGGAGATCTTCCAGCTCGTGCACCACGAGGTGGAGCGCAACGGCTTCTCGGAGCTGCTCACCTCGGGCGTGGTCATCACCGGCGGCTCGACGCTCCTGCCGGGCATGACGGAGCTGGCCGAGGAGATCATGGGCGTGCCGGTGCGCCGCGGCGTGCCCCGGGGCATCGGCGGCCTGGTCGACGTGGTGAAGAGCCCCGTCTACGCGACGGGCGTGGGCCTGGTGGTCTACGGCGCCCGCCACCAGGACCGCAGCATGTTCCGCATCCGCGAAGAGAACGTCTTCAAGAAGGTGAAGCGCCGCATGGGTGAGTGGCTCCAGGAGGTCTTCTGAAGACCCACATCAGCCCTGCAACAGCGACGTAGCTGAAAACTTGCGGGCCCGGCCGGCCGCACCAAGCTCCCCTTCACTTTCCCCTTCGAGGACCTCTCCCATGGACCAGTTCGAGCAGAGCAAGCAGGCAGCGAAGATTCGCGTGGTCGGCGTCGGCGGCGCCGGCTGCAACGCCGTCAACACGATGATCGCCTCGGGCCTGGAGCGAGTCGACTTCATCGCGCTCAACACCGACGTGCAGGCGCTGGCGGCCAACAAGGCGCCCACGCGGCTGCAGATCGGCAAGGAGCTGACGCGCGGGCTGGGCGCCGGCGCCAACCCCGAGATGGGCCGCCAGGCGGCCACCGAGTCGCGCGAGGAGATCGCCGCGCTGCTCGAGGGCGCCGACATGGTCTTCGTGACCGCCGGCATGGGCGGCGGCACGGGCACGGGCGCGGCGCCGGTGGTGGCCGACATCGCCCGCGAGCTGGGCTGCCTCACGGTCGGTGTCGTCACCAAGCCCTTCACCTTCGAGGGCAACCGCCGCCGCAAGGCCGCCGAGCAGGGCCTGCAGGAGCTCAAGGCCGCGGTGGACACGCTCATCACCATCCCCAACCAGCGGCTGCTGACGATGTCGACCGAGCCCCTGCCGCTGCTCGAGTCGTTCAAGCGCGCCGACGACGTGCTGCTCAACGCCGTGCAGGGCATCTCGGACCTCATCCAGTACCACGGGTACATCAACGTCGACTTCGCCGACGTGAAGACCATCATGGCCGAGCAGGGCCTGGCGCTCATGGGCACCGGCCGGGCGCGCGGCGAGAAGCGGGCGCTCATCGCCATGCAGCAGGCCATCAGCTCGCCGCTGCTCGAGGACGTGTCGATCGACGGCGCGCGGGGGCTGCTCATCAACATCACCGCCGGCCGCGACATCACGCTGCAGGAGATCAACGAGGCCATCAACATCGCCCAGGAGGCGGCCGACGACGAGGCGAACATCATCTTCGGCTCGCTGGTGGACGAGAACGCCAACGACGAGGTGAAGATCACCGTCATCGCCACGGGCTTCCTCTCGCGGGAGGCGCCGCCGCGCCGCGCCACCCTCACCGAGCAGCCGCGCGTGGTGCCGCAGCAGCAGCCGCTGCTCGCCAGCGCGCGGGTCGCCGCGCCTGCCCCGCAGGTCACCGCGCCGGTGTCCGTCAACGTGCCGCACCAGGTGATGGCCGTCGCCGCCCGCGAGGAGGTCGCCTCGCTGGTGCCCGGCAAGTCGTCGCTCGCCGCGCCGCCGCAGCGCACGCTCTCGGGCGAGCACCGCGTCACGCCGCCCAGCCGCCTCACCAGCCCGCGCGAGGTGAACCTCGACGAGGACCAGTACGACATCCCCACGTTCCTGCGCCGGCAGGGGCACACCGAGATGCCGTGACGCCCGGCGCGTGCTAGAGCGCGCCCCGTCGTCCCCCTCTTCTTCCGGAGCAACTGACAGATGATGAATCGAAGCCTGTTCGTGGTGGTGGCGGCGCTGGTCAGCGCCTGTGGTCCCGGGTCGGTGAACGGTACGGTCAGCGGCATCTCGATGAACGTCGCCGACTCGATCTTCGCGGCGATCAAGGACAACACCGGCCGGCAGGTCGGCCTCTTCGTGGTGATGGCCGACAAGCCGAACCTGTGCGACTCGCTCAAGGCCAACCGGCAGCCCAAGAGCGCCACGGCGATGGTGTTCGCCATGGTGCGCTACAACGCCCAGGGCGAGGAGCTCGCGCCGGACGTGGGCGACTACACGGTGGTCGAGGAGATCACCGCGGCGGGCAGCTTCGCCTCGGCGAGCTTCACCCGCTCCGACGCGAACTGCACCAACACCATCGCGGCCAACGCCTCGGGCGGCAAGAGCGGCCTCATCAAGCTCAGCGCGCTCAAGGCCGAGGCCAACGGCTCGGCGCAGGCGACCTTCGACGTCACCTTCGGCGCTGGCGACAAGGTGACTGGCAGCTTCAACGCGAAGTACTGCGACATCGCGTCGCTGGGCACGAACCCGAACTGCGAGTGAGGCGCCGCGGGCCCGCGTGGCCCGCCAGGCTCCGTCGACGGCGTCGCTCCTCGTTGCAGGGGCGGCGCCGTTCGACTTTGCGCGGGCCGCGCTAGAGCGCTTCGACCTTCAGGTTGTCGAAGAAGAGCTGCGCCTCCCAGCTCGAGAAGCCGAAGCGATCGTGCCCCTTGCCGGTGAGCGGGAGCGGATCGTCGAAGCGCATGAAGGGCTGCCCGTCGATGAGCCACGTCAGCAGCTTGCCGCGGCGCTCGATGCGCCAGCGGTAGGTGCGGCCGATCTCCACGCGGTAGGGGTTGGCCTCCACGCGGGTGCGGGTGTCCTGGCGGTAGACGCCGGCGGCCACCGGGTCCTGGCCGGCGGCCTTGGCCACCACGGCGGGGAAGGCGGGGCCGTGCTCGTCGAGGCGCGCGATGATGCTCAGGGAGTTGTTCCAGCCGCCGTGGATGAGGACGTAGCCCGAGGCGTGATCGCTCCCGTCGCCGAAGATCTCCACCTTGATGTCGCCCTCGGGCGACATGGAGCGCACGTCGAACTCCACCGCGACGTCGTTGGGCAGCGAGGCCTTGAGCCACAGCGGGTTGTTCTTCACGCCGGGCGAGAGCAGCTGGCCGTTCACCACGCGCCACAGGCCGCCGGTGCTCCAGTAGTGCTTCTCGACGGTGCTCGAGTCTTCGAAGGCGTCGGTGAAGGGCAGCGCCGTGGCCGTCGGCATCGGCCCGCGCACCAGGTAGTAGTGGAGCAGCGGCAGGTTCAGCAGCACCACCACGGCGGCGATCACCAGCTTCGAGGTGCGGCCCAGGGGCTGCGGCAGGGTCCACTGCGCCGCGACGACGCCGCCTTCGAAGGCGGGGGCCGGGGTCGACGTCTCTTCGTCTTTCTTCGCCTTCGCCATGACGGCGGGGGAGCTAGCAGAAATGGGCGAGGGCCGTCACTTCTTCCCGGCGTACTTCTCCCAGCGCTGCTCGGCCTCCTTCTGCTCCTTCGCCCGCTGCTTCTTGAGCGCCTTCTCCTGGCGGTTGGCCTCGGCCTGCGCCTCCGAGGGGCGCACGAAGAGCTGGTAGACGGAGCCCGCGACGGCGAAGCAGCCGGCCACCGACATCACGGCGATGGGGTTGTTGGCGAGCCAGCCCACCGAGGAGAGCACCGGCTTGAGCGCGGCCATGAGGCCCAGCACCGTCATCCACGCGCCGACGGCCGCCGACAGCACGGCGCTCACCGGCCGGTGCATCACCACGCCCGCGGCGCCGCCGAAGAAGAAGCCGGGCCCGAAGCCCAGGATCCAGTCGTTGGGGCCGGCGATCTGCCCACCGATGAGGCCCGCCGGCACCCCGAAGGCGAAGAACACCACCACCGGCGGGTAGAGCAGCCCCAGGCCGAACAGCCCGATGGTGGCCACGGTGGCGATCTGGTTCATCTGCCGGCCGAAGCCGAGCCGGTTCGCCAGCGCGCCCGCCCAGATGGTGGCGATGACGGCGCCTAAGGGGCCGGCGACGAGGCGGAAGAGCTGCCGCCCGCCGAAGAGCATCATCAAGACGCCCAGCACCACGCAGAGCAGCCCCGCCCACACCGGGAGGAAGTGGAACAGGCCCACCCAGCCGACGGGGTCCAGGTGCCGGTAGGGCTCGAAGGCTCGCTGCAGCAGCTCCACGGCGTGTCAGTACCGGACGACCGCGAGGATCACGAGCCCCAGGTAGGCGGCGGCCACCGCGGCCAGCATGAGGTAGGGCTTCGGCGGCACGCCGGTGCGGCCGAGCAGGTCGTGAGCCACGCCCTCCACCGTCTCGGGCACCGGCGCCAGCTCGCTGCCCAGCGTCGCGGCGAGCTCCTTCGCCACCTTCTCGTCGTTGGGCCCGCGGGTGCCCGCCAGCACGGCCTGCACCAGGCGCCGCGCCACGACGACGTCACCACGCTGCCAGGCCTCGAAGGCCACCCAGAGCACCGAGCGGCCATGGTCTTGCTTGCCTGCCTTCGCCATGGCGTGCGCGAATAGCCCATTTCGCCGGCGTGCGCGACCACGCGAACCGGCTATATGACGCCCGTGCCCAAGGGGAAGGACAGCGCCGCGGCCCGTGTTGGCAGCCCCATGCTGACGCGTCGCGCGCTCCTCGCGGTCGCCGCCGGGCTGCCCTTCTCTGCGAGGGCCTTCGGCGACGCGTCGCGCTTCATCCCCGCCGTGGCCAAGCACGGCGGCCGGTGGGACGGCCGCGCCTCAGGCCTGCGCCGCCTCGCCTGGGAGCTCCAGCGGCGCACCTCGGTGGAGGTGGCCCTCGAGGCGCGCCCCCTGGCTCTCGACAGCCCGCGCCTCTTCGAGCACCCCTTCCTCTACCTCTCGGGCGACGGCGACTTCCCGCCCTTCACGCCGGCGGAGCTCGAGAACCTGCGCCGCTACCTCACCTTCGGGGGGTTCCTCTTCGCCGACGCCAACGACGGCTCCGACGGGGCGGGCTTCGACGCCGCGTTCCGCCGGGAGCTCTCGCGCGTGCTGCCGCAGAGCACCCTGGCGCCGCTGCCCTCGACGCACGTCGTCTTCAAGTCCTTCTTCCTGCTCGACTCGGCGCCGGGCCGCTTCTTGAACAAGCCCAACCTCGAGGCAGTGCTCGTCGCCCGCCGCGCGGCCGTCATCTACTCGCAGAACGACGTGCTGGGCGCGCTCAACCGCGACGAGTCGGGCACCTGGGAGTTCGAGCCCGCGCCGGGCGGCAGCCGCCAGCGCGAGCTCGCCACGCGCCTGGGCATCAACCTGGCGATGTACGCGCTGTGCCTCGACTACAAGGACGACGCGGTGCACCTGCCCGTCATCATGAACCGGCGGCGCTGATGGAGTCCTTCGAGACGTGGAAGGTCGTCAGCCTCTCGCCGCTCCCGCCGGCCGCCCTCGCGGCGCTGCTGGTGGCCCTCGTCGCCGGCGTGGGGCTGGCGTGCTGGGGCGTGCGCCACGAGGTCTCGGCGCGGCGCCGCTGGCTCATGTGGTCGCTGCGGGTGGTGGCCGGTGTCTGCGCGGCCTTCTTCCTCCTCGAGCCCGGCCTGCGGCAGCTCCAGGTGGCGCGGGTGAAGAACCGCGTCGCCGTGCTGGTCGACCGCTCGGGCTCCATGGGCTTTCCGATCGAGCCGCGCGGCGCCTCGCGCACCGAGGCCGTGGCCCGCGCCCTCGCCGCCCTGCAGCCGCAGATGGAGGCGCTCCAGGACCGCTACGGCTTCGAGCTCTACGGCTTCGACCCCGAATTGGCGCCGCTCTCGGTGGAGGGCCTCACCGCGCAGCCGCCGCGCAGCTCCCGCTCCGATCTCCTCGCCGCGCTGCGCGCCGTGAAGGCGGGCGAGAGCGGCGGCCGCAAGCTCTCGGGCGTGCTGCTCTTCAGCGACGGCGCCGACAACGCCGACCTCGCCGCGGGCCTGAGCGGCCGGCCCCGCGCGATGCTCGAGCAGCTCGGCGTGCCCGTGTCCACCGTGGCCGTGGGCACCTCGGGCCTCACCGACCTGTCCATCGACGCGGTGAAGGTCGACGACTTCGCCTTCGTGCGCAACTCCATCAGCGCCGACGTCGAGCTCCACGGGCGCGGCTTCAAGGGCAGGGCGGTGCAGCTCGTGCTGAAGACCGGCGGCCAGGTGGTGGGCACGCGCACGGTGACCTTCGGCTCCGACGACGAGACCCAGCCGGTCAAGTTCACCTTCACGCCCGACCAGACGGGGCGCTTCGTCTACACCGTGTCGGCGCCGGTGTACCCGGAGGAGGCGGTGGCCGAGAACAACTCCCGCTCCTTCGCGCTCAAGGTGATCCGCGACCGCGTGCGCGTGCTGCTGGTGGCCGGCCGCCCCACGTGGGACGAGCGCTTCCTCCGCGGCGTGCTGCGGCAGGACGCGAACGTCGAGCTCATCAGCTTCTACATCTTGCGCAGCTCGACCGACCAATCGGGCGCCTTCGACGAGGCGCGCGAGCTCTCGCTCATCCCCTTCCCGCGCGATGAGATCTTCCAGGAGAAGATCGACACCTTCGACGTCATCATCGTCCTCAACTTCGGCCACGAGGACCCTGGCATCTCGCTCGCGCGCTACCGCGGCGCCATCGAGGGCTACGTGCGCAACGGTGGCGCCCTCGCCTACCTCGGGGGCGATCGCTCCTTCGGCGAGGCGCAGTCGGGCCTGGACCCCTTCGAGGGCGTGCTCCCGGTGGCGACCGCCGGCCTCGCCGAGCCGCAGCCCTTCGTGGCGAAGCTGACGCCGGAGGGCGCGCGGCACCCCATCACCGCGCTGGGGCAGGGCGGGGTGAGCGCCGAGGCCGCCTGGGCCGCGCTCCCCGCCATCCCCGGCCTGAACCTGACGCGCGCGCGCCCCGGCGCCACGGTGCTGCTCGCGCACCCCACGGTGCAGGTCGACGGCCGGCCCGCGCCGCTGCTCGCCACCGCGGAGGTCGGCCGCGGCCGCGTGCTGGCCCTGCCCACCGACGGCACCTGGTACTGGGCCTTCCCCTCCCACGCGCAGGGCGCGCCGACGCGCAGCTACGAGCGCTTCTGGAGCAACGCGCTGCGGTGGCTGGTGCGCGACCCCGACCTGACGACGCTCTCGGTGACCGCCGACCCCGCCAGCGTCGAGCCCGGCCGCCCCGTGGGCGTGGTGGTGGTAGCGCGCCTGCCCGACTACCAGCCGGCGCCCGGCGCGAAGGTGTCGGTGGACCTCGTGGCCGCCGACGACGGGCGCGTCATCGGCACGCAGGTGGGTGAGGCCGGGCCCGACGGCGCGCTCCGCCTCGAGTTCCCTCCG
This sequence comes from uncultured Archangium sp., assembly GCA_964449625.1. Classification (GTDB taxonomy): domain Bacteria; phylum Myxococcota; class Myxococcia; order Myxococcales; family Myxococcaceae; genus Archangium_A. The sequence goes on from CAYUZK010000017.1 coordinate 46,522, forward strand.
CCAGACCCCGGCGCCTACAAGGTGGTGGGCCGCGCCTCGAAGGGCGACCAGCCGCTGGGCGAGAGCTCCGACGCGGTGGCCGTGCGCGCCCTGGGCTCGGAGCTGTCGGACGCGCGCGTCAACGCGGGCCTGCTGGCCGACATCGCCAGGGCCACCGACGGCGCCTTCTTCGAGCGCCCCGGCTTCTCGCTCGCCGACGTGCCCCTGCGCGAGCCGCCGCTCATGGAGGTCGGCCGCTCGAAGGACCAGGCCCTGTGGGACCGCTGGTACTGGCTCACGCTCCTCGTCGTCGTGCTCGGCCTCGAGTGGGCCGTGCGGCGGCGCTTCGGCTACGTGTAGCGGCGATGAGCGGCGCCTCGGCCGCCCCGAAGGCCGGCGCCCAGTGCTGCTGGAAGTCGTCGGAGCCCACGTGCCGGGCGATGTGCTCGAAGAGCTCCCGCACCCCGCCCAGCCGCCGGGCCCAGGCGGCCCCCAGCGCGGTGACGTTGGGCACCAGCGGCCCCTCGGGCGCCGCGCTGCCCGGCGCCTCGAGGAGCGAGCGCGGCACGTGCGTCGGCGCGAAGCGCGTGTGGCGGTACATGGTGACGCAGCCGGGCGTATCGAGCACGTGCGCCGCGAGTGGGAGCTCGTGGGCGTTGAAGACGAGCTTCACCGGCGAGGCGTGCGGGTCGAAGGTGCCGCGCAGCCGGTGATCGCCCCGGGGGATGAGCCGCCGATCGAGATAGCACCAGGCCGGCGGGCCCATGGGGTTCGGGCCCCGGTAGCGCACGAAGCGCCGCACGTTCCCCGCGTCGAAGCGCGCGTCGGCCGCGAAGGCGCGCAGCGCCTCGAGCTTGGGGAGGAAGGCCTCGAGCCCGAAGGACCTGGCGAAGTCGGCCAGCCGCCGTGTGCCGAGGAAGGCCGCGACGCGCGCCTCGAGCGCCGCGCGGTCGTCGTCGACCAGCAGCTCGTCGAAGCGCGTCTTGAGCCCCGCGAAGCTGACGGGCACCAGGTCGGGCAGGGCGGCTCCAGCTTTTCTCCACGCCGCGTCGAGGGCCTCGGCGCGCGCGGGCAGGGGGCGCAGCCGCCAGCTCGGGCCGTGCGGCATGAAGGCGGGCGCAGTCTCTCGAGGTGGCTCCGGAGTCGCCACGAGGTCGGGCTTCGGGCGCTGCGTGGCGCTCGGCTGTGCGACCGGTGGCGCCGCAAGCCCGGGGAGCGAGAGCTGCGTCGCGCTCGCGCGTGAGGCTCGTGTGATCGGAGGCGCCTCGGGGCCGGCGGCCGGGCGCTGCGTGGCGCTCGCGCTGGCCTCGCCGCTCGTCCACACCGTCACGCACGGGACGACCTTCGTGCCGGCGAAGGTGCCCGCGGGCAGCTCGAGCACCGCGCGCAGCGTGAGCCGCGAGAGCAGCGCCTCGCGCACCGGGGCGTGCGCGTAGGCGTCGAGCAGCGTCGCCGGGGTGACGAAGGCGAGGGCCCCGCGTCGCGTCGCGAGCCGCGCCGAGGCGCGCAAGAGGAAGAAGACGAAGTCGTCGCGCAGGCTCGTGCCGCGGCGCAGCGCGAGGTGCGGGGGCATCCACGAGGTGGCGCGCCGCCACGCCGCCGGGTCGCGCAGGAGCGGCGAGGTGCCGTTCCACGGCGGGTTGCCCAGCCACAGCTCGAAGCCCGCGTCGTCGGGCAGCGCCGCGTCGAGCACCGGGCTCGCCAGGGCGTCGCCCTCCAGCACCTGCGCGCGCGGGACGCGGGCTCGGCACTGCGCCGCGGCCGCCGGCTCGAGCTCCACGCCCAGGAGCGCCGCCGCCGGCCACCGCGCCGCCGCCTGCACCAGGAAGGCGCCCGCGCCGCAGGCCGGGTCCACCACGCGGAAGGCGCCGCGCGGACACCACGGCGCGACCGTGTCGAGCACCTGCGTCACCAGAGATGCGGGCGTGTAGAACGCGCCACGTTCCAGGCGCTCCTCGCGCGCGCGGGGTGAGGCGAGTGCTTCTTCGTCCAATGACGCAGTCATCTCTGGTAACACCGCTGGCCCATGTCGCTGCGCCGCGTTCATCTTCGCATCACGGGCCTCGTGCAAGGCGTGTCGTACCGCGCCAGCGCCCGTGACGAGGCGCGGCGCCTGGGCGTGAAGGGCTGGGTGCGCAACCTGCCCGACGGCGACGTCGAGGCGCTCGCCGAGGCCGACGTGGACGTGCTCGAGGCCTTCCTCTCCTGGGCGAAGCACGGCCCCGCGGAGGCCCGCGTGGAGCGGGTGCTCGTCGCGGAGTCGAAGCGCGAGGAGCCGCTGACGGCCTTCGAGGTGCGCCGATGAGCTTCGGCGGGCCCCTGCTCCTGGCCCCGCTCAGCTCGCTGCTGGGCATCCGCGCGGGCATGAACGTCTCGGTGCACAACGCGCCCGACGGCTTCCTCGAGGCGCTGCTGCCGCTCCCCGAGGGCACGGCCCTCGTGGACACCGCGAAGACCGGGCTCGACGTGCAGGTGCTCTTCGCCGCGCGCAAGGTGGAGCTCATCGAGCGGCTCACCGGCCTCACCCAGAAGATGGCGGTGATGGGCGCCGTGTGGGTCTGTTTCCCCACGGCCACCGACGAGGCGCAGGCCCCCTCGGAGGACTTCGTGCGCCTGGCCGCCCTCGAGATGGGGCTGACCGACACCAAGAAGCTGCTCCTCGACCCCGCCTGGGCGGCCCTCAAGCTCCAGTGGAAGCCGCGCCCCCCAAGGCCCGAGATTCCTTCGGCCCGCGCGTGAGGCAGGCTGTCGCGCTGCGTCAAGCCCGGGACAAATCGTTTCCTTTCCCCGGCGCTTCGTGAAACGCTTGGCCTGTCAACAGTTTGAGACGGGGCTCCCAGTCGGACCTGATGGCAGGCCGGCACCGGTGAACGGAATGGGGGCGAAGTCGACCTCGTGGGTGAAGAGTTCCACGAGGTTCATGAATCAACCGGCAGGAGGTCTCATTGGTCGACCTTCGCTCAGCGACACCACAGCGTGAGTTGCACGTGATGGGCGCCAGCTCCTGCCTCGACGCGTCGTCTTTGGCCCGTGTGAGCTCCTCGTCCCGTCCGTGGGGCGCACGTGGTCATCCGACGCAGACTGGATCTTTCCATGAGCAGCGTCCTCGTCATCAACGCAGCGGGCCGCGAGACCCGCGTTGCGCTGGTCGAGCAGGGTCACATCGCTGAGTTTTATCTCGAGCGAAAAAAAGACAAGGGCATCGTCGGCAACGTCTACAAGGGCCGCGTCACGCGCGTGCTCCCGGGCATGCAGGCGGCCTTCGTCGACATCGGCCTCGACAAGGCCGCCTTCCTCTACGTCGGCGACGTGCTCTTCGACCCTGACGTCACCCGGCACCAGTTCGAGCTGACCGAAGGCGAGCAGGACGAGGACGTGGACGAGGTGCCCGAGGAGGGCTCGGAGGACAACGGCTCCCTGCTCGAGACCTCCTCGGAGCTCGCCGACGCGGCGCCGTCGTCACCGGTGCCGGAGCCCGTGGCCAGCGCCCCCGCGCCGACCCCCGGCGAGGCCCCGGCCGAGGCGCCTGAGCCGCTCGCCGCCGCGCCGCAGCCCGTCGCCACCGGGGCCGAGGTGGTGGCCGCCGCCGTCGTCGAAGGTGGCCCTGCGCCCGTCGCCACCGGGGCCGAGGTGGTCGCGGCCGCCGTCGTCGAGGGGGGGCCCGCGCCCGTCTCCACCGGCGCCGAGGTGCTCGCGGCCGCCGTCGTCGAGGGAGGCCCCGCGCCCGTCACTACCGGCGACGAGGTGCTCGCCGCGGCCGCGGCCGACCAGGCGCCGACGCCGCCGACGGGCACCGAGGCCGTCGCGGCAGCCAGCGGCGAGCCCGCGCCGCTGCAGTTGACCGAGCGGGTCGAGGCGCCGCGCAGCAACGCGCCCCGCGACGTGCGCTTCAAGGAGAAAGAGCAGCGCCGCGACCGAGACCGCGATCGCGACCGCAAGAAGGAGGCGCCGCCCAAGAAGCTGGCGCGCATCGAGGACCTGCTCAAGGTCGGGCAGGAGGTGCTGGTGCAGGTGTCGAAGGACCCCATCGGCACCAAGGGCGCGCGCATCACCGCGCACATCTCCATTCCCGGGCGGCACCTGGTGTTCATGCCCACGGTCGATCACGTCGGCATCAGCCGCCGCATCGGCAACGAGAAGGAGCGGCGCCGCCTGCGCGAGATCGTCGATCGCCTGCGCCCGCCCGGCACGGGCTTCATCGTGCGCACCGTCGCGGAGAACGTGCCCTCGGACAAGCTCGAGGCCGACATCCGCTTCCTCATCGAGGTGTGGAACGAGACGGTGCGCAAGAGCGAGAAGGTGCACCGCGCGGGCCTGATGCACCCCGACCTGGACCTCATCTTGCGCGCGACGCGCGACCTCTTTGCCCACGACATCGAGAAGCTGGTCATCGACGACCGCGATGAGTTCGAGCGGGTGCAGCGCTTCGTCGAGGCGCAGGACACCTCGCTGCGCGAGCGCGTGGTGCAGCACGAGGGCGAGGAGCCCATCTTCGACGCCTACGGCATCGAGGACGAGATCAAGCGCGCCACCGCGCGCAAGGTGTGGCTGCGCTCGGGCGGGTACCTGATCATCGACCAGGCCGAGGCGCTCACCGCCATCGACGTCAACTCGGGGCGCTACGTCGGCAAGAAGAACCTCGAAGACACGATCGTGAAGATCAACACCGAGGCGGCCAAGGAGATCGTCTACCAGCTCCGGCTCCGCAACATCGGCGGCATCATCATCTGCGACTTCATCGACATGGAGAAGCAGCAGAACCGCGACAAGGTCTTCAAGGCGCTCAACGAGGCGCTCGGCCGCGACAAGGCCAAGACCAACGTGCTGCGCATCTCGGAGCTCGGCCTCATCGAGATGACCCGCAAGCGCGTGCGCGAGTCCATCGGCCGCGTGCTGCACGAGGACTGCGGGTACTGCGGCGGCCAGGGCTACGTGAAGACGGCCACCACCGTGGCCTACGAGATCTTCCGCGAGCTCCGCCGCTCGGCGCCGGCCTACAAGGACCCCACCATGGTGGTGCAGGCGCAGACCGAGGTCGCCAACCTCCTGCTCGGCGAGGAGCGCGAGGAGTTCCGCCACCTCATGGACCGGTTCAACAAGACCATCCAGATCAAGCCCCGGTCGGACTACCACCGCGAGCAGTACGACATCTACGCGCGGCCGCTGTCGGGCGTGGAGATCAAGATCGCCTCGACGGCCGTCGCCTTCGACGCCAGCACCTACGCGGTGAATGGCGACATGGAGCGCGCGGTGTTCGTGGTCTTCGACCAGCTGTTTCGCAATGCCGGCGTGCCGGCTTTTGTCAGCGCCGCACGCGCGCGCCCGCTCGGATCCGAACGCACCTGGTGCCGCCCCGCA
>CAYUZK010000018.1:0-51592 GCA_964449625.1 uncultured Archangium sp.
AAGACCTTGATGCCGACCCGGTAGAGCTCGACGAAGCCCTTCACCACCTCGGTGAAGGACTCCCCGTCGAGCATCTCGCCCAACGAGATGCGGCGCTGGAGCACCGACTCGCCCTGCCTCACGCGCCGGCCCCGCCCGTCTTCGGCGGCAGCACCTTCTCGAGCTCGGTGCCGGTGGTGTCGATGTTCGAGAAGACCTGGGTGAGGAACTCCTTCTCGGTGAGGCCCAGGTTCTTCGACAGCCCCGCCCGGGCGTCGAGGCTGCGGAAGGCCGACTGCAGCACCGCGAAGAGCGTCTCGAGCACCCCGACCCCGCGAATGGCGATGGCCCCCACCACCGGCTCCTTGCCCTTCTTGCGCGTCTGTTCGATCTCCTCGTCGGTCTTCGTGTCGGGGAGATCGCGCTTGTTGTACTGAATGACGACCGGCACCTGCGCGGGGTCGAGCTGGTTCTCGCGCATGTTCTCGACCAGGTTCTTCCAGTAGGCGTTGTTCTCCGAGGCCGCCGCGCGGCGGCTGTCGGCGATGAAGGCCACCGCGTCGGCGCCCTGCAGCACGATGCGCCGGGTCGCGTTGTGGATCACCTGCCCCGGCACGGTGAAGAGCTTCACCTTGACCTTGAAGCCGCTCGCGGTGCTGAAGAACATCGGCAACAGGTCGAAGAACAGCGTGCGGTCGTCGTGGGTCTCCACCGTCAAGAGCCGCCCCCGCACCTCCGCCCCCGTCTTCTGGTGGATCATCTGCAGGTTGGTGGTCTTCCCCGACAACCCCGGCCCGTAATAGACGATCTTGACGGTGAGCTCGCGCTGCGCGTGATTCAGTTGCACGGTGCCGTCGATTGTGCGGCCAACCGCCCGACGCTCCAAGGCGATTCAGGCCCCCCGTGTGGTGAAACGACGCACCACCGTTGGGAGAGGAGGGAAATGTCTCCTCGTGCACCGCGTTGCCGTTGAGGGTTAGGATCAGTTCGAGGCCGAGACGCAATTCGTGCGGAAGTCTCCGCACAAGGGAGAGGCGATGACGACCAAGCAGCTCGAAGGCACCGGGAGCAGCCCCCCGACGCCGCCGATTCCGCCAGCGATCGACTGGAAGAAGGAAGTGAAGTTCGCGCCGCCCACCGACGAGGACATGAACGTCCTGAGCCAGCTCCGCTCCGGCAGCGACCCGTGGAAGATCCGCGGCGAGGCGCAGACCGAGAGCCTCGAGGCCCTCAGCAAGCTGCGCCCCTTCGTCTCGGTCGGCCGCCACCAGGACGCCATCGTCGGCTACGTCACCATCGAGCGCGACGGCCCGGTGCCCGGCGCCGCCTACCTGCGCAACATCGTGGTCAAGCCCGAGCTCCGGCAGCAGGGCCTGGGCCACGTGCTGCTCGACCAGGGCCTCGCCATCGCGCGCGACATGAACCGCAAGACGCTCGCGCTCCGCGTCGACCCCGCCAACGGCCCGGCCGTGTCCTTCTACCGCAAGGTCGGCTTCACCACCGTCGCCACCGTGGTGTCCAAGAAGAGCGGCAAGCTCCGCCTCCTCATGAGCCGCGAACTCTGACGCGCCGCCCCCACGCCCCGCGGTGACCGCGCCCCGGCACGCCCCACGGCCTGTCGGGGCGTCGTGTCAGCGCAGCTCCCGCGTCGCCCGGTCTTCAGGGAGCAGCCGCTTCGCCAGCGCCACCAGCCGCCCCCGCGCCGGCCGCACGTCGAAGGTGCCCTTGGGCACCCAGCGCCCGCCCGGCTTGCCGATGACGTAGAGCACCTGGTTGCACGAGAAGCTCACCACCACCTCGAGGGTGTCGATGCCCGCCTGCGCCTGGAACGAGAGGTGCGGCGCGAAGCGGCAGCGCGCCACGTCCTGCGAGAAGCGGTAGCTCTTCTCGTCGTAGAGCACGCTGCGCAGCGCCGCGAGGTCCTCCGCGCTCAGCTCGCTGCCCGCCGCCCCGCGCACGAACTCGTCGGCGATGGCCCGCGCCGGGTCCGGCCGCAGCCCGCCCGAGCCCTCCACCCGGAAGGCCTGCACCCGCTCGGCGTCGCGCAAGAGCGCGCGCACCGAGTCGCTCACGTTCTCCACCACCTGCGGCGTGGGGGCCGTCACCGGCGGCGGGGGCGGCGGCGGCGCCTTCTTCTTCTTCGGCGCCGCGCCCACCAGCGCGGGGACCAGCACCAGCAGCAGCGCGGTTCGCATGGCCCCCGCATCGCAGAAGCCGGCGCCCTTTGCACCTTCGCGTGCCGATGCAATCGCTGGCGCACGCCGCGCGTCGGGGCTCGCCATGACCGACCTCCGCTCCCGCCAGTGCGTCTCGTGCCTTCAGGAACTCGCCGCCCAGGCCTCGCGCTGCCCCCACTGCACCCAGCGCCAGCCCGACGCCCCCGGCCTCCACCGCGACCTCCCCGGCCGGCTCGCCGGCGGCGTCTGCGCCGCCCTCGCCCACCACTTCAACTGGGACGCCACGCTCATGCGCGTGCTCTTCGTCGCCAGCCTCGCCTTCACCGGCGGCCTCGCCTTCTGGGTCTACGCCGCGCTGTGGCTCATGACGCCCTTCGCGCCCCGCGGCCGCCCGCCGCTGACCCGCGGCGTCGACGCGCTCGGCCGGCTCTTCTCGCCACCGCAGGGGCAGCCGGAGCGCACCAGCCCTCAGAGGTTGTGAGGCTGTCCCCGACCGAGCGCGACCGACGAGGTGCGAGCCGCGCAAGGAGCAAGCCCGAAGGCGCAGCTCGTGCTGCGTCGAGGGGTTGCGACGATGCCCGGCGACGCAGCTCGGCGTGCCCGGCGACGGGAGGGGCTAGCCTCACAGCCTCTCAGTGACGGCTGGCGAAGAGGTAGAGCAGCCCCGCGCCCGCGCTCCACAGCAGCGCCAGGCCCAGGCCGGTGAGCGCCTGCAGGCGCCCGTCGAGCTGCCGGTTCACCGTCGTGCGCACCACGCTGGCCAGGCCCGTCACCAGGGCCACCAGCGCGCTGAGCGCCGAGAGCGGCGCCAGGCACATGCCCACCAACGGCAGCACCGCGGTGAGCGCCAGCACCAGCGCGCCGATGCCCGCCGCGAGGGCCACGATGCTCAAAGGGTCCGTCGGGCGCCCGTCGCCCTCGACCGGCGTCACCGCCGCACGGGGATGGCGGCGGCCGGGCGCGTGTCGTTGCGCCGCTCCTCGGCCAGCACGAGGTACTCCAGCAGCGCCTTCTGCACGTGCAGGCGGTTCTCGGCCTCGTCCCACACCGCCGACTGCGGGCCGTCGATGACCTCCGCCGTCACCTCTTCTTCGCGGTGCGCCGGGAGGCAGTGGAGGAAGAGCGCGTGCGGCGCGGCCAGCTTCATCAGCGCCGCCGTCACCTGGTAGCCCGAGAGGTCCGAGAGGCGCTGCTTCGACTCGGCCTCCTGGCCCATGGAGGTCCACACGTCGGTGATGACCACGTCGGCGCCGGCGACGGCCTCCTTCGGGTCGCTCACGAGCTGCACGAAGTCCTTCGACGGCGCCACCACCTCGGCCGCCGGGTGGTAGCCCTTCGGCGACGCCAGCCGCAGCTGGTAGCCGAAGAGCCCCGCGCCCTCCACGAAGCTGCGGCCCATGTTGCTCGCGGTGTCGCCGATGAAGGCCAGGGTCTTGCCCTTCACCTCGCCCAGCCGCTCGGTGACGGTGAAGAGGTCGGTCATGATCTGCACCGGGTGCCCGCCGTCGGTGAGCCCGTTGACCACCGGCACCTGGCAGTGCTTCGCGAACTCCTCGAGGCGCTCGTCGCCGAAGGTGCGCATCATCACCGCGTCGCAGTAGCGGCCGGCCACGCGCGCAGTGTCGGCGAGCGGCTCGCCCCGCGACATCTGCGAGTTGGCCGTGGACAGGTCGATGCAGTTGCCGCCGAGCTGCAGCATCGCCGCCTCGAAGGAGAGCCGCGTGCGGGTGGAGGCCTTCTCGAAGATCATCACCAGCGTGCGGCTGGCCAGCGTCTTCACCAGCCGGCGGGCCCGGCGCGCCGCCTTGAGCTCGGCCGCGCGGCGGAACAGGCCGAGGTGCTCGTCGAGGGACAGGTCGCGGAGCTTGAGGAGGTCGCGCTTGGTCGGGTTCACGTCAGGCTGATTGCCGCACTTGGCCCGGCCGGGCAAGCAGGGAGCGCACGGTCGCCGTCAGAGCGCCGCGGCCTTGAGGCCCACGAAGAGCTGCTCGAGCCGCGGCACCGAGGCCGCGGTGTCCGCCAGGGCCCGCGCCTGCGAGGCCAGGGCCCCCAGCGTCGCCTCGACCGCCTCGGGGCCGGTGCTGCCCGCCGACTGCTTGCGCGCCACGGCGCCCGCGGGCTCCAGCACCGCGAGCGTCGCCGCGTCGAGCGCCGGGTCGATGCCCTGCGCCAGCGCCACCGTCGCCTGCCGCAGCGTCAGCCCCTGCTCCTGGCACCGCCGCACGAGCGAGCCCACCACCTGGTACGCCTTGCGGAAGGGCATGCCCTTCTTCACCAGCGCCTCCGCGAGGTCCGTGGCCTGGGTGAAGCCCTCCTCTACGCCGACGCGGCAGCGCTCGGGGTGGAAGGTGACCCGCGGCAGCGCCAGCCGGAGGATGCCCAGCGTGCCCAGCAGCAGCGGCCCCGTCTCGAGGAGCGACGCGCGGTCCTCCTGCAGGTCGCGGTTGTAGCCGCCGGGCAGGCCCTTCACCGTGGTGAGCAGCGCCACGAGGTTGCCCACGGCCTTGCCCGACTTGCCGCGCACGAGCTCGAAGACGTCGGGGTTCTTCTTCTGCGGCATCATCGAGCTGCCCATCGAGATGTCGCCCGAGAGCGAGGCGAAGCCGAACTCCGCGGTGGTGAAGTCCACCAGGTCCGTCGAGAGGCGGCTGGCGTGCACGAAGAAGCGCGCCGTGGCGTAGAGCAGGTCGAGCGCGAAGTCGCGGTCGCCCACCGTGTCCAGGCCGTTGAGCGTCACGCCCTCGAAGCCCAGGAGCTGCCGCGACACCTCGCGATCGATGGGCAGCGAGGTGCCCGAGATGGCGCCCACGCCCAGCGGCAGCAGCCGGCACTGCTCGAGCACGAAGGCCAGCGCCTGCGCGTCGCGCAGGAAGGCGGCGCCGTAGGAGGCGAGCCAGTACGCGAGCGAGACGGGCTGGGCGCGCTGGCGGTGCGTGTACGAGGGCATGATGACGTGCGCCTCGGCGCGCGCGCGCGTCACCAGCTCGGCGATGAGGCCCGTGAGCTGCGTGAGCGCCGTGGCCGCCGTCTCGCGCACGTACAGCCGCAGGTCCGTCGCCACCTGGTCGTTGCGGCTGCGCGCCGAGTGGAGCAGCGCCGCCGGCGCGCCGATGGTGCGGTTGAGCTCCACCTCCACGGCCATGTGCACGTCCTCCTCGTCGGGCAGCGTGAGGCCTCCCGCCGCCGCCCGCTCCCAGATGGCCACCAGCCCGTCGCGGATGGCGCGCGCGTCGGCCACGGGGATGACGCCCGTGCGCCCGAGCATGGTGACGTGGGCGAGCGAGCCGACGAGGTCCTCGCGCAGGAGCTGCTTGTCGAGCGAGAGCGAGCTCGAGAAGGCCATCACCTCGGGCAAGAGCCCCGGGCCCCCGGAGGCCTCGGTCTTGGCGAGCGTCATGATGCGGTTCCTTTCTTCCAGGTGCTGAGCAGGTCGCGCTTGATGCGCGCGGGTTTCACGCCCTTCGCGGGCACGATGAAGATGGTGTCGTCGCCGGCGAGGGTGCCGAGCACCGTGGGCGGCCGCGAGGCGTCGATGGCCGCGGCCACCGCCGGGGCGCCTCCGGGCAGCGTGCGCAGCACCACCATCGCGTCGCCGTCGTCCACCGTGGTGACGAGGTGGTGCACCTGCCGCAGGGCCTCGTCGCCGTGGCGCGCCGGGGCCTCGGCCAGCTCGTACACCGTGCCCCCGTCGGGCAGCGTCACCCGCCGCGCGAGCAGCTTGGCGAGGTCGCGGCTCAAGGTGGCCTGCGTCACCTCGATGCCCTCGCGGCGCAGCAGCTCGCCCAGGTCCTCCTGGGTGGCCACCACGTGCGTGCGCAGGAGCCGGCGAATGACCTCCCGCCGCGCGCGGTGCGTGGTGACGTCAGCCATGCGTCACCAGCGAGCCGATGCCCTGGTCGGTGAAGAACTCCGCGATGATGGAGTGCGGCGTGCGGGCGTCGATGACGTGCACGCGCTCCACCCCGCGCTCCAGCGCCGAGATGGCCCAGGTCGCCTTGCGGCTCAGGTTCCGGTTGAAGACGCCTCGCTCGGCCTTCTCGCGCAGCACGGTGGTGGTGAGCTGCCCCAGGAGCTCGTCGTTCTCGGTGAAGCCCGGCACGCCCACCAGGTACACCAGCTTCGAGGCCCCCGCGGTGACGGCGATCTCGCTGGCCACCTGGTCCGGCTCCAGCGGCAGCGTGCTCCCGTCGTCGAGGAAGCCCACCGGCGAGACGACCGGCACGTAGTTGCGCTGCAAGAACATCTCGAGGAGGTCCTTGTTGATGCTCACCACCTCGCCGGGCTGGCCCTCGCCCACGCGCCGGCCCTTCATGAAGGCCGCGTCCATGCCCGACAGGCCGATGGCGTGCACCCCCGTGCGGTTGAGCAGCGTCACCAGCTCGGTGTTCGTCTGGCCCGAAATCATCATCTCCCGCGAGGTGCCGTCGCCCTTCGACTGCCCCTCGGGGCTCTCGCCGTGCACGAGGATGGGCACCAGGCCCACGGCGCGCAGCAGGTTGACGTCTTCGACGATGGAGGCCCGCAGCGTGTCCTTGCCCATCGCCTGGCGGCCCAGCTTGAGCACCACCCGCTTGCCGGCGAAGCGCGAGATGTAGGTGAGCGCCTGCTTGACCAGGTTCACCTTGAACTTGGGGGAGTAGTTCGTGAGCCGATCGTCCTTCGCCACGCTGCCGTCCACCGTGGGCACGAGGAGCGAGGTGTAGTCGGCGTTGATCTTCACGTAGTCGTAGGTGAGGTCGCAGCCCCAGCCCACCGAGGCGTGCTCGCCGGCGCGCAGGTCCACCTCCACCAGCACCTCCGGGGCCCGCATGCGCGCGCGCAGGGCCGCGTGCCCGGGCACCGAGGGCCCCTCGCCCGCGTCATTGGAGGCCGTCGCCACCGCCGGCGCCACCGCCTCGAGCATCGGCCGGCGGTCGAACACCACCACGCCTTGCACCGTCACCTTCGCCTGCGCCGGGTCGAGGGCCCAGCCCTGGGAGCCGCAGCGCGCGCCCACGGTGGAGAGGATGCGGCCCCAGTTCGGGTCGGCGCCGAAGACGGCGGCCTTCACCAGCGTGCTGCCCGCCACGCTCCGCGCGAGGTCCACGGCCACGGGCTTGGTGGGCGCGCCGGTCAGCCGCACCTCGAGGAGCTTCGTGGCGCCCTCGCCGTCCTTCGCCACCTCGCGGGCGAGCTCCACGCACAGCGACTGGAGCTGCGCGGCGAAAACCTCGTACTCCGGCCCCGCCTCGGTCAGCTCCGCGTTGCCCAGCTGCCCGTTCGCCAGGGCGAGCACCATGTCGTTGGTGCTCATGTCGTTGTCGACGGTGAGGTTGTTGAAGCTGCCGTCCATCGCGTTGGCCAGGGCCCGGTGCAGCAGCGCGCTGGAGATGGCCACGTCGGTGCAGATGACCGCGATGGTCGAGGCGAGCTGGGGGGCGATCATCCCGCTGCCTTTGCAGATGGCGGTGATGCGGCCCTCCTTGCGGCCGAAGCGCACCGCGCGGCTGGCGATCTTGAGGTCCGTGTCCGTGGTGAGGATGGCCTCCGCCGCCGACTCGGGCGCCGCCTTGAGCTGCGCCTTGAGCCGCGGGAGCGCCTCGAGGATCTTCGCCCGCGGCAGCCGCTGCCCGATGACGCCCGTCGAGGCCATGAGCACCGCCGCCGGCGGCACCTCGAGCACGCCCGCCGCCGCCGCGCACAGCGCCTCCACGTCGGTGAGCCCCTCGGGGCCCGTGAGGGCGTTGGCGTTGCCCGAGTTGATCAGCACCGCGCGCACGCCCGAGGCCGGCAGCCGGCGCGCGCAGTCGACCACTGGCGCCGCCTTCGCCGTGTTGACGGTGAGCATCGCCGCGGCCGTGCACGGCGCCTCGCTCACCACGAAGGCGAGGTCCTTCTTGAACGGCTTGATGCCGCAGTGCAGCCCCGAGAAGAGAAACCCGCGCGCCACCGGCATGTCAGGCCAGCCCTTCGGTCTCGACGAGGCCGAACATGAGGTTCAGGTTCTGCACCGCCTGGCTCGCGGCGCCCTTGAGCAGGTTGTCGAGCGCGCTGATGGCCACCACGTGGCGCCCGTCGGCCGCGGCCCCCACCAGCGCCTTCGGGGTGTTCACCACGTCGGCGATGCGCACCGCGTCCGCGCTGGCGCGCAGGCCCATTAGCGGCTCCCCCGCGTAGGCCGCCGTGAAGGCCGCCTGCACCTGCTCGCCGGTCACGCCGGGCTTGAGACGGGCCACCGCGGTGCTCAAGATGCCGCGCTTCATCGGCAGCAGGTGCGGCGTGAAGACCAGCGGCACCGGCGTGCCCGCCACGCGGCCCAGCGTCTGCTCGATCTCCGGCACGTGCTGATGCGAGAGCGTCTTGTAGGCCCGGAAGTCGGCGTCGATCTCCATGAAGGTGAACTCCTCGCTCGCCTTGCGCCCCGCCCCCGAGACGCCGGAGGCGGCGTTGATCACCACCGACTCTGGGTCGATGAGCGCGGCCCGGAGCAGCGGCGCCACGGCCAGCGCCGCCGCCGTCGCGTAGCAGCCGGGGTTCGACACGAAGGCCGCCCCGCGCACCTGCTCGCGGAACAGCTCGGGCAGGCCGTACACCGCGTCCTTCAGGAGCGCCGGCGAGCTGTGCTCGAACTTGTAGAAGCGCGGGTAGAGCGCGGTGTCCTGCAGGCGGAAGGTGCCGGCGAGGTCCACCACCCGGACCCCCGCCGCCCGCAGCTTCGGCGCCAGCTCGAGCGAGGTCTCGGCGGGCGTCGCGAGGAACACCACGTCGCAGCCCTTCGCCGCCGCCAGGCCCGCCTCGTTCGAGACGTAGGTCAGCTCGCACGAGAGCCCGGTCTTCGCCGAGACGGCCTGCCCCACCCAGCGATCCGAGGTGGCGAAGGCGAGCGTCGCCGCCCGGTGCCCGAGCAGCAGGCGGGTGAGCTCCAGGCCCGAGTACCCCGACGCGCCGACGATGCCTGCCTGAAGCTGGTGCATGAAGGCCGCATATATATGCAGCGCCCATGCAGATCCACGAAAATCGCGGTCGCGGCGCGGATCAGCGGCGGGCGCAGCGCGCGAAGTGGTGCGCCAGGCGCTCCAGCACGAGCCGGTTGGCGCCCTCGGCCGCCGTAAGCTTCGAAAGCCCGGCGCGCAGCTCGGAGAGGTCGCGCTCGTAGAGCACCGAGAGCGTCTCGCCGGCGCGGTCGAACCAGCGGCCCAGCTCCGCAGCGGTCAGCTCGAGGTGGAACTGGAAGCCGTAGCTGTCCTTCAGGCGAAAGGCCTGCTGCGTGTAGCGGTCCGTGGAGGCGAGCAGCGTGGCGCCGGGCACCGCGCTCCAGGTGTCCTCGTGCCAGTGGACCACCGTCGACCGGGCGCCCACGCCGGCGAAGACCGGGTCCTCGGTAGCGGCCTTCGTCCAGCGCACGGGGCCCACGCCCACCTCGAGCCCGTTCTTGCCGCGCGCCACCGTCGCCCCCGCCGCCGTGGCGAGGAGCTGCGCGCCCAGGCACACGCCCAGCACCGGGCGCTCCAGGGCCACCCGCTCGGTGAGCAGCGCGAGTTCGTCGCCGAGGAACGGGTGCGCGGCGAGGTCGCCCACGCCCATGTCGCCGCCCAGCACCACCAGCAGCTCGGCCTCCAGGTCCTGGTGCTCCACCGCGCGGAAGCGCCGCGTCAGCGAGAAGCCCTCCGCCACGAGCGCCGCCTCGAGCAGCCCGAGGCCCTCGTGCGTCTCGTGCTGCCACACCACCGCGCGCATGCCCGGGAGAATGCCCCCGATTCAACGGTGACGACAGCGTGACGTGGCCGCGGCTAGGAAGCGCCATGGACTCGAGCCTGGACGCCCCCGTCAAGCCGCGGCTGCGTGGCGTGCTGCACCAGGTGTCGTTCTTCGTGGCGCTGGTCGCCGGCGCTGTGCTGCTCGCCCGCGCCTCGGGGGCGCTGCGCTGGGCCTGCCTCGTCTACCTCGTCACGCTGTGCGGCCAGTTCGCGGTGAGCGCCCTGTACCACCGGCCGACCTGGGGCCCCCGCGCGCGGCAGTGGTGGCGGCGCCTCGACCACGCCTGCATCATGCTGCTCATCGCCGGCACCGGCACGCCGCTCGCCCTGCTGATGCCCCCGGAGTCCTCGCGCCCCTTCCTGCTCCTGCTCTGGGCCGGCGCGGCCCTGGGCGGGCTGCGCGCCCTGGTGTGGATCAGCGCCCCCAAGCCCATCGTCGCGGTGCTGGCCCTGGCGCTCGCCTGGCTCACCGCGCCCTTCTTCCCCACCATGAGCGCCGCCCTGGGCCCGCTCAACCTCGCCCTCTTCGTCGGCGGCGGCGTCGTCTACTCGCTGGGCGCCGTCGTGTACTCGCTCAAGCGCCCCGACCCCTGGCCGGCGGTCTTCGGCTACCACGAGGTGTTCCACGCCTTCGTGGTGCTGGGCGCCGTCTTCCACTTCGTCGTCGTGGCCCGCGTCGTCGAGGCCGCGCGCTGATACAACCGCCCGGCCGTGCGCACCGCCAACCTCGCCATCGTCTTCACCGACATCAAGGGCTTCACCGAGCGCACGAGCACCCAGACGCTCGAGGAGAACGAGCGGCTGCTCACGACGCACAACGAGCTCCTCGCGCCCCTCTTCCGCGGGCTGGGCGGCCGCATCGTGAAGACCATCGGCGACGCCTTCATGGTGACCTTCGAGTCGCCCACCTCGGCCGTGCTCGCCGGCCTCGCCGTGCAAGACGCGCTGTGGGCCTACAACGGCGGCGTGGCGCCGGGTCAGCAGCTCCACGTGCGCGTGGCCATCAACGTCGGCGAAGTGCGCCTCGAGGGCAACGACGTCTTCGGGGAGCCCGTCAACATCGCCGCCCGCGTCGAGGGCCTCGCGGAGGCCGACGAGGTGACCTTCACCGAGGCCGTCTACCTCTCGATGAACCGCGCCGAGGTCCCCAGCGAGGAGCTGGGCAAGTTCGAGCTCAAGGGCATCCCCGAGCCGGTGCGCGTGTACAAGGCCACCCGGTGGGCGGCCGGCCCCGACGCCCCGCCCTTCGGCAACAAGGGCCTCGACCGCGTGGGCGAGCAGGGCCGCACGAGCACCGGCACCCACCGCGCCCTCGAGCTGGCGGGCTCCGCGCTCTCGTCCACTGGCGAGGCCGCCAACCGTGCGCTCCAGACGACGACCGACGTCGCCAACCGCGCGTTCGAGTCGACCAGCAAGCTGGTGAAGGCCTCGCTCGACACCGCCGAGCGTCGGGGCCTCCCGGGGAAGACCCTGCTCCTCGGCGCGGGCGGCGCCGCGGCCGTGCTGCTCGCCCTGGGGCTCGTCTTCAGCAGCAACGCTACCGAGCGCGCCATCAGCGCTGCCGCCGACACCGCGAAGGGCGAGGAGCGCAGCCGCCGCGTCGACGCCGCGAAGAAGCTCATCGCCCAGGAGAAGGACGCCCCGACGCGCAGCTGGTACCTGGGGCAGCTCTCGGAGGGCCTCGAAGAGAACGCGGCCGTGGGTCACTACGCCGCGGCCGCGCGCGGCGGCCTCAAGAAGGCCGAGGGCCAGCTCATCGACTTGCTGGGCCACAAGAAGTGCTCGCTGCGCTCGGCCGCCGCCGACGCGCTGGCCGACCTCAAGGTGAAGCGCGCCCGCGGCGCCCTCGAGGACCTCGCGAAGGACGGCGGCCCCGGCGACGGCGAGCAGGTGCTGGTCTTCGGCTGCAACTCGAAGCAGGCCGCCGCCAACGCGCTGGCCCGCCTGAAAGACTGACCCGCCCGTTCAGGGGGAATGGCGCCTCCCTGCCGCGGTTTGTCAGGCTCGTGCGCATGTCGAAAGTCCACCGTCGCCGCGTGCTCCAGGGCCTGTCCGCCACACTCCTGGCGCCGTTCGCCGCGCGCGCTGAGCGCCGCCTCATCGCCAACGAGTACTTCGAGCTCAGCCGCGTCGAGGTGCACTCGGCGGCCGTCGACCCGGCCCACGACGGGCTCACGGTGGTGCAGCTGTCGGACCTCCACATCGGCCACGGCGTGCCCGACGGCCGCATCATCTCGGTGGTGCGCGAGGTGAACGACCTGGCGCCCGACCTCGTGGTGCTCACCGGCGACTTCGTCACCACGCGGCGCGACCCGCTCTCCCGCGTGCCGCAGCTCCTTGAGCCGCTCGCGGCGCCGCGCGTGGCCGTGCTGGGCAACCACGACCACTGGAGCGGGCCCGAGGTGCTCCACGACGGCCTCGAGCGCATCGGCGTCTCGGTGCTGCGCAACGAGAACACCACCCTGCGCCTGCGCGGCGTGGACTTCTCGGTCATCGGCGTCGACGACAGCACCACCCGCCACGACGACGTCGCCCGCGCCTACCGCGGCGCCGCCACGCCGTCGCGCCTCGTGCTCACCCACACCCCCGCCTGCGCCGTGAAGCTCCCCGCATGGGACGACGTGCTGTGCCTGGCCGGCCACACCCACGGCGGCCAGTGGGACGTGCCGCGCCTCACCAAGGGCGTGTTCCGCGCCGGCGGCCAGCCCTGGTACCGCGGGGCCTACGGCGTGCGCGGCAACCAGCTCTACGTCAACCGCGGCCTCGGCTTCGGCAAGGGCACCCGGCTGCCGCGCCTCAACTCGGAGCCCGAGGTCACCGTCGTCACCTTGCGCCACCGCCCGCTCGAGGGCTGACGCGGCGGTGCGGGAGGCGCTCGACGCGGCTCAGCTCGCGGTGGGCGCGTCGGCGGGCATCGGCTCCGCGGCCGGCGGCTCCGACTTCGCGGGCTGCTCCGACGTAGGCGCGAGGGCCGGCGCCACCGACGCGCTCGCCTTCGCGGTGCCGCCCCGGTTGACGCGCACGCCGAAGATGAGCCCCCACGCGCCCGAGGTGTAGATGCCGTTGCCCACCACGCCGGGCATGATGCTGGGGTCCGTCTGGCCGCGGAGCACCTCGCTCTGCGTCACCACGGTGGTGTTCGTCGGGGTGAAGAGCGCCCCGGCGATGACGTTGACCGGCCCCAGGTGCGCGGTGAGGCCGCCGGTGACGATGACGCGCGTGGGGTGGGTCCAGTCGATCGAGTAGGTGCCCTCCGGCGCGGCGCCCGTCTCGAACATCGCCCCGAGGTGCGCCGACACGTACTTGTGCGCGCGCAAGCTGCCGCCCAGGCGCACGCTCCACGTCGGCACCCAGTTCTTCCGCAGCGAGAAGGGCGCGATGGGCCTTGCCTCGCCGCCCGGGCCGCTCACGAGCGTCACGTTCTCGGGCGTCAGGAGCAGCTGATCGACCGAGTTCCAGCCCTGGTAGGTGACGTCCAGGTTGATGCCGAGGCGGTCCTTCCACTCGCCGGAGGTGAAGGGGCTCACGCGCGCGCCGAACTTGAGCTCGAGCGGCATGGTCATGTTGAGCCGCGCGGTGTCGCCGTTCACCGTCGCGCCGGCCGAGGTGAAGAACTCCGGCAGCTGTACGGTGAAGCGGCCCCGCGCCTGGAAAGGAATCGGCGGCCGCACCGAGGCGCCGAGGCTGAGCCAGTCGGTCGGCCGCGCCATCACGCCCAGGATGCCCGTGAAGCCCACCTGCCCCGGGAGGTCGATGGAGACGATGGCGTCGTAGTCGGGGTTCTCGCGCAGCTGCGACATCGGGTTGTCGCCCAGCGCGTCGCCGCCGTACATCACCTGCGTCTGCTGGAAGTGCGACACCGTGAGCTGCGCCGACACGCCCACCTGCACCCGCGGGTGGACCTCGTAGGCCAGCGAGAGCGTCGGGTACGCGATGATGATGTTCGTGCTGAGCAGCGCGTACCGGTGCGGCGCGTAGCGGCGCGGGTTCTCGACGTACCGGCCCTGGTCGTCCTTGGTGTAGTTGGGCGTCGGGTAGTCGTAGCGGCCCTGCGACGGCGGCGCGAAGAGCCCCAGCCCCACCGTGAAGCGTCGGCCGAAGAGCGGCATGCCGTAGGCCGCGCCGAAGTAGGGCAGCAGGAAGGGGTCAGGCCGGCTGGCCACCGTGTTGATCAACGTCGACGGGTTCGCCGGGTCGAAGCCTGGGTCCTGCCGGGAGTAGGTCACGTCGTGGCGCAGCACGTTGACGTCGGCCAGCGCGTGGAAGCCGTCGATCTGCGTGAGGCCGGCCGGGTTGTACTGCATGGCCAGCGCGTCGTCGGCCTGCGCGGTGAAGGCGCCACCCTGCACCATGGCGCTGGCGCCGTTGTCGCCCAGGTAGAAGCCAGAGGCGATCGCGGCCTGGCCGGCGACGAGCGAGACAGCGAGCGTGACGCGGACGAGTCGAGACGACATGGGCGGCCCCCGGCGGAAGAGGCGCGCACCGTAGCGAACGCCGCGCAAAAGTCGAAGCGCCGACGCCCCCTGAGGGACGTCGGCGCTCGTCGACTTCACGTCGAGCCGTCGCTCAGCGGGGCCGCGGCGCGGGCGGCCGCGGCCCACCAGAGGGCGGCGGCGGAGGCAAGCCCTGCTGCCGCCTCGACGGAGGCGCCGGCGGCGGAGACGGGTTCACCGTGTGCGGCAGCGGCTGCGAGGGCCGCTGGTACACCGGCTGCGAGGGCTGGGTGATGGGGCGGTTGGTCATGCCCCCGTTCGACGGCGCCGGGGGGGGCACGTAGGTGCCCGAGTTCGACGGGGTGGTCGGCATGTACGTGCCGGGGCGGGGCGCGGGCGCCGCGGTGCCGGTGCTCCCTGGAGAGGCGGGCATGTACGTGCTGGGCCGGGGCGCGGGCGGCGCCGTCCCGGAGCCACCAGGAGACGTCGGCATGTACGAACTCGGCGGCGGCGGCGGCGGAGCCGCCGTGCTCGTGCCCCCGGGCGAGGTGGGCAGGTACGCGCCGGGCGACGACGAGGGCGGCGGCGGCGCGCTGGCGCCGGTGTTCGGCGGAGCGACCACGCCACCCGAGGGCGGCGGCGGCGGGGCGTTCCCGAAGCCACCCGACGTCGGCGGTGGGTTGTAGCCGGTGCTCGGCGGCGGCGCGTTGCCGAAGCCACCCGAGGTCGGCGGCGGGTTGTAGCCGGTGCTCGGCGGCGGCGGGGGCGCGTTGCCGAAGCCACCCGAGGTCGGCGGCGGGTTGTAGCCGGTGCTCGGCGGCGGCGGCGGCGGACGTCCCCCGGTGTTGGGCGGCGGGACGTTGGTGCCGTAGGTCGGCGGCGGGGGCGCGTTGCCGTAGCCGCCCGGCGCAGGCGGCGGCGGGCGACCACCGGTGTTCGGAGGGGGAACGTTGGTGCCGTAGCTGGGCGGCGGCGGCCCGCCCACGCCCGTGCGAGCCGGCGGCGCCGTGTGCCAGGTGGGGGGCACGGCCGTGTGGTAGTTCGGCGGCGGCGGGCGGTAGTTCGGCGGCGGCCGGTACGAGTTCGGCGGCGGCACGTAGTACGACGGCGGCACGTAGGTCGGCGGCGGGTACGACACGAACACGTTGGCGGGCGGGAGCGGGTAGGTCCCCGAGGTGCCCAGCGCGTCGTAGTAGCGGTAGCCGTCGTAGTAGACGTAGCAGCCACGCCACTGGTCCCAATAGTACGTGTTGGTGCACGGGAAGTTGGGGTCACACACCGTCGAGGTCACGACTCGCGTGGTCCGGGGGTAGGAGCGCACCACGCAACCGCTGG
Organism: uncultured Archangium sp.; assembly: GCA_964449625.1. Taxonomy (GTDB): domain Bacteria; phylum Myxococcota; class Myxococcia; order Myxococcales; family Myxococcaceae; genus Archangium_A. Next base: position 15,661 of record CAYUZK010000018.1, read on the forward strand.
CGACGACGGCCAGAGCGAGGAGAGCGAGACCCTTCATTGGCAGGCGCATGGCAGCAGTCCTTTGGGTGCGGGAGACAGTGGATCAAGACGCACCCACCGCCCTTTCATTCAATCGCAGGCTGGCGACGCCCACATTAGACACGGGGTTCCATGCCCCGGCCAAGTCTTTGGTTTCCTTCGCTCTTGTTCTTCGCCTGCGCCCCGACCCTTCAGGTGGGAGAGGTCACCGCGCCGGGGGTGGCGCGCGCGCGCTTCGAGGTGCGCACCAACGGCACCGACCTGGTGCCCGTCGACGTCTACTTCCCCGCGGACGAGGCGGGCGCCCCGCGCGGCCGCGGCCACCCTGGCGTCGTCTTCCTGCAGGGGGGCTTCGTCAAGACCTCGCGCTACGCCTGGCAGGCCGCGGCGCTCGCGCGCGCGGGCTACGTCGTGGCGCTCCCCGAGAACCTCCTCGACCTCGCGTTCTTCTCGGTGGGCTTCGGCGACGCGGCCCGCGAGCTCCTCGCGCGGCCCCCGCCCGGCTCGCTGCTCGACGAGCTCGTCGACGGCGCGCGGGTCGGCGTCGCGGGGCACAGCCTGGGGAGCGTGGTCGCCACCAAGCTGGCGCTGGGCGGCGGCTTCCGGGCGCTGGCGCTCGAGTCCGGCTTCCCCGACCCCGCCGACCATCAGGCCCTCGAGGGCTTCTCGCTGCCGACGCTCTCGCTCACCGGAGAGCTCGACTGCCAGGCCCGCGTGCCGGACGTGCGCGCGGGCTGGGAGCGGCTCGGCGCGCCCTCCGCGCTCGTGGTGCTCCCCGGCGTCACGCACTTCCAGTTCACCGCAGGTGACGACGAAGACCGTCGCCGCGGCTGTCCCCCGACGGCGTCGCTCGAGGCCGCGCACGAAGGCATCGCCGCGGCGCTGATCGCCTTCTTCGACGGGGCCCTCGACGGGCGCCTCGACGAGGCCCGGCTCCTCGAGGTGCCGGGCGCGGTCGTGGAGGTGCGCCGATGAGCGCCCGCACGGTCGCGCTGCTCGCGGTGCTCCTCGCGCCCGCGATGGCGAACGCTGAGGCCGGCTGGCTCACCTCGCGAGGGCGGCTCCTGCCGCAGACGCGGCTCGAGGCGTGGGGCGGGCCGCGCTCCGTGGGCGTCGGCGTGCTGCGACCCGACGCGCCCGGCGCGACGGCCGGCCTGGGCGTGGAGGTGGCGTGGATCCTCCCGGACCGGGTGGCGACGCTGCGCGTGGGCCGGGCCTGGCAGCTCACGCGGGTAGGCCTCGCCTCGGTGTCCACCACGCTCGGCGCGGCGGGCTGGGTGGTGCCCGAGGCCGCGCTCGATCTCGGCCTGGGCCCGCACGCGGGGCTCGCCCTCTCGCTGGGGGGAGACGTCTTCAGCGTCGACCTCGGGCTGCAGACGGGCGTCGAGCTCTTCGTGCGCCAGGTGGGGCCGCGGCTCCCGCAGCGCGCGCAGCTCGGCCTCACGCTGCGCCTGGGCGACTGGGCCGTCTCGACCATGGCGCGCCTGGGCGCCGACCTGCTCCCCGGCCGCGGCTTCGTGGGCCGGGGCGAGCTGGTCGTCTCGCTGAGCTGGCTGGGGCTGGAGCGACTCCCTCGCGCGCCCTGACGCCACCAAAGAAGTCGGCGCGCGCGACGACCTTGTGACAGCATCGGCCGGTGGCTTGCTGGCGGACCTTGATCCTCTGCGTGGCGCTCGGCGCCTCGGTGGCGCGCGCCGACGAAGCGGAGCCCGCGCGCGTGCCGACGGCGCGCGTCTCGCTCACCAGCGGCGGCGCGCTGCGCCAGCTCTCGCTGGCGGCGCCGTCGGACCAGTACCGCGACACCAGCATCACCGGCTTCTCTCCCTTCGCCTTCCAGCTCAACGCCGCCTGGTTCCCGCTCGCGTGGCTCGGGGCCGACCTCGACGCCGCGTTCACCCGGTTCACGGCCTACGTCGACATGAACGACCCGCGACCCCCTCTGCTGGGCGGCGCCGTCGCGCCCTCGGTGGTGGGGCGCTGGGTGCCCGCGCCGTGGCTGCGCCTCGAGGGCGCGGTGGGCTACGGCCTGCAAGCCGACCCGCTGCTGCGAGTCTCGGCGGCCGACGAGACGTCCCGCGAGGCCGTGTCGCTGCTGCTGCACGGGCCCACGGCGAAGGTCAGCGTCGGCGTCAGCCTCGGGCGCTTCGACGCCACGGCCTGGGCCCGAGGGTTGCTCGGCGTCGGGGGCGTCGTCGCCGAGCTGCCGCTCCGCTCGGGCCTCGGCTACGAGCTCGGCCTCCGCGGCGGCGCGGCGGTGCTCGACCTCGACCGGGCCCGCGTGACGGCCGTGGCGCGCGTGGGCCTGCGCGGCGGCCGCGACGCCAGCCTCGCCACCGCCGTGAGCCTCGACGTGGGCCTCGGCTTCGAGGTGAGCCTGGTGCCCGCCCGGCCGGTGCCGCCGCCGCCGCAGGGCACGCTCCGCGTCGAGGTGCGGCTCGCCGGAGACCAGCCCGCGCGGGGCGCGACGGTCCGCGTGGGCGTCGACGAGGGCCCGGTCGACGAGGCCGGCGTGCGCCGGGTGGCCGTGCCAGCCGGGCCGCTCGAGGTGACGGCGCGCCTGAGCGGCTTCGAGGCCGCGAGCCAGGCGGTGGTGGCCGTGGCGAGCGAGGAGACCGTCGTGACCCTCTCGCTCGCGCCGCTGACCGGGCCGGGCTCCATCCGCGGGCGCGTGCAGCTCGAAGACGGCGCGCCCCTCGCCGGCGTGGTGGTGACCTCGGCCGCCGGCGACAAGGTGACGAGCGACGCGCAGGGCAGCTTCGAGCTGCCCCGTGCCGGCCCCGGCGTCGTCGGCCTCACCTTCGTGGCGCCGGGCTACCTCAAGAAGGAAGAGCTGGTGCAGGTGCCCCCGGCAGCAGAGGCGGCCGTCACCGTCACGCTCACGCCCTCCACCGAGCCGCTCAAGGCCACGCTGCGCGGGTCGATCCGCTCCACCACCGGCAAGCCCGTGGCGGCGGCGGTGCGCATCGCCGGCTCGAAGACGAAGGTGAAGGTGAGCCCCGACGGGCGCTTCGAGGTGCAGCTCGAGGCCGGCACCTGGTCGCTCACCATCTCGGCGCCGCGGCACGTCACGCAGACCAAGTCGGTGACGCTCGCGCCCGGCGACCAGGCCATCTTCCAGGTCGACCTCCAACCCGGCGGCTGACGCGGCGGGCGAATTCTTCCTCCGCGCCCCGAAGGCCCGCGATGATGCCGCTCGCTTGATGCGCGTCTCCCGTCTCCTCCTGGCCGTCGCCTGTGCCCTCGCCCTCTTCGGCTGCCCCGAGGAGCCGACGCCCGCCCCGCCAGCCCCGACGCCGGTGGCGCAGCTCGTTCGCCTCAGGGGCCGGGTCGAGCTCGAGCGCGACGGGGGCACGGGCCCCGCGGCCGCCGCCAGCCCGCTCTTCGAAGGCGACGTGCTCACGACGGGGCCCGGCGCGTCGGCGCTCCTGCGCGGCGGCAAGGTGGAGCTCGAGCTCGACGAGGACACGGTCTTCCCCGTAGGCAGGGCGCTGCGCGACGTCACCGTGCGGGTCGGCGAGGTGCTGCTCCTGGCCGACGGCGAGGGCAGCTCCTTCGGCACGGCGCTGGGCACGGCCGACCTCTCAGGCGGCGGGCGCGCGCGCCTCGCGGTGCGCGACGGGCAGCTGGTGCTCGAGGTGGGCTTCGGCGAGGTGGAGCTGACGGACGTGGACGGCGGCAGCAGCGCCGCCGCGCCGGGGCAGCGCTTCCGCTTCGGCGTGGGGGCCGTCGAACTCGAGGACATCACCGACCCCACGGAGCGCCTGCGCCTGGGCCTGGGGCCCGTCGAGCTCGAGGACGGGCCCACCGCCCCGGCGCCGGTGCAGGCCGAGGTCGAAGCGGGCCGGCCGCTCCTCCAGGGCCCGGGCGCGAAGAAGCCCACCCCGGCGCCCAGGCGCAGCGAGCTCGAGGCGGGCCCGACGCGCTTCACCACGCCCAAAGGCGCGCAGCTGCGCCTCGAGGCGAGCGGCGTCACCGTGCGCCTCACGCCGGGCGCCGCGGGCCTCGTCGACGCGCCGACGCTCGAGGGGGGCACGCTCGCGCTGCCGGTGACGCTCGACTCGGGCGAGGCCGCGCTGCGCCTGACGAAGGACGCGGTGGTGCGCCTGGGCGGCCAGCCGCCGGTGACGCTGGCGAGCGCCGAGGCCAACGCCGTGGTGACGACGAGCAAGGCCGGCCGCCGCGTGGAGGTCGTCGCGGGCGTCGTGCAGCTCACCGCCGAGGGCCAGCCGCCCGTGACGGTGCGCGCAGGCGAGGTGGCCACGCTGGGCCCCGGGGGCGCGATCGAGACGAAGCCTCAGCCGCGGCCAGCCCTCACCGTGCCCTTCGGGCGGCGCGTCACGGTCTTCAACCCCGCGCTGCGCGAGCTGGGCCTGCGGCTCCCGGCGCGCCCCGTGCGCGTGGAGGTGGCGGCAGACGGGCGCTTCACGCAGCTGCTCGCCGCCGGCGAGGCGTCAGACGTGGTGTCGGTGCCCGTGCCGCCCGGCCGGCAGCTCTTCTGGCGCTTCGCCGGGGAGGACGGCGCGCCGGTGCAGGGCCAGGTGAAGCTGCGCGCCGAGCCGGTGGCCCGCTCTGCCGGCGCCCGCGGCGACGTCATCGCCGAGACGGGCAAGAAGGCCACCGTCTACTACCAGGGCAGCGTGCCGCCGCTGACCATCACCTTCGGCGCGGTGCCCGAGGCGAAGGCCTACCAGCTCAAGGTGTACGCCGCCGGCGCGCTGACCACGCCCGTCTTCGAGAGGCGCACCGACACCCCGAAGGCGCTCATCGAGGCCGGGGCCCTGGCCGAGGGCAGCTACGTGTGGTTCGCCAGCCCCCTCGACGCCAACGGCCGGGAGCTGGCCGGCGGCCGCATGAACCAGATGGAGCTCGTCTTCGACAACGCCCTCACCAGCCTCGTCATCACCTCGCCGAAGGACGGCGCGAAGGTGGCCGGCGAGGTGGTTGCGGCGGGCACGGCGCCGGCGGGCTCCCGGCTCGCCATCAACGGCAAGCCGGTGCCCCTGGGCGCCAGCGGCCGCTTCTCGGTGCCCGTCGGCGCGGTGGACTCCGTCGTCTTCACCCTCACCACCGGCGACGGCGCCGAGAGCTACTGGGTGCGTCGGCTGCGGCGCTGAGGCTCCGCCGTCCGTCGCGCCCACAAAACGACAGAAGCGCAGGCTGCAGCCGCTAGAGTGACCCCGTGCGCATCACCGGCATCCAGCAGCTCGAGCAGACGGCCCGTACCACCATCGCCGAGGTGCACCGCGGCGCGAGCGCCTCCGGGGAAGAGGTGGAGGTCACCGTGGTGGACGCGGCGGCGTGGGCGTCACCGGGCGTCGCCGAGCGCGTGCGCAAGGCCGCGGCGCTGCAGGCCCTCGAGCTCCGCCGCCCCCTGGCCCTCGAGTCGATGCAGGACGGGCGCCTGGCCATCGTCACGGAGGTGCGCCGGCCGGTGGGGCTGCTGTTGCGAGAGCAGACGCCGCTGACGCCCAACGACGCGGCCACCATCACCCACGGCATCGCCAAGGCGCTCCAGGCGGTGCACGCGGCGGGGCTGGTGCACGGGCGGGTGGACCCGACGAGCGTGCGCGTGGGCGGCGGACCGCCGGCGTGGCTGCCGGAGCTGGCCGGACTGACGGAGGCGCAGGTGCCCGGGGAGCCGCCGACGACGTGGGCGGCGCCCGAGGTGGTGGCGGGCATGCCGCCGGGCCCCGGGGCCGACGTGTACTCGCTGGGGCGCCTGCTGCTCGCGCTGCTGCATGGCGACGTCGACGTCGCCCCCGACACGCCGCCGCCGGCGAAGGCGGCGTACTTCGGCAACGTGCTCAGGAGCTGCCTCGCCCCGACGGCGGAGCTGCGGTACCCCACCGCGCAGCACGTGCTCAAGGCGCTGGGGTTGGTGAACGCGACCTTCGTGGGGCCGCCGCGGGTGCCGTCGCAGGAGCTGCCGGCCGTGCCCGCGCCCCCGTCCCCGGGCGAGGCGCCGGAGGCCGAGGTGCTGGAGATGCAGCTGGTGCCCGTGGGCCTCGGCCCGTGGGAGCTGGAGACGCTCCTGGGCGAGGGCGCGATGGGCCAGGTGTACCGGGCGCGCCACAAGACGCTCGGGCGCAGGGCGGCCATCAAGCTGTTGCGCCCGGAGCTCTACCGCAGCCCCGAGCTGGTGCAGCGCTTCTTCCAGGAGGCCACCACCGTCAACCGCATCAACCACGAGCACATCGTGCAGATCACCGACTTCGTGCAGGAGGACGGGCCCCACGGGCCGAAGGCCGTCTACTGCGTGATGGAGCTGCTGGAGGGCGAGAGCCTCTCGACGCGGCTGTCTCGGGCGCCCCTGGCGATCGTGCGCGCGGTGCACATCGCGCGGCAGGTGTGTGACGCGCTGGGCGCGGCGCACGCGGTGGGCATCGTGCACCGCGACGTGAAGACCGAGAACGTGCTGCTCCTGACGCGCGGCGGCGACCCCGACTACGTGAAGGTGCTCGACTTCGGCGTGGCCAAGCTGCTCGGCGGCGAGGGCAAGGGGCCGATGGTGTCGACGATGGACGGCGCCATCATCGGCACGCCCTCGGCCATGGCGCCCGAGCAGGCCGCGGGCAGCGAGGTGGACCACCGCATCGACGTCTACGCGACGGGCGTGCTGCTCTACGAGATGCTGACGGGGCGGGTGCCCTTCGACGAGGGCAACTTCGCCGCGCTGGTGGTGAAGATCATGTCGGCGCCCCCGCCGCCGCTGCCGCCGCAGACGCCCCGGGGCGAGCCCATTCCCCCCGCGCTCGCAGCGGTGGTGCTGCAGTGCCTGGCGAAGACGCCCCAGGAGCGCCCGCAGTCGATGGCCGAGCTGAGCGCGGCCCTCGCGCAGGCCCTCACGCCGGGCGCGGAGCCGCGCCCGCTCCCCACGCCGGCCAAGCCAGCCCCTTCGCCCGCGCCGGTGGAGACGCCCGAGGCGCTCGCCATGCCGCCGTCGCGGCGGGGGCTGGTCGCCGGCCTCCTCGTGCTCGTGGCGGCGCTCGGGGCGGGCCTGTGGTTCGCGGGGCGCGGTGACGAGAGCGGCGCCGCGGTGACGCCGCCGGTGCCGCCGACGCCGGTGGCCGTGGTGGCGCCGCCGCCCGCGGCCGACGAGGTGGACGCCGGCGAGGCGCGGGCCGACGACGCGGGCGCGGAGGACCAGGTCGAGCCGGACGCGGGCATCGAGGCGCCGCAGGACGCGGGCGTGCGACCGAAGGTGGCGCTGCCTCCGCCCGTCACGCTGACGTCGGAGCACATTCTCTCGGTGATGCGCCGGGCCACGGGGCTGGGCGCCTGCATCAAGCGCCACCAGGCCTCGCTCACGGCGAAGCAGGGCGCCATCCTCATCGCCTTCACGGTGGAGCCCAGCGGCAAGGTGGGCACCGTGGCCATCGACGAGTCGCAGTTCAAGGGCAAGCAGCTCGGCGCGTGCCTCACCTCGGCGATGAAGGCGCTGCGCTTTCCCCGGCACGTGGGGCCGGCGGCCAAGAGCGCGAAGATCCCCTACACCTACGACATCCGCGCCGACTGAACGGCGCGCGCGCGTCTGGCGAGGCGCGCTAGGGTTCCGCCCGCCATGGCTCTTGATCAGCTCACCGAGGTCCTCCACGCCGACATCGCCCGCTTCCCCCGGGCGCGCCTCACCGTGACCAAGGGCCCCGACAAGGGCCTCGAGGTGGTGCTGGAGGGGCAGAGCGTGGTGGTGGGCACCGACGAGTCGTGCCAGCTCAAGCTCACCGACTCCTCGGTGTCGCGGCGGCACTTCGAGCTCTCCGGCGGCCCGGGCGGCTACCGGCTGCGAGACCTCCGCAGCACCAACGGCGTGCACGTCGAGGGGCTGCAGGTGATGGACGCGAAGCTCTCCGACAAGGCGCGGCTGCAGGTGGGCCGCACGGAGCTGCGCTTCGAGCCCGAGCGGCACGAGATTCAATGGCCGCTCTCGCCGCACGAGCGCTTCGGTGACGTGCTGGGCCGCAGCCTGGTGATGCGCCGCCTCTTCGCGCTGCTCGAGCGCGCGGCGCCGACGGACTCGCCGGTGGTGCTCGAGGGCGACCCGGGCACGGGCAAGGAGGTGCTGGCCCGCTCCATCCACGAGAAGAGCGCGCGCCGCGAGGGCCCCTTCGTCGTGGTGGACCTCGGCGCCTCGAGCGAGCCGCTGATGGAGAGCGACCTCTTCGGCCACGACGTGTCGTCGGCGCGGCCCCAGGCCCGGCCGGGCGCCTTCGAGGAGGCCGAGGGCGGCACGCTGTACCTCGACGAGGTCTGCGAGCTGCCCAACGCGCTCCAGGCCAAGCTCCTGCGCGCCCTCGAGACGCGGGAGGTCAAGCGCCCCGGCGTGGGCGGCGTGGCGAAGGTCGACGTGCGCGTCGTCGCCTCGACGCAGAAGGACCTCGAGGCCGAGGTGAAGGCCGGCCGCTTCCGCGAGGACCTCTCGTTCAAGCTGTCGGTGTTCCGGGTGCGGGTGCCTCCGCTGCGCGAGCGCCCCGAAGACATCCCCCAGCTCGTGCGCGCCTTCGAGGCGAAGAGCCGCGGCGGCCAGCCGGTGAGCCAGGAGACGCTGGACATGCTCGCCCGCCACGACTGGCCGGGGAACGTGCGCGAGCTGCGCAACGTGCTCGAGCGCCTCGCCGCCTTCCCCGACCTCGGTGCGGGGGCCATCGCCCGGGCCCTGGGCAAGAACCCCGACACCACCACCGACGACTCCTCGGGCGCCAAGCTGCGCGCGGAGGTGTCGAGCCAGCTGCTGAGCCTGCCGTACCACGAGGCCAAGGAGCGGGTGCTGGAGAGCTTCGAGAAGACCTACCTGCTCGAGCACCTCAAGGCCGCCGGCGGCGTGGTGACGCGCGCGGCGCAGCGGGCCGGGCTGCCGCGGCTGTCGGTGCCCCGCATGCTGCGGCGGCTCGGCGTCAGCACCAGCGACGAGTGACGCCGGCGGTCGACCGCCGCCAGCCGGGCTTAAGGGCGCTCTCACGCGGTGAGCGGCGGCCTGCGACGTCCACGCCGCATCGCCGCGGGGAGGCGACGAGCGTGGCGGCTCCCTCGGCGGGGCCCCGGCACGCGCCCTGCTCTGCCGCGGTGGACCGGCGCTGGAGCCGGCCCACCCTGGAGCGTCCCCGTGAACGTCACCCCCGCTGCGTCACCGTCTGCCCCTGAAGAGTCCCCCGTCGAGCCGACGCCGCCCGCGCCGGCGCCGCAGCCCCCGCCGCGCCGTGGCGCCAGAGGCGCGCAGGTCGAGGCGCTGCAGCGGCAGCTCACCCGCGCGGGCCACGGCCTCGAGCGCTATGGGGTCGACGGCCACTTCGGCGCGGAGACGGCGGGGGCGCTGCGCGAGTTCCAGCGGCTCCAGGGGCTGCCCGCGACGGGCGTCGTGGACCTCGCGACGCTCGCGGCGCTGGAGGCCCGGGCCGAGCTGCCCCGCGCGCCCGAGTACGAGGCGCTCTTCGCCGACGGGGTGCTGCAGGTGGCCCTGGCCATCGGCTACGACGAGCTGGGCTTCCACGAGGCGGAGGTGCACAAGACGGTGGCCGGCCTCTTCGCGCGGGGCTACCGGCCCGCGAGCCTCTCGGAGCGCGAGCGCTTCGGGCTGGAGGCGGCGACGCTGGCCTGGGTGCGCCCGCCGCCGCCCGACGGCGACGCGGTGACGGTGGTGCTCGAGCTCATCACGCCCGAGACGCCCGACGCGAAGGCGCGCTTCGCCCGGGCCATGGCGCGCACGGAGCTGGTGCTCTACGGCGGCCACGCGCGCTACGGGAGCGGCCCCGACTTCGACCACATCAGCTCGCCCGCGGGCAACTACGTCATCGGCGCCCCGACGAAGCCGGGCGTGGTGGCGCTGGGGCCCAACGACCTGCCCACCACCGACTTCACGCCCGAGTACCAGCTCGTCTTCTTCGACGGCTGCAGCACGCATCACTACTTCGACGAGCTCCGCGCGCTGCCGGCGGGGAAGACCACGAAGAACCTGGACCTCCTCGGCTCGACGACGGAGCTCTTCTGGGACGTGACGGCCACCAACCTCTTCGCGGTGCTCGACGGAGTCACCGAGGGCCAGGACGTGGAGCAGCTCACCACGACGCTCGATGCGTTCAACCGCGAGGGCCCGGAGGACCGCCGCCAGTACTTCACCGCCAACGGGTTCCAGGACAACCCGTGAGCCAGGGCGGCCAGGCTGATCAGCCAGGGGTGAAGATTTCTCGGCCAGGGACTGGCGCGGGTGATCAGCCTGTGACACAAGGAGGGCTGGTCGGTGCGACGGATGACTGCTTGTCGCAGCGAGGAGCGCGGGGGGATTCTCAGCGTTCCCTCTGTCACACCGCACCAAACGGCTTCCCCCCCTCATCACCCTGGCCTCCCCGGAGCGCCGCGTGGTCTGGGCGGGGGCTTGTTGCAACTGCGTGGCAAGACGACTTGACAGCCCGGCCCGGCCGGACGTACGAGGGGGCCATGTCGTCGCGGCGTCAGGGGCTGTGGCTGATCAGCGTGCTGACGCTCGCGGCGCAGCTGCTCGGCCTGGCGCACCTCGCCGTCGAGACGCACACGCTCTCGCTCGCCGGCTACGTGGTCGAGCCCGGGGCCATCGACGCCGACGCGCACGAGGACGCCGCGCCGCACCTGTGTGACGCCGCGGGCCCCGGTCTCCACGGGCCCGACGAGGCGTGCGCGGTGGCGGCCTCGTGGACGACGAGCGGCGTGCTGGGCGAGGTCCACGCCTCGCTGTCCGTGGAGGGCGCGCGGGTGCACCAGCGGGCACCGCCCGGCTGGTGGGGCGCTGACGATGACGTGCTCGCGCGCGCGCCCAAGGCATCACCCCCCGCGGCGTGACGTGGCGGCCGGCCCCCTGGCGGGGCCTGCCAGGGCTGCGCGGGTCCCCCGGGGCCCGTCGCGTGGACGTGCTCCCCGTGCTCCGTGTGCTCGATGTCTTCCTCTCTCGCGTCGCCTCGCGCGCGCCTGCTGCCCGTCGCCGCCGTCCTGCTCGCGCTGACGAGCGCGCCGCCCGCGCGCGCGGGTGACGTGGTGCCGCCCGAGGTGTTGGTGCGGGTGGAGGCCCGGGTGCCAGCGGGCGCGCCACCCCCGACGCAGGACCACGTGCTGGTGGAGTTCACCGTCGGCACCGACGGCCGGCCCGTGGAGCTCCTCGTGCTGGAGTCGGCCGGGCCCGCGTGGGACCAGGCGAGCCTCGAGGCGCTGGCGCAGTGGCGCTTCTCGCCGGCGAAGCACGAGGGCAACCCGGTGCCGGCGCGCACGCGGCTGTCCTTCAACATGCCGGTGGCGCTCATGGCCGTGCCTGACGCCGGCGTCGTGGCCGAGCCCCTCGCCGGCGATGAGGACGCGGGCACGCCGACGCCAGCCATCACCACCGAGGGTGAAGGCGAGGGCGCGCACCCCCGCCACGAGTTCAGCACCACGGTGCTGGGCCGCGGCATGCCGCGGTCGCGCGGCGCCTCCGACTTCGTCATCGAGGTGGGGCAGCTCCAGGCGGTGCCGCGGCGCACGGCGGCCGACTTCCTCAAGCTGGCGCCGGGCATCCTCCTCACCAACGAGGGCGGCGAGGGGCACCCGGAGCGCATCTTCTTGCGCGGCTTCGACGCCCGCGAAGGGCAGGACCTCGAGCTGACGGTAGACGGCGTGCCGGTCAACGACTCGGGCAACCTCCACGGCAACGGCTTCGCCGACCTGGGCTTCATCATCCCCGAGCTGGTGGAGAACCTGCGCGTGCTCGAGGGCCCCTTCGACCCGCGGCAGGGGAACTTCGCGGTGGCCGGCAGCGCCGACTACCAGCTCGGCCTCACCGAGCGCGGGCTCCTGGTGAAGGGCACCTACGGCAGCTTCGACACCATGCGCCTGGTCGGGCTGTGGGGGCCGCCGGGCGAGACGTCGCGCACCTTCGGCGGGGTGCAGCTCTTCCGCACCGCGGGCTTCGGGCAGAACCGCGAGGCGCAGAACGCGAAGGTGATGGCGCAGTACGAAGGCCAGCTCTCGGACACCACGAGCTTCCGGGTGGGGGCCCTGGGCTACGGCGCCCTCTTCCGCAGCGCGGGGGTCCTGCGGGCCGACGACGTGGAGCGCGGGGTCTTCGGCTTCTACGACACCGCCGACGCGCGGCAGGGCGGCGACTCGCTGCGCGCCCAGGTGCACTTCGACCTCCACGGGCACCTGGGCAACTTCACGCACGATCAGAGCATCTTCCTCATCTACCGGTCGATGCGCATCCTCGAGAACTTCACCGGCTTCCTCACCGACGTGCAGCTGCCGCAGCAGAGCCTGCACCCGCAGCGGGGCGACCTGCTCGACCGCGACACCGGGGCCTTCACCGTGGGCGCGCGGGGCTCGGCGCGCTTCCGCACCAGGCTCTTCGGCCGCAACCAGGAGCTCGAGCTGGGCTACTTCGGCCGCTTCGACGCGGTGCGCGGGCAGCAGTACCGCGTCGAGGCCGGGGGCAACGTGCCCTACGCGCGCGACTACGACCTCGAGTCGAAGCTGACGGACATCGGCGCCTACGCCGACGCCAACCTCTCGCCCACCTGGTGGCTCACGCTGCGCGGCGGCGTGCGCGCCGAGCTGCTCACCTACAACGTGCACGACCTCTGCGCGGCCCGCGAGGTGCGGCGCCCCTCGGCCGACAACCCGCCCGGCGACGCGTCGTGCCTGAGCCAGCGCGACTTCGGCCGCTACCGCGAGCCCTCGGAGCGCAACGCCACCTCGGGCGGTGCGCTCATGCCGCGGGCCACGCTGCTGGTGGGGCCCTTCGCGGGGCTGACGCTGAGCGGCGCGGTGGGCACGGGGGTGCGCAGCATCGACCCGCAGTTCATCACCGAGGACCTCAAGACGCCCTTCGCCAGCATCTTCGCCTGGGAGGGCGGCGCGGCCTGGCAGCAGCGCCTCGAGCGGGTGGACGCGAGCGCGCGCGCGGTGGTGTTCGGCACGCGCGTCGACCGCGACCTCGTCTTCAACGAGCAGGAGGGCCGCGGCGTGCTCGGCGGCGCCACGACGCGGCTGGGCGCCCTGGCCACCGCGCGGCTGCGGGGCAGCTTCTTCGACGTCTCGGGCAACGTGACGTGGGTGCAGTCGAAGTTCGAAGACACCAACCTCCTCGTGCCCTACGTGCCGGACTTCGTCTCGCGCCTCGACGCGGCCTTCTTCCACGCGCTGCCCTGGCAGCTCCTCGGGAGCGACGTGCGCGCCCGCGGCGGCCTCGGGGTGACGTACGTCGGCCGCCGCGCCCTGCCCTTCGGCCAGCGCAGCGACGTCATCTTCGTCGTCGACGCGCAGGCGGAGCTCTCGTGGAGGCAGCTGAGCGTGGGCCTGGCGGCGACCAACCTCCTCGACACGCAGTACCGGCAGGTGGAGCTCAACTACGCGAGCGACTTCCGCACCTCGGGCGCCCTGCCCACGCTGGTGCCGGCGCGGCACTTCGCCGCCGGCGTGCCGCGCACGCTGCTGCTGACGGTGGGCCTGCACTTCGGAGGTGCGCCATGAGGCCGCTCGCGCTGCTGTCGCTGCTGCTGGCCGGCTGTGTCCAGACGACGGGGGGCTCGCTGGTGAGCTTCGCCGCGCACGCGCAGGGCGACCCGGCGGTGGTGACGGGCGGGCCCCTGGCCTTCACCACGCCCCGCGGCTTCGAGGTGCGCCTCGACCGCGCGCGCCTCACCGTGGGCGCCATGTACCTGAGCCAGCAGAACCCGCAGAGCTACACGCTGGAGCCCAGCTGCATCCAGCCCGGGCTCTACTCGGGCGAGGTGCGCGGCGGCCTCACGGTGGACGCGCTCTCGCCCACGCCGCAGCCCTTCCCCGTCGCGGGCAACGGCACCGACGCGCCGACGCGCGCGGCCGAGCTGTGGCTGACGGGCGGCGACCTCCTCGCGGCCACCGACAAGACCGGCATCCTCGACGTGGCGGGCGAGGCCTCGCGGGGCGCCGAGCGCTGGCCCTTCACCGGGCAGCTCACCATCAGCAGCAACCGCGCGACGCCGCCGCGCAACCCCGCGCTCCCGTCGAGCAACCCGCTGTGCCAGCAGCGCATCGTCAGCCCCATCGCCTTCGACGCCACGCTGGCCGAGGGCGCGACGGTGGCCCTCGTGGTGGACCCGCGCGCCTGGTTCGTCAGCGTCGACTTCGCGGAGCTGACTCCGGTGGCCGAGGCACCCGGCACCTACGCCTTCACCGACGACGGCGCCTCCAGCGCCCAGCCCGACCGCGCGCTCTACAACGCCCTGCGGAGCGCCGCCGGGCCCTACCGCCTCGAGCTCCTGCCCGCCCCCTGACGCCCACGCTGCAGATTCCCTTGCCGCTCGAGTTCTTGATTCACAGTTGCAACAACAACCCACCAACAGGAGTACCTGACATGAAGCTGACGCCCTTCCTCGCCGTCCTCGCCCTCTCCCTCACCGCCTGCCCCGGGCCCACGACGCCGCCTGACGGGGGCGGCGGCGGCCCCGGCGACGGTGGCCTCTTCGTCGACTTCGAGGCGCCCGCGACGGCCTCGGTGAGCAACAGCTTCCTGGTCACCGTCAACGGCGAAGACACCACCACCGAGGGCTTCGGCTTTCCTCCGGCCGCGGGCAGCGGCGAGCCGTACTTCGTCGACGGCTGGGAGCTGACCTTCGAGCACGTGCTCGTCACGGTGGGCGGCGTCACCCTGCACGAGAACCCCGACCTGAACCCGAACGACCCCTCGCAGGTGGGCGCGCTGGTGGCCGAGGCGCCGGGCCCCTGGGCGGTGGACCTCGCGAAGGAGGGCCCGCTCGACGGCAAGGAGCTCGTGGGCAAGGCCTGGCCGCTCACCCGCCTCACGGCGCAGAACAAGAAGAGCGGGAGCCCGGCCTTCGACCCCACGGCGAAGTACGCCCTGGGCTACGCGCTGCTCGCGGCGACGACGGGCGTGCAGAACGTGAACCTGGACGCCGACGCGCAGGCGGCCTACGCGCAGATGGTGAGCGCCGGGTACTCGGTGTGGCTCAAGGGCACCGCGACGTGGAAGGGCGAGCTGGGCACGCCGGCCTGCCGCAGCACGGTGCCGACCTACGACTTCGGGCGCACCACGAAGGTGGTGAACTTCGAGCTCGGCTTCAAGGCGCCGGTGCACTTCAAGAACTGCGAGAACCCCGAGCTGCAGCCTGGCGGCTCGCGCGGCGTGCAGAGCAGCACTACGGCGCAGACGGTGAGCCAGATCACCTTCCACCTCGACCACCCCTTCTGGGAGTCGCTGGAGGAGGACGCCCCGCTGCGCTTCGACGCGCTCGCGGCGAGCCAGTCGTCGATGGTGGCGCCGGGGCCCGCCTCCATCTCGATGACCACGACGGACCTGGGCCTCGACTTCCAGGCCTTCAAGGACGCGCAGCAGACGCCGGTGCCGTGGCGCACCTGCGGGCCGGTGACGGCCAGCGAGCGCACCGCGGGCACGGTGGCCTACGATCCGGTGAGCGTGCCGGTGAACCCCGCGGGCGGCGCCGCGGGCCTCAAGGACCTGCTCGACTACATGACCTACAACCTGTCGACGATGGGGCACCTCAACAACGACGGCCTGTGCTTCCCCGACCGGCAGTACCCGTCGCCGCAGTGACCCCTGGCGCGCGCCAGGGCGCCCGCTACGCCCTGGCGCCGCTGAGCGCCTCGAGCCGCGAGGCCACGTCGAGCAACGCCGGCGGGCTGCGCGGCGCCAGCTCCACGGTGAAGGCGGCGGTCTCGAGCCACGCGACCTCGGCGGCGGCGACGGCGTCGAGGCGCTCCTTCCGGCGGCGCAGCCCGTCGAGCTGCTCCAGGGTGTCGCGGTGCACGCGCGCGAGGTGCCGCAGCGAGTCGGCGACGCCCGCGTCGGTGGTCTGCTCCAACCGCGCCTCGAGCTGCGTGAGGGCATCGAGGGTGCGGTGCTCCAGCTCCCCGTCGAGCGACGCGCCGACGTCGGCGGCCTCGACGCGAGCGGCGAGCCAGCGCTCCGCAGCGGCGCGCACGAGCGCCTCGAGCTGGCCCCGCGCGGTGCCCCGCGGCAACCGCCCGAGGCCCACCCGGAGCCGCGACCAGGTGCCCACCAGGCGCGGCGCCGCGCGCAGGCGCAGCTCGACGTCGTCGGGGCTCCACGAGGCGCCCGCCGCGAGGGCGCCCAGCGCGATGAAGAGGCCGAGCGCCAGCACCGCGGCGGGACCCAGCCAGGGCAGGCCCCCCAGGTGTCGCGCCGAGAGCCAGGCCACGACCTGCAGCCCCCAGGCGAGGCCCACCGACGGTCCCACCAGGGCCAGCGCGCGTCGGCCCCAGCGCTCGTGCTCGAGCGCGAGGAAGCAGCCCAGGGCCGTGGTGAAGACGTAGGGCAAGGCCCCGATGGAGACGCGGCTCAGCAGCGCCGCGAGCGCCGTGGCGCCGCCGACGAGGAGCAGGACGCCCGGCGACTGCGTGGGGAGCAGGAGGAACAGGAGCCCCGCGGTGGCCGCCGCCGCGAGCGGAGCCGCGGGGAGCTGCTCGAAGAGGACGGCGGGCACGGCGACGAGGAGGCCGCCCAGGGCGCCAGCGACGGCGCCGCGCGTGAGCCAGGCCTCGACGCGAGCTGCATCGCCGAAGTCCACGTGCCGCGACAGCCGGGCGAGGGCGCGCACCTCAGTAGCCCTCGTTCTCGCGGCCGAAGTCGGCCATCGCCTTCTTCGTGAGGCCCAGGGCCGCCTTGGTGCGGCCCCGGCTGTCGGCCTTCTCGAAGGTGGTGCGCACCTCGTTGACCTTCGCCTCGCCGGCGAGCGCGTCGGCGCTCATGCCGAAGAGCTTGCGCGCGTCGCCCAACAGCAGGTCAGCGGCGCTCGAGTCGCCGCGCTCGTAGGCCGCCGCCGCCGCCACGAGCTTGAGGCTGCCCACGGCGCCGATGCCGCGCGAGAAGACGGCCTCGTCGCGCGAGGCGTCGAGCACTGCCTCGTCGTCCACCAGCGTCACGCCCACGTCGAGAGAGGCCTGGCCCGCGCGCTCGTCGCGCAGCGAGCGCCAGCGCACGGTGGCGGTGAGCGCGCCCGTGTCGCCGGGCTGCCCGCGGGTCGAGGCGACGCGCACGAACATGCGGGTGGGCTGCCTCGGCTGGAGGTCGGCCAGGTGCAGCACCGCGCGGCCGTCACTCGTGTGCACGAGGTGGCGGCCGGGCACGTCGAGCACGCGCAGGTTCCGGCCCGAGAGCTCGACCTCCACGTTGCGCACGAGCGACGAGCGCGCGGCGGCGACCTCGCGGGCCAGCACGACCTCGAGGGCGCTCGCGTCCTCCAGGTAGCCGTACATGCCGCCGCCGCGCTCCGCGAGGTGCTGCATGAGCAGGCCGTCGTAGTCGTCGCCCACGCCCAGCGCGGTGAGGGTGATGGCGTCGTCGTGCACGCGGCCCACGAGGGCGGCGAGCTCGCGCTCCGCGGTGACGCCGACGGTGGGGCGGCCGTCGCTGACGAGCACCAGGCGCCGCGTACCAGGCGCACCGCGGAGGAGCGCGTGGCCCGCCTCGACGCCGCCGGACACCCAGGTGCTGCCGGAGGCCTGCACCGCGTCGATGGCCTGGTGGAGCGCGGCCTTGCCCTCGAGCGTCATGGGCCGGCGCGCCGTCACCTCCGTGTCGGATGAGAAGGAGACGAGGCCGAGCTCGTCGCGCTCCCCGAGGAGTTCGATGAGCTGGTGCGCCGCGCGCTGGGCGGCGGCGAGCTTGGCGCCCGACATCGAGCCCGAGCGATCGAGCACGAGGGCCATGGAGATGGGCGCGGGCGTCTTCGGGGCCTCTTCGTCGAGGGTGACGGTGAGCTCGGCGAAGAGCTCGCTGCCGTTGACGTGCGCGGCGGTGTGGCTGGTGCGCGCCTCCACGAGGAGCGCGCCGCTGGCGGCGGTGACGACCTGCCCGGGCTGCGCCACCACGGGCCTGGGCTTGAGCCACGGAGAGACGGCGGCGGCGACCGACAGCGTGAGCGCGGCGCCGAGCAGCATGCGGGTCTTGAGCACGGGGGACTCCTTCGTTCGGGGTTGAACGAAGCCACCGTCTCACGCGGGCCGCGCCGCCAACATCGGGCGAAGAGAGGTCGGTCGCCCGCCCGACGGTCAGATGTCCGTCGGACGAATGACCGATGCCGTCAGGTGCCGACCTTCTTCATCTCGGCGCGGAGGAAGTCGGTGAGGCGGCTCGCGACCTCCTCTGGCACCTCCGCCGCGAGCGCCTTGCGGCACAGCACCGGCGTGGCGCGGTAGCTCTTGAGGAACTCTTCACAGGGCGAGCACCCGCCGAAGTGCGTCTCGAGGCGCGCCCGGAGCTCGCCAGGCAGTTCGCCCTCGAGGAAGTCGAGGAGGAGATCGATGCTCTCTTTGCAGGTGGCGTGCGACATCGGGGGGGGCCTTCAGTACTTCTCTGTGCGTGACGTCAGCGCATTTCAACAGTGTTTTGCTACCTGAACGCGCGCTCAGGCATAGAAACGGTCGATGGCAGCCCGGAGCGAGAGGCGGGCGCGGTGGAGGCGGCTCTTCACGGCGGGCACGCTCGAGCCGGTGAGCTGGGCGATCTCCTCGTAGGACAAGCCCTCCAAATCCTTGAGCACGAAGACCTCCCGGTACTCGTCGCCGAGCCTCGCCGCGGCCTGCTCGATGGCCTGGCGCAGCTCCTTGTCCATGACGGCGTCTTCGGCGTCCTTCACGGACACCTCGGCCACCTCGTCGATGAGGCTGCCGCGCTCGTTGAAGGAGGGCTCGTCGAGCGAAGACTCCACCTGACGGACGACCTTCCGATGCCGCAGCCGCATCAGGGCGTGGTTGGCGGCGATGCGGTACACCCACGAGCCGAACTGCGCGTCGCCGCGGAAGTTCGCCAGGTTCCGGTAGGCCGAGATGAACGACTCCTGCAGCACCTCGGCGGCGTCGTCGGTGGAGTTCAACATGCGCAGCGCCAGGCCGTAGACGCGCGACCGATGGCGCTCCACCAGGCGCTCGAACGCCCCCACGTCGCCGCCCTGCGCTGCGCCAAGCAGCGCGCTGTCGTCGTCCACCATCATCGCCCCGCGGCCACCGTGGACCGACCCGTACTCACCGTCAAGCACCGTGACCTCCCTTCCTCACGCCCCACGTACGGTCGACCTCCAGCGCCGTTACGCGCGGGCATGAGGCGAGCGCCGGAGGGCTTCACGCTCCCTCCAACTCCCTGAACCCATGGGGTGTTCCCGACGCGCCCCCTCCTCGCAGAGGGGGCACGATGACTGCAAGGGCCTCCCCTCATGCCGACGCGCGTGGACGACCGGACACAGGTGCTCCTCATCAGCCTGAAGACCGAGGCCCGCCTGCTCGAGGCGTGGCTCGCCCAGCGCGCCCGGGTGTCGCAGCGGCGCAGCGACGGGCCGCGGGCAGCGCTCGAGTACCGACGGGGGCTGCTGGAGCGGAACGTGCCGCGCCTCGAGGCGGAGGTGGCCGCGCTGCGCAAGGAGCAGGCCCGGCGTCACCGACCGGAGCTCCCGCTGGCCTCGCTCCTCCTGGGCTTCGGCCGCGCGGCGCTCACCGGGGCCTCGGCTGCGGGCTTCGTGGTGGGCCTGGCGGCGCTGACCCCGGGCGCGCAGCTCGACGACCCCCTGCGGCTCCTCGCGGCCCTCGCCGCCGTCCTCGTCGTCGTCCTCGCCCGCCGCTGAAAGGACCGCCATGGCCACCGAGCTCATTCTCCTCCAGCAGCAGGTCGCGGACCTCTGGCGGCGCTTCAAGGCGCCGGGGGACACGGTGATGGACGACGGCACGGTCACCAGGCTCGCGGCGCGCGTGGCCGCGCTGGAGCGCACGCGCCGCGCCCTGATGGACGAGCGCGCGGCGGTGCAGCTCGAGGTCGCGCGGCATCGCCGACGCGCCGAAGGGCGCCAGCCGGCGTGGCGCGCGCTCGGGGGACTGCTGGGCCTCGCCGCGGTGGGCGGCGCGCTGTGGCGCTGGCCCGAGGTGCTGCTCGTGCCGCTGACCGACGGCCCGGCGGCGCTCGTGCTCGCAGGCAGCCTCGTCGTCGGAGGCATCGCGCTCCGGCGGCGTCGCTGAGGTCCGCTCCGCGGCCGGGTCCGCGCCTTGCAGTCGGTGCGGCGCGCGATGGGGTTCAACGGAAAACTGAGGTGGCTGGCGGCGTGCGCGGCGCTCGGGCTCCTGTCGTGTCGCGGGGAAGCGCTCTCGGGCACGACGGGCGCGCTCGAGGTGTCGCCTCAAGAAATTGTCTTCGGGCCGACCTGGCTGGGCGAGCGCTCGCGGGCGCCGCTCGAGCTGCGGAACACCGGCCGCGCCCCGCTGGAGGTGGAGCTCGAGGCCGCCGCGCCCTTCTTCGTCGAGCCCCGGCTCCGCCTCGCTGGCGGAGAGGCCCGGCTGGTCGACGTGCTCGTCACCTCGACCTCGCCCGGCCGGCTGCAGGGCCTGCTCGTGGCGCGGGCCGGCGAGGCGCGGCACGAGGTGAGCCTCCGGGCCGACGTGGCGACGGCGCCCACGTGCCCACAGCGCGACTGCCACGAGGTGACCTTCGACACGCGCACCGGCGCCTGTGTCGAGCGCGTGCTGCCCGACGACGCGGCCTGCGGCGCTGGCAACCAGTGCCTCCTCGACGGCCGCTGCCGCGCCGGCGCCTGCGTGGGCCGCGCGCGCGACTGCGACGACGGCGACGCCTGCACCACCGACGCCTGCGACGCGGCCACGGGCTGCCTGCACCAGGACGCCACGGCGAGCTGCGCCGCGCCGGCCGACCCCTGCCTCGCCGCGCGCTGCGAGCCGCTGACGGGCTGCGCCGCGGCGCCGGTGGCCGACGGCACGGCCTGCGGCGAGAACGACTGCGCCACGGCGCACGTGTGCATCGCGGGGGCCTGCGTGGTGCGCGCCGCGCCGGAGGGCTCTGCCTGTGCCGCGGCGACGAGCTGCCAGGGGCCGGGCCGCTGCCGCGAGGGCGACTGCGTCTTGCCGCCGCTCACCCCGATGACGCCGCGCTGGGTGTACCAGCCGGCGCCCGGCCGCACCTTCACCTTCCACGGCCACGTCGACGACGACGGCAACGCCTACGCGACGGAGCACTGGGTGCAGCCCGACCACGAGGTCGACGTGGCGCTCACCGAGCTGGTGTCGCTCAACCGCGACGGCGTGGTGCGCTTCCGCCAGCTCGTGGCGAGCGACTGCGCGAGCTGTCGCTGGGGCCTGTGGTTCGCCGTCGACAGCCCGGGCCGCCGGCTCTTCTTCAACGCCCAGCTCAAGACGCAGGCGCGCAGCCTCGAAGACGGCCGGCTGTTGTGGACGCGCGAGGTGACGACGGGCATCGCGCTGCGCGACGTGCGGCCCGACGGCGGCGGCTCCTTCGGCATCTCCGCGCCGCTGCTCGTCGGCGACGACCTCGTGGGCGTGCCGCTCTTCGAGGGCGTCAACGATCACCACGCCTACGTGCGCACCTTCGACCGCGCCACCGGTACCCCGGGGTGGACGCTGCACAAGAAGGGGCACCTCTACGGCACCGGCGTCGCCAGCACCGGCGAGCTGTGGACCTCCTCGGCCAACTGCTGGGCGCCCGCGGGCGAGCTGACGCGCGTCGCGCCCTCGGGCGCGGCCCTCGCCACGCGCTTCGTGGCGCTCCTGCCGGCCACCACCTATGGCCCCGCCTTCGGCCTGGGCAGCACCGGCGGCAAGCTCGTGCGCTTCGACGAGCAGTTCGCCACGGTGGACCTCACGGCCGCCATCGGCGCGCAGCCCTCGGCCACGGGCCTCGTCGCGGGCACCGAGCTCGTGCTGTGGGACCGCGGCGTGCTGCGCGTGGTGGACACGCGCACCGACGCGCTCCTGCGCACGGCGACGCCCACCTGGGTTGGCCAGGCGCCCGACTTCGAGCTGCTCCGCGATGGCGGCGTCGCCTGGACGGGCACCTTGGCCGACGCCGGCGTGCTGGGCGCCGTCGACGGGCGCGGCGCGCCGCTGCTCACCTGCGTGCTGCCCACGCCGCCGGGCAACCCCACCACCATCCTGAAGGGTCAGGCCCTCGTCGCTGGCGGCGGCGGGCTGGCGGCCTACGCCGTGCCGGGCCTCGACGTCGCGCCCGAGGGGTGGGTGGCGAAGGGCGGCTCGCTGGGGCGCGGGGGCCGCGGGCGCTGAGCTGAGACGGAGTTCGCGGCGGCGCTCACGCGCGCCGGGTGAGTGCGCCGAGCGAGCTCTTGAGAGCGCGAGCCCAACAGCGCCCAGCGGCCGGCGGGCTCGCGCTCAGCGAGGGCCGCGCGGCGCGTCAGGCCAGGCGGTTGGCGACGCCAGGGCGGCAGCGCCCTGCTCGCAGCGCCCGTCACCCTCGACGCGTGGCGCACGCGCCGCCGCCGTCACGGGCTGAAGGCCTGCGTCGCCACGGCGGCCACGCGCACCGGCAGGGCCATGAGGAAGGGCCGCGCGCTGGCGTCGACGCCGCCGCGGACCTCGCTCTGCACCAGGAGCGCGTACGTCTTCCCGGCCTGCAGCGCGCCGGGCGGCAGGCGCACCGAGGTCTGCTTCGTCGTCACCTGCGCCACGGCCGTCGCGACGAGGGTGGTCGCCCCTGGCGAGAGCTCGAAGACGACGACGAGGTAGCGCTCCGGGGTCCCCATGGCGGGCGCCGTCCACGAGACGAGGGGCGTCAGGCCCACCGAGGTCAGCGTCGTCGTCGCGTCGCGGCCGGCGATCTGCACCAGCCGCGGCGGGGCGAGGCGCGCCTGCTGCACCGTCGGCAGCTGCGCGAGGTGGTCGATCTCGAAGTACTGCGGGTAGAGCTCGCCCGCCTGGCCCAGCGCGAAGAGGGGCGCGCGGTAGACGGCGCGCAGCTCGTAGACGGGCGCCCAGGTCGAAGGGTACGGGTTGGCGTAGACGGCGGCGCCGCTCACCGTCGGGTCGGTGGCCGCGGCGCCGATGAAGACGACGCCGGGCGTGCGGTCGACCGTGCCCGCGCCCGCTCCGGCTGGCAGCGACGACGCGGCGAGCGACACCTGGAGGAACTCGGCGCCGGTGCCCACCGCCGGGGCCTGGGCAGCGAAGTCGGGCACGCGCAGGTCGACCGGCAGCGACAGCGTGGCCGACGTCGGCGTGAAGGGCACCGCGATCGACGCCGCCTGCCCGTTCACCTGCGTGAGCGTCGACACCGTCGCGACCCGCGAGGCCGCCCGGTAGGGGAAGCCGGAGCCCGTCAGCCCGCGCGGCGAGAGCTGCGTGACGATGGCCGTGTCGCCCGCCGAGGCGTTGATGAGCGGCTCGCGTGTCTGCGCCCAGTCGACCGTGGCGCTGCCGAAGGTTTCTCCCGCGGCGATGGCCGGCGAGCTCGTGAGCAGCCCGTCGGCGCTGGTGCCGGCGCCGAAGGACTGCACGGCGATGTAGTGGCCGCTGCCCCAGGCCTCGAGCCCGGTGAAGTCGAACGTCGTCGGCGTGGAGGCGGTCGCCGGCTGGGCGTTGGCCCTCCCGAGCCCAGCCTGGTCGAACTGCAGGAGGGCGAGCGACGAGTCGACGAAGTTGCGACCCAGCCCGACGTACGCGCGGCCTGCGGGCACGTCGTCGATGCGCACCACCCCGGCGTCCACGAGCGTCGAGCTCCGGCTCTGCCAGGAGCCAGCGCCGTCGGTGTCCACCAGCACGGAGATGGGCGCCGAGCTGAGGTTGCGCGCGTACGTCGTCGGGCCCGCCGGGGTGTAGAGCGACACGAAGGCCGTGGCCGTCACGGTGCGCCCTGCCGTACCGCCGCCGGTGCCTGCGCCACCGCCCGTTGCCGTGCCGCCGCCACCGCCCGTTGCCGTGCCGCCGCCACCGCCCGTCGCCGTGCCGCCGCCACCACCGGTCGCCGTACCGCCGCCACCGCCGGACCCGCCACCGCCGCCCGAGCCCTGCGAGATGCACAGGCCCAGCTGGCACACCTGCGCCGCGCCGCACTGGGAGCACGCCAGCCCGCCGGAGCCGCAGGCGTTCGTCGAGCTGCCCGACTGGCACTGCCCCGCGGCGTCGCAGCAGCCGGCGCACGCGGCGTCGCACTTCGGCGGAGGCGACGAACCGCCGCAGGCGGCGAAGGCGAGGGCGACGAACAGGGCGACGGCGACACAGGCAGCGCGCATGGCCGCCGTCTTTCGCGTCGCCCGCCGAAAGGCAAGCCCCACGGGGCGCGGCGTCACCGGGCGGTTTCGTCGGGCGGCAGGTCACGCGCCTGGCCGCCTGGCGAGGCTCCAGGCAGGCCCGGAGCCCGCGGACGCCGAGGCCCACGCCCGGAGGAACGGCGCCTGCTACCGTGGCGCCTCACGCCGAACGCTCGAGGGGGTCCACCATGGCCGACGCCGCGCACAAGCTGATCAAGGAACACGTCGTCTGGTCCGTGGGCGCGGGCATGGTGCCGGTGCCGGTCATCGACTTCGTCGCCGTCACCGCCGTGCAGCTCGACCTCATCCGCCAGCTCTGCACGCTGCACGGCGTCGGCTACGAAGAGAGCACCGGCAAGGTGTGGCTGGGCGCGCTCACCGGCAGCGCGCTCGCGCGCGTGGGCGCCTCGGCCATCAAGGCCATCCCCGGCATCGGCACCCTGCTGGGCGGCCTGTCGATGGCCATCGCCTCGGGTGCGTCCACCTACGCCGTGGGCCAGGTGGTGGAGCGGCACCTGTCGACCGGCGGCACCATGGGCGACCTCAACGTCGAGGCGGCGAAGGCCACCTACGCGCAGGCCTACGAGGAGGGCAAGCAGGTCGCGAAGGAGGCCAGCGAGAAGCAGGAGGCCGGCGACGTCTTCCAGAAGCTCGAGAAGCTCGGCGAGCTCAAGCAGAAGGGCGTCATCACCGAGGCCGAGTTCGAGGCGAAGAAGGCGCAGCTCCTCGCGGAGGTGTAATGGCGGCCGTCAGACCTTCTCGGCCTGCGCGCTGCCGAAGAGCCCCTCGGGGCGGAACAAGAGCACCACGATGAGGAAGCCGAAGGCCACGGCGTCGCGCCAGCTCGACGCGGTGTAGCCGACGATGAACTCCTCGCAGAGCCCGAGCAGCAGCCCGCCGACCACCGCGCCCGGCAGGTTGCCGATGCCGCCGATGACGGCCGCGACGAAGGCCTTGAGGCCCACCATCACGCCCATCAGCGGTTGGATCGACTTGTCCTTGATGGCGTAGAGGATGCCCGCGCCCGCCGCGAGCGCGCTGCCCAGCATGAAGGTGCCGGCGATGATGGTGTCGACGGGGATGCCCAGGAGCCCGGCCACCTTGTGGTCGTGCGAGACCGCGCGCATGGCCTTGCCGAAGCGCGTCTTGAAGACCAGGAGCTGCAGCCCCACCATCAACGCCAGCGCGATGCCGAAGCTGAGCACCTGCCAGTTCCAGATGATGACGTCGTGGTCGCCCAGCACGAACCACTCCTGCGGGGGGATGATGGCGGGGAAGCGCCGCGACGCCGCGCCGGGCAGCACGGTGATGCTCTGCCCGCCGACCGAGACGGCGAAGTCGAGCTGGAAGCCGTAGCTGAGCGCGAAGCTGATGCCGATGGCGGTGATGAGCGCCGTGAGCCGCGGCTTGTCGCGCAGCGGCCGGTAGGCGAAGCGCTCGATGAGGAAGCCCATGGCCGCGCAGGCCGCCAGCGACACGGTGAAGACGAGCAGCGCCGCGCCGAGGCTGCCGAGGTGCTCGCGGCCGAGGAGGTAGGCCACCGCGTAGCCGACGTACACGCCCACCATCATCACGTCGCCGTGGGCGAAGTTGATGAGCTTGAGCACCCCGTAGACCATCGTGTAGCCGAGCGCGACCAGGGCGTAGATGGTGCCCGCCGCGAGCCCGTTGATGAGGTGCTGGATGAACTCGTACATCGTCAGCGCTGCCTTACCGCGTCACGGCGCGACGGTGTCGACGTACTTGAACTTGCCGCCCTCGACCTTGAGCACCACCGCCGGCTTCACGGGGTTGCGGTTCGCGTCGAGGGTGATGGTGCCGGCCACGCCGGGGAAGTCCTTGGTGGCGGCGATGGCGTCGCGCAGCGAGGGCCCCGAGAGGTCGGGCGCGCGCTTCATGGCCTCGATGACCACCATGGCCGAGTCGTAGCCGAGCGCCGCGAGGGAGTCGGGCGTCACCTTGAACTTCGCCTGGTACTTGCGGATGAAGTCCTGCACGCGGGGCGACGGGTCGTCTGCCGAGTAGTGGTTCGAGACGTAGCTGCCCTCCACGGCCGTGCCGCCGAGCTCGAAGAGCTTCTCGGAGTCCCACCCGTCGCCGCCCATCATCGTCACCTTGAGGCCCAGCTCCTTCGCCTGCTCGGCGATGAGGGCCACGTCCTGGTAGTAGCCGGGCACGTACAGCCCCTCGGGCTTGAGCTTCTTCACGTTGGTCAGCTGCGCGCGGAAGTCGGTGTCGCCCTTGCTGTAGGCCTCGACGCCCACGATGGCGCCGCCGAGCCCGGTGAACTTGCTCTTGAAGACCTCGGTGAGGCCCTCGGAGTACGCGCTCTTCTTGTCGGTGAGGATGGCGACGCGCGTGAAGGCGAGCTTCTCCTTCGCGTAGCGGGCCATCACCGCGCCCTGGAAGGGGTCGATGAAGCAGACGCGGAAGATGTAGTCGCCCACCTCCGTCACCTTGGGGTTGGTGGACGAGGGCGACACCATCGGCACCTGGCCCGCCTGCGCCTTGGGGGCCATGGCGAGGGAGTTCGACGAGGCCACCTCGCCCAGGATGGCGACGACCTTGTCCTGGGTGACCAGGCGCGTAGCGGCCGCGGCGGCCTCCTCGGGCTTGCTCTGGTCGTCGTACACGCGCACGGCCACCTTCTTGCCCTTCACCCCACCCGTTGCGTTCACCTCTTCGAGGGCCAGCTCGATGCCGTTGCGCGTGGAGATGCCGAAGGCGGCCTCGCTGCCGGTGAGCGAGCCCACCTCGCCCAGGAGGATGGTGTCGGAGTCGGCGGCCTTCGCGTCCACCACCGGCTTGGCGTCGGCGGGCCTGGGCTCGGGCGGCTTCGTGTTGGCGTCGGTCTTCTTCTCACAGCCGACGCTGAACACGGCGAGGGTGGCCACGGCGGCCAGGAGGGACACGCGCATCACGACGCTCCTTGTGAGGGGGAGACGAGAGAAACCGAGGCCTTGTAGGTGTTCAGCCGACACGACGCAATGCTCCTGCGCCCCCTTCTTGCGCCCAACTCGGTACGTCTCTGTAGGCGTTGCAGCCGCTTGGCGCGTGGGCAGGCGGGGAGTTTGGGGGTAGTTTGTATCTACGCTTCATTGTGTAGGGTATCCGCAAATTCATCGCAAACTCGAGGTCCGTGATGCGTTCTTCCGAAGCACTCTCTGCGCTCGATGCGGTTCGCCGAGGTGGCCGCGCGGCCGACTTCGAGAGCGACACGCTCGACTTCAAGCAGGAGAAGCCAGGGAGCGTCGAGGACACCTTCCGAGACCTGGCCGACGCCGCGCTGTGCTTCGCGAATGCTCGCGGCGGGGTGCTCGTCGTGGGGGTCGCCGACAAGACGCCAGGCGCCTCCGCCTTCCTGGGGTCGACGCTGGCGCCGGCTGACGTGGCGCGACGAATCTACCAACTGACGAACCCACCGCTTCTGGTCTCGGCGGAGGAGCACTTCGATGGCGCCACGCGCCTCCTGCTCATCTCGGTGCCGGAGAGCCCCGAGCTGCACGCTGACCGAAAGGGCCGCGCCTCGCATCGAATGGGGAAGGCCTGCGAGCCGCTCGCCCCCGTCGACTTCGCGCGACTCCGGGAGGCCAAGTCGGGCTTCGATTGGTCCGCGAAGGGGAGCGCCCGCGGCCGCGCCGACGTCGCTGCCGAGGCACTCGGCAGCGTGAGGAAGAGCCTCGCCCTGCTGCCCGACGACCGCCGGAGGCTCTCGCGCCACGATGACGGCGACCTCCTCGCTGCGCTCGGGGTCGTCCGGAGCACCACGGACAGGCTCAACCGAGCCGGTGACGTATTGCTGTGCTCCCCCGACGGAGCAGTGCCCTCTCCAGCGATCGTCTACCAGTATCGAGCGACCCCCGGTGGAGACCCAAGGGACATCCAGCGAATCGACGGGCCACTCGTCATCGCGGTCCAACGCGTGCTCGAGTTCGTCAGCGCCCGTCGAAGCCTGACGCCCATCACGCTCCCGAGCGGACAACAATTGGACGTTGCTGACTTTCCCGAAGGGGCCGTGCGCGAGGCCCTCATCAATGCCGTCGTGCACCGCGACTACGCCAGCCGTGGCGCGGTGGTCGTCGACCACTCGCCCGAGGTGCTCGTCATCACTTCGCCCGGACCGCTGGTCTCGGGCGTCACATTGCAGAACATGCTGACGCACCCTTCTGCGCCGCGAAACCCCACACTGGCGAAGGCGATGCGCACGCTCGGGTACGCCGAGGAGGTGGGTCGCGGCATCGACCGCATCTACAAGGAGATGATTCGTGCTGGGCGAAGCCTGCCGGTCTTCGAAGCCTCCGACGATCAGCTTCGCGTATCGCTGGTGGGTGGTGCGCCAAACACGCGCGTTGCGAAGTTCATCGCCGGGCTCCCGGAGGACGAGCGCGACGACACCGACGCGATGCTCATCTTGTTCCGGCTCTGCACACAGCGGTTCGTCGATGCGCTGCAGGCCGCGTCGCTCCTCCAGAAGACCACCGAAGAGGCGCAAGCCGTTCTCCGGCGCCTGTCGAGTGATCCAGTAGGCCTGCTCGAACCAACGCGCCAAACTGCCCGTCGCGCCAGACCGACCTACCGGCTTCGGGGTGAGGTGCTCCGAGGTCTGGGGCAGGCGGTGACGTATCAACGGCGCACGGTCGACGAGATCGACCGGAAGGTCATCGCACACGTTCGCGAGTACGGAACCATCACCAACAAGACGCTCCAGAACCTCTTCGACGTCGGTATTCCGCGCGCGCGGGACCTCCTTCGTGACCTGGTCGAGCGAGAGATCCTCGTGAAGCAGTCCGAGCACGAACGTGGTCCAGGCGTCGAATACGGCAGGGGTCGCCGGTTTCCCGCGACGAGTAAGCCGCGCCGCACACCCCGGAGTGACGAACCTGGCGAACCATGAGCACACTCCTCACGCGACGATGGTCACCACGGCAGCCACCGGAAGAGAGAGAAGCCTGACTCCCTCCAGCGCCCGCGCCCACGGCCGCCCCTCCACGAGCGCCGGCAGCGTGGCGAGGCTCAGCACCACCAGGGCCGCGACGGCGAGCTGCGAGGCGAGCGGGAGCGCCCCGCCCCACATGAGGAAGGCGAAGACGCCGCCAAGGAGCAGCACCCAGTTGACGAGCGCGTAGCGCTGCAGCCCCGGCGGCGCCGGCGGGTCATACTTCGTGGCGAAGTCGCGCCTGGGGGCCTCACCCATCCACCCCGGGCGCCAGGCGGGCGAGGCGAAGAAGACCTTCACCGCGTCGGTCAGCGTCGGCGCGCGGCGGGCCAGGCGCACCAGGTCGACGGAGGTCTCCACCTGCGCCCAGAGCGGGTTGTAGGACTGGAGCGGCCGCGTGGTGCCGTAGACGCACGGCTCCTCTTCGCGCCGGAAGGTGCCGAAGGCGCGATCGAGGAACGAGAAGGTCGCCGCGTGGTTCTTGTCGAGGTAGCCGGGGTTGATGGCGTGGTGCACGCGGTGGAGCGCCGGCGTGTTGAGCCACCGCTCGAGCCAGCCCAGCGAGGGCACCAGCTCGGTGTGGATCCAGAACTGGTAGAGCGTGGAGAGCCCCAGCACGACGGCGAAGTGGAAGAGGGGCACGCCGAGCCAGGCCAGCGGCAGGTAGAAGGGCAGCGAGGTGGCCCAGGTCGTCACCGACTGCCGGAGCGCGACGGCGAGGTTGTAGTCCTCGCTCTGGTGGTGCACGACGTGCGCGGCCCACAAGAGGTTGACGCCGTGCGAGAGGCGGTGCCACCAGTAGTAGGCGAACTCGACGCCGAAGACGGCCGCCACCCACGGCAGCCACGCCCCCGGCAGCGTCACGAGCCGGTGCCCGTACAGCCACGCGTAGGCCAGCGTCAGCGCGGCGGTGCCGATGAAGAGGCCGGTGAGCTGCTGCGCGATGCCGCAGCCCATGTCGGCCATGGCGTCGCCGAGGCGGTACAGCCGGCGCCCCTGCTTCGCGGCGACGGCGAGCTCGACGCCGATGCCCAGGAAGAAGAGCGGAATGGCCAGCGCGATGAGGTTGGGGCCCACGGGCGCGCAGCTTCCCACGGCGGGTGGGGCGCGTGCGACGCCCGGGGCGCCCTCAGGGCTCCGGCGGTGAGCTCGTCGCCTGCGGCTGCCGCGCGGCGCGGGTGACGAAGTCGCTGGCGTTGTCGTTGGTGTCCCAGCCGTTGCCGGCGCTCGCCTCGCTGCCGCCCATGGTGGCGGAGGTGGACGTGGCGGAGGCCTTCCGCTCGATGGAGGCGCTCACGTAGGGCGCGCTCGCGCCCCAGGCCCCGACGGGCGCCGGCGCGCCCTCCCCGCCCGTCGCCGTGCCGTAGCCCACCGTGTCGACGACGCGCAGGTCGCTGCCGGGCAGCGCCGTGGTGGCCCCCGGCAACACCAGGCGCACCTTGCCGCCGGGTGACGCGAGGCCGAGGGCGCGCGGCGTGCCCGTGCCGCTCAAGGCGAGGAAGTCGGCCGCCGGGGAGCCCGCGTAGCCGCCCGTGCCACCGGAGCCGATGAGGAAGTACCCCCGCGCGGGGACGCTGGCGCCCGCGGGGAACACGCCGCGCGACTCCCACGTGGTGGAGGTCGCCGCCGCGTACTGCAGGCCCCAGCCCGCGAGGGACACCGGCTGCGCCGAGGGGTTGTAGAGCTCGACGAACTCGTCCGCCGCGCCGCCCTCGCCCGCCGCGCTGAGCTCGCTGAGGAGCACGTCGCAGACGTCGCCCCGGCCGTCGCCGTCGACGTCGAGCTGGCTGGTGCTGGCGATGGTGGGGCAGTTGTCGCAGGCGTCGCCCCAGGCGTCGGCGTCGGTGTTGGCCTGGCTGGTGTTGCTGACGGCCTGGCAGTTGTCGCACGCGTCGCCGACGCCGTCGCCGTCCTGGTCGGCCTGCGCGGGGTTGGCCGTGGCCGGGCAGTTGTCGCAGGCGTCGCCCTTGCCGTCGCCGTCCTGGTCGGCCTGCGAGGGGTTGGCGGCGGCCGGGCAGTTGTCGCAGGCGTCGCCCACGCCATCGCCGTCGCCGTCGAGCTGGGTGGGGTTGGCCACCAGCGGGCAGGTGTCGATGGCGTTGGGCACGCCGTCGTTGTCGGCGTCGCCGTCGCACGCGTCGCCCATGCCGTCGCCGTCACCGTCGCGCTGGTCGGCGTTGCGCACGGCCGGGCAGTTGTCGCAGGCGTCGCCGACGCCGTCGCCGTCCTGGTCCGTCTGCGCGGGGTTGGCGACGGTCGGGCAGCTGTCGCAGGCATCACCGACGCCGTCGCCGTCCTGGTCCGTCTGCGCGGGGTTGGCGACGGCGGGGCAGGTGTCGCAGGGGCTGGCGACGCCGTCGAGATCGGGGTCGACGGTGCTGGCGACGCACTCGACGTCGTCGCCCGCCGCGGTGCAGGCGCGCACACCGCAGCCGGGGCCGGCCAGCGTGCAGCGCTCGCCGACGCCCGCGACGTCGGGGAGCCCGCACGCGTTGCAGTTGTTGCGGCCCGCGCCACCACAGACGGTGCTGGTGCCGCTCGCCGCGCACACCAGCGCGCCGGGGCAGCCGCTCGTCGTGCAGGCCGCGTCGAGGCCGGCGACGTCGGGCGCGCCGCACACGCCGCAGTTGTTCTTCGCCGCCGCGACGCAGGCCGCGGCCACGCCCGCGTCGTCGCAGCGGGTCGTGCCGGGGCAACCGTTGGCCGCGACGCAGGGCTGCGCGAGGCCGGGCACCTCGGGCGCGCCGCACGCGCCGCAGTTGTTGACGTGGCCGCCGCCGCACAGCACCACCTCGAGGCCGGCGCAGGCCCAGGCGCCGCAGGGCAGGCACGCCTCCCCCGGCTCGTGCTCGAGCATGGTGCAGCCGCCGCAGGCGTTGGTGACGCCCTCGTCCACCGCGCCGTCGCAGTCGTTGTCGGCGCCGTCGCACAGCTCCGCGGAGGGCACCACGCTGCCCTCGCACTCGCCCAGGCTGCCGCTGGCGCCGCACAGCGCCGAGCCGCCGCGGCAGGCGCCGACGCCCAGCGTCGCCGCCGGCCCCGCGTAGCAGGTGTAGACCCGGCCGGCCTCGCACTCGCCCGGGCCCGTGCACGCGGCGAGCGCGCAGGCAGCAGCGACGAGGAGGAGGCGAGGGGCCATCAGGCGGTGGATCTCACCCGGCGCCGCACGGGACGCAAGTCATGGGGCGTCGGGGGCCGCGGCCGTCAGAGGGAATACGTCGGCTCGACCTGCCCCTGCGCGTCGTAGACCACGACCGACAGGCCGCTCTTCCGACGCACGGCGTGGACGGTCGTCACCTTGCCCGGCGCCACGGTGAGCGGCGAGCACAGCCCCGAGCACACGAGGTACTCCCCGGCCGCCAGCGCCGTCTCGTGGCGCCGGTCGATGCGAAAGAGCTGAGGCGTCACCGACTGCGCGAGCGCCCGCGCCTCCTGCTCCGTGGCGACGCGGGCCGTCGCCGCGTAGACGGCGAGCGACTCCGCCCCCCCCGAGCACCCCAGGCCGATGTTCGATTCGGTGAGCGCGACCCCGGCGATGCCCTCCGCCAGGAGCGTGGGGCCGACCGGCGCGAGCTGCTCGTCGCAGGTCTTGTCGGCGCCGCACCCGACGAGGGCAGCCAGGGCGACCAGGAAGAGGCATCGGAGCGGAGGGCTGGAGCGCATTCGGCGCAGCGTAGACCACGACGCGCGCGCGTGGGCCGAAGTGGCCCGCTCCGTTCACCGCGCCGCGGCGGGCCGCGAGAGGCTCCACTTGAGCACCGGCGGCGTCACCATCGTGGTGACGATGACCATCACCACCACCGCCGAGAAGACGTTGCCGTCGATGACCTTCACGCCCTGCACCGTCAGCTGGCTGCCGATGGCGGCGAAGATGAGGCCCACCTCGCCGCGCGGCACCATGCCCACGCCGACGGCGAGGCGGTTGATGCCCGGGCCGCGCGCCCCCAGGCCCGCCACGAGCTTGCCCAGCACCGCCACCACCGTCAGCACCCCGGCCAGGGTCAGCACGCCCGGCGCCACGAAGGACTGCAGCTCGGTGCGCATGCCCATGAGCACGAAGAAGATGGGCACGAGGAAGTAGGAGATGGGGTGGATGAGGGACTCGAGGGTGTGGTGCTCCTTGTCCTTGAGGTCCACGTAGTGGACCTCCTCGAGGACGAGGCCGGCGGCGAAGGCCCCCACGATGGGCGCCAGGCCGATGAAGTCGGCGAGCCACGAGAGCCCGAAGCAGAAGGACAGCGCGAAGGCGAGCAGCACCATGCGCGAGCGCAGGAACGAGGCGAAGCGGAAGAGCCGCGGCGACAGCCACAGGCCCACCACCAGCGCGCCGAAGAGGAAGACGACGGCCTTGAGGAGCGTCAGCCCCACCTCGGAGAGCGCCAGCTCCGAGCCGCGGTCTGCCGCGCCGATGACGCCGGTGACGACCGCGAGGATGACGAGGCCCAGCACGTCGTCGATGACCGCCGCGCCCAGGATGATGCGCGCCTCGGGCGTCTGGCTCTTCTCCAGGTCCTTGAGCACCCGCGCGGTGATGCCCACCGAGGTCGCCGTCAGCGTCGCGCCGATGAAGAGCGCCACGTAGAGGCTCTGCTCCGGCAGCAGCCAGCGCGACACGCCGTAGCCCGCCGCGAAGGGCGTGACGATGCCCAGCAGCGCCACGAAGAGCGCCGAGACGCCCACCTTCAGCATCTGCGCCACGGTGGACTCGAGGCCCACCTCGAAGAGGAGGATGATGACCCCCAGCCTCGCGAACATGTCGATGAAGGTGTCGGTGGAGATGGGCTCGAAGACGTGCAGGCCCAGCAGCGAGACGTTGCCCAGCACCACGCCCATGAGCAGCTCGCCCAGCACCGCGGGCTGCCCCACCCGCACCGCGAGGTCTCCGCCGAACTTCGCCGCCACGAGGATGATGGCCAGGGCCAGCACCACCGGGGCCGCCGGGTCGCCGTGGCCCGAGCCCCCGGCCAGCGCGGGCATCGTGCCCACGGCGAGCGCGACGGCCAGCAGGCGCGTCACCAGTCGCGGAGAAGGCACGGAAGAACGCATGGGGGCGCAGAGGTTCTCACGCGAGGGGCCGCGGTCAACCCCTTGTCTGCACCACGGGTCGCGGCGCTTCAGTCGTCGCGGTGACCGAACCAGAAGCCGGCCACCAGCCCCACCAGGGCGGCGCCGACGACGAGCGTGGGCACGACGTTCGTGCGCCCAGCGCGCTGCGCGTCGTGCTGCGTGAGGCGCTCGAACTGCGCGGCGTTCGCGAGGTAGGCGTCGGGCGAGAGGTAGACGCCGCCGTGCACTTCGATCTCGTCGCCCTCGAAGGTGCGCACCACCGCGCGCTCCACCTCGATGACTGAGCCATGGGGGTAGACCAGCATGCCCCTTCCATAGCGCCCTTCTCCGGCGGCGGCCACCGAAGGCCCGAGGCGGTATGGTGCGCGCCCCATGACGCGACTCCTCCTCTTCGCGCTGCTCGCCTCCTCGTGCTCCGTGGTGAAGACTGCCCGCGTGGCCGACCACTGGGTCCGGGAAGACCAGGGGGCGGTGAAGCGGCTCGCGGTGGTGGTGCGGCTCCCCGACGCGCAGCAGAAGGCCGGCGAGGTCTTCGCGCGCGTGGCCCGCCGCTACGTCAACCAGAAGCGCGACTTCCTGGTGAAGCAGGAGCGGACGCAGCCGGGCGAGCTCGAGCTCGGCGCGGTGTGCGGCGGGGAAGACGCCATCGAGGGCGTGCTGCTGCTGGTGCCGACGCTGGTGGCGAAGGGCGACGGCTTCGAGGCCGGGCTGACGGGCTCGCTGCGGCGCTGCGGTGACGGCCGCGAGGCCTGGAGCGCCGAGGGCGGCGGCAGCTTCCCCTCGCGAGAGCCGGGCCTGGTGGAGGTGACGCAGGTCTACGTGCAGGAGCTCGGGCCCGAGGCCGAGCGCTTCGTGGCGCCGGCGCTCAACCTGCTGCGGCCGGTGCTCGACACGCTGCCGCAGCCGCGGCTGACCGAGGCCGACGTCGACGAGAAGCTGACGCTCGACTGATGGCGCCCGGCCCCTTTCAGCGCGCGCCGAAGTGCACGGGGACGGTGAAGCACCGCGAGGCCGCCTCGAGGGGCAGCGGGCTCGCCGCGGCCACCACGCAGCCCGTCGCCGCGCCGTCGAGCAGCGGCGCGCCGCTCGAGCTGCGCAGCCGCGCGTCCTGCGTCACGCCGTCGTCGCGGGTGCAGAACGAGACGTGCACGGTTCCCGCGAGCGCGTAGCGACGGGCGGCCTGTGGGTAGCAGCGCGCCGCGGCCGCCGCGAGGCGCGCGTGCACCAGGCTCGCGAGCGCGGCGCCGGAGGCCTCACACCCGCCGACGCAGGCGCCCGTGGCGTCGCCCGACGAGGTGACAGCGCCCCTCGCGGCGCCGGCCGGCCCGGCCACCCCGTCGCTGCCTGGGGCCGCACCAGCGCCACGCGCCGACGTCCCGGTCGTCGACGCGTGCGCAGCGTCTTCGGTCGACGTGCGCGAACCGCCCGGCGCCGGCGTCGGCGCGGACGCGGTGGCCTCACCCGACGTCTGCTCGCGTTCGACAGGCGAGCGGAGCTCGTGCGCGGGCGCCTCACCCGACGTCCGCTCGCGCTCGGCCGGCGGGCGGAGCTCGAGCGCGGAGGCCTCACCCAACGCGGGCCTCGAGGCTGGAGCCATCGTCGGGGTGCGCGCGAGCTGCTCGCTGGACGGCCGCTCGCTCCCTGGCCCCGTCAACGACGCGAGCACGGGCGCCGCGCCCGAGGGCCCGTCCACCCGCGGCCCCGTCGTCGGCGCAGGCTCGCGCGCGGCGCCTTCGCGGCGAACTGAGGCGGAGTCGGCGGGCGACCGCCCACGCTCCGGGCCCCAGGCCGCGTCGCGGTGCTCGGCGCCGGCCCCGAGCGGCGCTGCGGACGCCGGCGCCTCGGCAACACGCCGCGGAGCCCCCGCCCGTCGCGTCACGTCCTGCGC